>CAYGAN010000175.1:4957-9868 GCA_964347585.1 uncultured Planctomycetales bacterium | reverse complement strand
TCTTAGTGGATATTACTGGCGGCCAGCATCGATCTGCCCTTCGCGTCACCCGGTCGACTGCACGTCTCGGCCATGACGAGGATGAACATAGACATCTCCCGCATCTTGGGATCCTCGCGGAAGAATTCCTCGACGACCATGGCTTCGGCCGCTGGTAACCGCGATTTCAGGACCATGTCGTACGACACGGGAATGACCTTCGGCGACTTCAGCGGTGTACTGGCCGCCAGTTCGACTGCTTGATCGTAGGTTGCGAAGCAGAGGCGTTCCTTGCGGTGCGTGTCCTCGCCCGGCATCCTCGCATCTTCATAGATGCTTCGTATATTCTGCGCCGTCGCGGGGACGTCCGGTGCGCCGGCTAGAACGTAGCCGTATTTGGACACCAGATCGAAAACCAGCACCGACCGGGCAAGGGCAGCCAAATCCCTAACGCGCTGCCTCACGGACCCCAGCCCGTCGCAGTACATGATCGACTGAAGGGCCAGGCAGCCGTCGTAAACGTTGGCGCCGAGGTCGGCCAGGTTCTCGTACGAGCCGCACAGGCAACGGACCCGGTCATCCAGGCCAAGCTTTCGCGCTTTCTTCTCAATCGTCTCGAGTCCCGTGGCCGCCGGCTCAAGGGCATCCACTCGGAAGCCAGCACGGGCCAGCGGAATAGTGAACCGCCCCGTCCCAGCGCCGACCTCCAGCAGCCGAGCGTCCTGCTCGAGATGGCACCGAAGGAAGTCCAGAAGCGGGGCCATGTGGGCCTCGGTGGCCTCGTCCCTGAACGGATCACGCCCCTCCAGGTAAGCCAGCGAATAGCCCATCGTTTGCTTGACGCCTTCCTGCTCGGCCCACGCCAGCAATTCCGACACCCGGCAGTGCAATTGCTTCAGTCTATCACTGACAAATCGGATCGGCATTCGACACTCCCATGAAGTGAGCCGCGTCAAGGTCGTAAGCTGCGGATATCGTGTTAGTTGACCAGCCTCCCATTCGCGCTGGCGCTAGACGCCGCACACTAAGCTGGTCTTTCCTGATTCGCCCCAATAGCAGGAGCCGAGCCCTGGCCAGACAACCGTTTCTGTCAAGAGCGCGCTTTGATCGCCGTGTCCCGATCACTTCCTCATGCAGCGCATACTCTTCCGGGCCGCATGGAGGGGCTTGCCCTCACCAGAATGATTTGCCGCTACGCCGGCGGCGGGCGACGCTGACAGACTCATCGATCGTTAGGTTTGCGGCACACTACCCGCGGGTACTCAGTCGGTCCGCCTTTGGCTGGACGCCGACTCGCACTGTTGTCCCTCTCCGATGATGGAGATGATAGAGTGAATCTGTCCGATAGACTTCTAACAGGATGTGTGTGGGGTGTCAAGTCCGCGGGTTGTCTCGGCATAACGCACGGCAGCGCATCCGGATGGACGAAAGCGGTCACAGATCTCCGGTCGTCACGCATCGAACTCAACTATGGCGCGGTTGAAGACGTATCGGCCATCAATCCCAGCCCGAGTAAGGCACGGTCGCGGACGCGTGCGCAGTCTCGCACGCCGTTGTCTCGCTCAGATCGGTCATCGCTGCGTGGCGCCCCGCGGCCCCTTTTTCACGTTTGCACTCCGGCTGTCGATCTTCAGGGCCAACCTCCGTTGGTTTCCACCTGCGCGAGCCGCGGTCCGGCGAGGCGTGCGCTCACCGCGTGGTCATCGTGATGACAGGGCTCGCAATCGGGCTGCGAAAGCCCGTCGCTGGGGCTTCGTCAGCTTCTCGTTGGCCTCGGCCTGACGATATACAGCGATAGCCTTCTCGGGCCTGCCATGTTCTTCGTAGATCTGACCGAGCAGCGCGTAAACGTCGGCGTAGGCCACACTTTGCTCGGCCGCCCGCCGAAGCACAACAATGGCTTCCTGTATATCCCCCCCCCGCCGCAAGTAGAACGCCAGTGTGTACGCATACTTCGGCTCGTTCGGCCGCAGCTGCCACGCTTTTCGGCACCAGTGGATCGCTTCCTCAAGCCGATCACTCGCCAGGAGGACGCCGAGGTTGTAGGCGGCCGCGGCAGACTGAGGGTCTGTTGCCAGCGCCTTGCGCAGGGCCGATTCCGCCTCGCGCAAGCTCCCCATTTCGGCGAGCAGCAGTCCCAGGTTGAAGTTGACCACGGCGCTGTCGGGTTCAATTTGCAGCGCTTTACGGAGGCTCCGCTCGGCTTCCTTGTTGCGGCCCATCGCGTTGTACGCAAGGGAGGCGTTGACCAGCGGCGCGATGTCGTCCGGCCGAAGCTTCGACGCGGTACGGTAGCACGCGATCGCGCGATCGAACTCGCGGCGCTCGGCGTAAAAGTTCCCGAGATTGTAATGAGACGTGTGATCATCCGGCCGAGCGCGCATGGCCTGCTCAAACTCCTCCGTCGCGGCCTGGAGGTCCTTGCGCTGACGGTCCTCTAGCCGGGAGGGCGGCACCCCTGCCAGCGCCGCGGCTGCGCGAACGCGCACCAGCCGGAACTCGTCGCGTGTCGCCCTCAGGAGTCGCGGGAGCGATTCGGGCGTTAGGTATCCGTCCAAGGCGTCTGCGGCCGCGCCGCGGACGAGGGGCGAAGGATCACTGAGGGCCTGGACAAACACCGGCCACTTCCTCTGGTCATCGCAGGAGCGGAGTAATCGGATCAGTGAGGTCGCGAAGATCTCATCCCGCTGTGGACCTTCCGCACAGGCAAGCATCTCCGGGAGCCGCGACCAATCTCGCTTGCGGGCGGCATCGACTAGGCTAGCTCGACGAACTACCGACGCTTGATAGTCGCGGGAATGCCAGTCGCGCACCCATCGGTCCGCCCAGGCGGCGCCCTCGTCAGCGTGGCAGAGGTTGCATGCGTTCGGGGACTCGAACGCGAGCGTAGCCGCCGGTGTCGGCGGGCGCATGGAGTGGTCGCTGCGCCACATCCGCGCGAACTCAGTCTTCGGCATGTGGCACGCGATGCACCGGCTGCCCTCGCTTTCAACTGGGTGACGCGAGTGGGCGGCCACGTTCTTGACCCGTTGCTGGTGACACGGCAGGCAGGAACGGTTAGGTTCGTCCCTGAAACGGAATCGCCCGCTGGACGTGTGGCAGTGCATGCAGTCGAGCTGGCCCGACCGGACGCACGGGCTCATGCGCCACAGCGTGTAGGTGTAGTTCTCGCCGAGATCACGCCCGTCTGGATAGAAGTCCGGATGCTCTATCGCGATGAGATCATAGTGATCGAAGTATCGCTCACCCGGTCGAAACCCGATTGTTATCGCGACCATCTTGGCGTGGCACGGCGCGCACATCGTGTTTGTCTGCTCAACGCTGAACGGCTTCGCGCTGATGATCTTGAGATCGTCCGGCGGGCTCCCTTCCGGCGCTTTTTGGCAGATGCGCACGTGATCGGCGCCGAGGCCGTGACAGGTTTCGCAGTTGATGCCCGGTTCGGCCCATACCGTGTGGTAGCTGTCGCTCTTCAGGTCGTAGTTCGTGGAAAGCTGGCTGACGTGGCAACTGTAGCAGGACGTGTTGAATGTGTACTCACGCGCCGTCCAGTGCAGCGGCTCATCGGCAGCGGCCTGGCCGGGAAAGTGACGCACGCCGCTGCGAGCGGTGTCGAACCACTCCTGACGACGAACGTCGTAGGCAACGGGTAGCGTCTGCAGTCGCCCGCCATGCCAGGGCGTAAGGAAATAATACACGTTCTTGCCACCGAGGACATGCGCGATCGGGAGTCGTCGCTCGCCGTCCGGTCCCTGCTCAATGATCCAGCCTTGCTCGCTTCCGACCTCGGCCTGGTAGCGATGTTTGCCGATCTGGATCTCGCTCTCTTGCGGCTTCAGGCGCCGGCTGGCGAATTCCGACGAGTAGGGCTGCATTGCGAGGCCGTGATGCGATGACGCCCAAAGCTTGTAGAAGCGCTCGTGGCACGCGCGGCAGCTCACAGATCCCGCGAGCTTCGTGGAGTTGTGCCTCGGCCGTGAGGATGACAGCCGGGCGGAGGGTGCCTGGGGGTCCTTCGCGACGCCGGCGAACCCCCTGTAGAACGCACTGGCAGCCAGCATCACGATCAGCACCGCCGTGGCGATTGGCAGCAGCAGTTTGAGGCTAGACATGCCTGCCATTCCCGTAACCCGGAGGTTGTAACATCAGCTCAGCCCTCATGTCCAATAGGAGTTCGTCCCGGCAGATGCCAGCGACGACGCATAGGGCGGGAACGCTTCGAGGCGCGGCACGCAAGCGCCGCCTGGAGCTCGGCGTGAATACGGTCGACCGGTTCATCCGCATTCGGGTAAGTGCGTACGAGCGGGCCGGCTGAGTGCCTGGCTTCCAAGCTGCTCCAGTCAGTCGGCGAACACCCGTTCCAAGTCGTGCTGCATGCTGACGACGATCCAGCCGCGACGCTGGCCGTCACTGAGAGCCCTGTCCAGCCGCCCGACATGCGAATCGCCGGACTGGCACACACAGAACACGACCAAAACGAGTGACAGCCCGGCATGACGAAGTCGGGAATGGTCACGTTATCCTCTCGGTCCGGAAGTCCGCGCGAACGCCCCTCCCGCCGCGGCGGTGCCTTGACCCACGATGATCGAGCCGTCGCACGAAGCACCGAAGGCCGTCCTGTGGAACTCCCCGGCAGGTAGATCACCCGGCCCGACCATTCCGCCGCTTGAGGTCTAGCGATAGGCCTCCCGGCCGTTCGCGGATAGTGCTTGGCCCACGACAATCAGCCCATCCGCCGAAACCGACGCGGCGGAACTGCTGGACTCGCCGCCGGGCAGACTGCCCGGAGGCTGCATGCCCGCACCTGCAGTCCAAAGAAACGCTTGTGTTCCAAATGAGCGTGCGCCCGCCCAGCTCTCCCCGACGACCACCGAGCCATCCGCTGAAACGCCAGTGGCGACACCGCAGCGCGACTGCCCTCGCGGAACAGCC
>CAYGAN010000175.1:0-4947 GCA_964347585.1 uncultured Planctomycetales bacterium | reverse complement strand
TGGGCGACAGTGCAGTCGCGGAAGGGGCCATCGCCGCGGGCTGTCGGTTTTTCGGTGGGTACCCCATTACCCCATCCACCGAGACCGCCGCGGCTCTGCTTTCGAATTCGCCGCCGGGCAGATCGCCAAGGGCGTGAAACTATGCCTTGTCATCGCAGCCCGAGGAGCCAGCCAATACGCACGTCCCGATCGCCAGCACGGTCGCTCTTCGCTTTATGGCTCGATTCTCAAAGTAGGTAGGGCGTGACAATTGTGCCGCAAGCGGAGCTTTTGAGGGAAAGCACACCAAATGTGCACGCTGCGATGCCTCCCCCAACGAGGACTCCCAATGCCGGTGCAAGTGTTCTCTTGGTATAACGTTGAAGCGACTGTGCGACAGGCTCCTGCTAATGGCCACTCTGCCCTCTTCTGAACAAGCTATTCTCTGGACGGACTGCGGCTGCACGTGGGAAGATGCATTTGGCACGTCTCACTCATACTGCAATCTTGTTTCCAGGTAACACGCAGCGCTCAGCGCGCCAGCCCGCGCGACAACTGCGGCAATCTTCAAGTCCGGGGCCTGACCATCAGTTCGCAGTCGTACCCGACAATGCGCTACAGCTTGAATCTGCGCCTCCGAACTACACGGAGAACATCGGTCCGTTGGGCTCGATTCTGCGCCGACCTTGCATCGGTAAGGGGTCTTGGCTAGCCGGAAAAGTGGCGAACGGTCCCTGTAGGCTGCGTCGCGCGCCCTCTTTCAGGGTGGTTATTCCGGTGCCAACTGAACAGTGCCCAGTCTACTGATCGCGGCGGCTCTGGCTTAACGACATTCAAAAATCGTGTCGCAAAGCCGTTCTCTCAAGCCTCAAGACGCGGTATCATAAGTTCTGCGGCCGCGGTCGGCACTTAAGGCCGGTGTTTTCAGATCGGAACGGCAAACGGCAATTCCGGTCAATACCGTACCTCGCGTCACTGTCCGGGGTCGCCGACCACACGCAAACGTGCAGCATTCGGAGAGGAAAGGATGGCAATCCTTCTCAAATGGCTTAGTAGGTTGCTCAGTTGGCGACTCGTGGTTTTCATGATCGCGCTCCAGTGCTCGTGTCGCTTCGACACTTCCGGCATCGGTGGTCCGGAGCAATCCATGTGGGTCTCTCCGCGGTTCGTCTGCCCGGGTGATCCCGTGACCATCTCGTGGGACGCTGGCATATCCGAATACGGCAAGGATGTGGATTTCTGTTGCGGTGATTGGGAGAGTGACGAAGGGTGCATAGTCCCCGGAGGCGGCTACTCGGGCTAGCGCAGACACGCAGCTCTTGACGACGTTGCCACGCCGCTATTGTGCAGCGTCATTTGTTGGCGGAGGTAACAATTCGGCGCAAGTTGGTGAATCGCCGCCAGGTTGCTCTGAGCCTGCTGAACTGGGGGATTGGTGAGAACGCGATGCAACAGTTTGCTGCTGTAATCGTGCCGGTGTTGGCGGCGTGCGTCCCGGCGCAGGCTCAAATCATCGGCGTCCAAGATGTTGAAATGGTCGCTCGACTCACGGGAGCAGATTCAATCAACCGCACAGACACCGTGGGGATCGGCGGGACCGACCTCGGCCAGATGGTCAACCACGATGGGAAGACTTATTTCCTTTTCGGCGACACGTGCTCGGCAGAATTGCCCAAGGACGGTGGATGTTGGCGGTCCAACGTCATGGCGTATAGTACCGACACCACTCCGTCCGACGGCATTGTTTTCGACGGATGGATCACCGGCTCGTCCGTCTGTGGTCACTCCGAATGGGCTCGCGAGGTCATCGCTGCGGATCCGTCCTCGGCCGAGAAGATTCTGACGGAAATACCTACCGGGGCCGTCAGTATCGGGAACCGCATCTACGCGTGGTTTCTGTCTCTGAACTCATGGGGCATGCTGGACGTCTGGTTCGCCAATTACTGCGGCCTAGCCTACTGGGAGGTCGGCGACCCTACGTTCACCGTAGTGCCCGAGTTCCGGATCCCGCCGAACAGTAATTTCTGCCAGGTCGTCCCGAGCCTGCGCACAGATCTAGGGCCAGGCGAGGACGACTATATCTATCTTTGGGGCACGACCGCCGGCCGCGTCGGGGGTGTGAAACTGGCGCGTGTCCTTCCGGACGCGGTTACGGATCTGCGTGTCTACCAGTACTACGCCGGCCTCGACGAGGCCGGGCAGCCCACATGGTCGGCTGACGAGTTCAGCTGCCCGTTGATCGTCCCGTCGCCCGTTGGGGAAATGTCGGTCATGTATAACCAGGCGGCATCGTCCTGGACGATGATGTACCTGAACGCGAACAGCAAGGCCATTGAGCTGCGGCAAGCGCCCAAGCCCTGGGGGCCCTGGTCATCGCCCTTGACTGTCGTTACGGGTGCGCAGTTTCCGGGAAGCTACGGGTCGTATATGAACCCGCTGTACGTGGAACAGGACGGGGAGGTTGTATACTTCATCATGTCGCTATGGGACCCTTACGACGTGTACCTGATGAAGGCCAGACTGACTGTGGCGCCCGACGGATGTGGCAGGGGCGTGGGCCTGGGCAATCTGACGTTCTTCTGGACTGTCTGTCTAATGGGGCTGGTAGCGCTCAAGGCCCGGAACCGTCGCAGCGCCGTATAGGGCGCAGCGCTATTCCGGAGCAGCGGGCTGGGGCGCGGCGGCCGTGGCGGCGTGGCGCCTGTGGCCCCGGGTGGCGGCAATGGCTGCAAAGCTTCTTCACGGACTGAGCGGGCAGGCCTTGACGACGATACTTATTGTCGTCATTTGTGCTTGCCCTTCGTTCGCGGGCCTTGAGTGGGCTCGCTTCGATCCACACATCGTAAAGGACTCAGCCACGGGCAGTGTGGACTTGCTTTGCTATCCGACAGGCTCTTTCCACCAGATCCGTTTCGCACCGGTTTGGTCCGACAGTGAGCTGCTCGTGACAGCCCGTGGCAATGGCATCTACGGGATCACACTGAGCGCTTCCGAACTCGTGGCCGGACTTAAGCCGACAGACGTCAACCGACGGTTCGCGGGCTATCTGAGGGGCTACAACGACGCAGGCCAGAAGCTTTTTCAATACAACATCTTCGTTCCGGTTCTGACAGACGACATTCCCCCACTCGCCTACCTCCAGTCAGGCTCCGACAATCGCCGGAGCCCCCACCTTTTCAACACGCAGGGCACGTACGATATGCCGCTGGCGGAGCTAACGAAGCAGCTGTATCGCTTCTATCCGCCGGTCTTCGACTTCATCGCTATCGTCTATGCTCAGGAACTCTTCAAAAATCGGTACTACTTCGCTGTCCACAACAATGTTGAGAACATCGGCCAGGATCCTCGGGACAACACGGCCGCGTACGGCAGCAACGGCAAGCTCAAGGGGATCCTGGTCTTTCCCAACACGAGCTTCTTTGATGCGGCGACGGAAGGCTTCCTGCACGAGCTGGGCCACCACTGGGCAAACTTCTTGACGTTCGCCCCACTGGACTCGACCATTCCCCACTGGCCGCTGTCAACGCTGGCACCTGCCATCATGGGTTGGGGAGAGGGAAAAGGCACGCAGGGCCTCAACTTCAACTTCTCGCTGACTCAGATCGGTGAGAATCAGTGGAAGCTGTCTAATGACCTCAGCCCGAAGGTGTACTCCGATCTGACGCTGTATCTGATGGGACTGATACCCGCCAACGAGGTCGGTACGCATACAGTCTTCAACGACCAGAAGCAGGGAGTAGGCCATAACCAGATCTGGGAGGGGCCGGTCACATACATCACTGGCTCGGACGTCGTCGCGCAGATGGGCGAGCGCGCCCCTGCCTTTTCACATTCGACAGAGACATTTCGGCTGGCCACGATCCTCGTGACGAAGGGCGGCCTGGCCAGCGCCGAGATGATGCGCTTCTACGACTGGTTCGCCTCACGAGCATCCCTTAAGCAGGGAGTCACCTATCGCGAGGGGATGGTGACGGGTACGGCCAAACCTTTCTACCTGGCCACGGGCGGGCGGGCGACACTCAACAGCCATTTGTCCAACCCTCTCTATGCGACGCCCAGCTACCACGACTTCGGGGACGTCCTCGTAGGGGAAAGCGCCAGCGTCAAGCTCGTGATCACCAGCAGCTCACTGGACGCGCTAAACCTCCAACAGGTCACATTGTCAGACACCGCGAACTTCTCGCTCGATTGGGAGGGAAACGTCATCCCAGCGGCTGGGGTCCCGCTGCCGATCTACATCGACAGCGCCGTCTCGCTCACGCTCACATTCAGCCCGTCTGACCAGCGCAGGTATGACGCCATCGTGAGAATCCAGTCGGATGACTCGTATGCGCCGCAGCAAGTCCTGGAGCTCACCGGAAGGGGGTACCACCGCTGCATGATCGCGACGGCCGCCTACGGGACGCCGATGGCTGAGCAAGTCGACGTGCTGCGTGAGTTCCGGGACCGATTCTTGATGAGCAACGCGGCTGGTAAGGCCCTCGTGTCGGCGTACTATGAATACTCGCCCCCGTTCGCCGAGTTTATCGCGAAGCATGAAGCCGTTCGGAGCCTAACGCGGGCGGCTTTGTCCCCCTTGGTACGAGTTGCCGACCGAGCGCTTACGACAGGCATTCACGAGACACCTTCGCCCACGTGCCGCCAGAAGCGGAGCGGGCATGGGGGCTAGTGGTCCGACTGTGTTCATCATCACAGGATCAAGTATCCTCCTACGGCCAATTGAGAGCCAACCAGGGAAGCTCGAGATCTGTCAGCGCTTAATCGCCAGCGTCTGATGCCTGCCTGCACGTCCAGCGCCAACAGTGCGCCCTTGGCCGGACGATGGCTCGGCAAGCGGCTGCGGCCATCTTTGACCCACCCCCCGCTTCGAGATTCCGCTAAGGGATCCTCCCGCCGTATTGGGACACCCAGAGACTAAACAACTCCACACAATAGGGAACGTGATCTCATGCGGCCCTCTTGGGCTCG
>CAYGAN010000174.1:6350-9911 GCA_964347585.1 uncultured Planctomycetales bacterium | reverse complement strand
CCGTCGATGGGGCATGCGCGACTAAGCGCCGAGAAGTCGGTGTGTATGGCGAACTTGCGCTCCATCGGTCAGGCGATGCGGGCGTACCTCGGGGAGAACAACGATGTTTTTCCGTGGTGTGCGGACCTGCCGACCCGAGAGAAGGAGGACGCGGAGCAGCAGGGCCGCGAGCCGCTGGCGTCCATCTACGAGGGGTTGAAAGCGCAGGTGGCCGGGCAGCAGGGCGTGTTTGAGTGCCCGGCTGATGAGAACACGATGATGGTTGCCCAACTCAACGGCTACCCGACGTATTTTGAGAGTGAGGGCACGAGCTACGAATGGGAGAAGTCTCTGAACGGCTGGCGCGTGGATGACAATCCACTAACCAGCGCGTGGGGGGTCGGTTTAGGGGCGGCGGATGCCCCAATGATCTACGACTACGAGCCTTTTCATGGCGGGCCCAGGGTTTATGGCTCACACCTGACACTCTACGTTGATCTTCACGTGGCTGCTGACAATTGGGCGGAGGGCCAAGCGCCGGCGAGCTAGTGGGCGAGCTGCCGAGTCAGGGAGTGACGAAGGGGCTGATCTGGGTCAAAAGGAATTGACTCGTTCGCGGGGAATCCCGCCCGGAGAGGGATGCGATAGCTCGTCCCGCCGTTGAGGGTCGGGCCCTGATGAGGGAATAAGCTGCGATGGCCAAGAAGACTCTGAAAGATGAGATTACCCGGTATCTGGCGGGCAATCAGCGACAGGTTTCGATCGTTGCCGCGTGTGTCGGGGCGAGCGTTGTGATGATCCTGGGGGCGTTCTGGCTGTACGACCTGATCGTTGCGCCGCCGGTGCCAAACCTGGAGACGGCCTCGCCTGAGGAGGTGGCCACGTTCATGGCCCATCGTCGCGGCCTGGCGAGACTCCCTATGCAAGAGCGGAAGGTGAGGCTGTTTGAGATTTTCCGACACTATACTCCTCCTGAGCGTCGTGACGCGTTGGCGCGGGCCTTCGATAGGATGCCCCAGAGCGAACGCAGCCAGGTCCGCGACGCGGTGTTCGAGGTAGCCAAGGACCAACTCATGCAGGACGTTGACCTGTATCGGCAGTTGTCGAGTCAGCGGCGCGGGAGTTTCGTCGAGGAGCGAGTTAAACACTACGACCAGTTTCGCCGGCATCTTCGGCGCAGAGACACCGGCAAAGCGCTGGTGGACCCGTTCTCCAAGGGGCTGCCTACCCGGTCCGATGAGTGGATGAAGATGGTCGTCTCGCGCACTACGGCGGACGAGCGCGCCAAGGCGCGGGACTATCTGGACCATGTCACCGAAGTGGTCGAGCGGATGAAGAAGCGGGAGCAGCGCAGCGGGTGAGGCGTCACACCGGGGGATGCGGGCAAGTCCACACAAATCGATCGCAAATCGCACGAGCCAGTGCGGCTCGCGTTGATCGGCTGCCACACATTGCTGTGACCGATTTCGAGGGCGGAGGGGCCTGCGAGCCCTGCAAGCGCTCGTGTGACCCGAGTGGCCCGGCTTGTGTCGGTCCCGTGCGGGCGTTCTAATGGTCGGGCGGCTAGATTTCGGGGATCAATCCATCATGTCAGGGAAGGTCACGATCGTCGGCGACGGCGCGATGGGCACCGTTTGCAGCATGCTCATGGTAAAGCAGGGATGGCGCGTGACGGTCTGGAGTGCCTGGCCGGAGTACGTCGAGCAGCTCCTGCATGATCGAGAGAATCGCCGATACCTGCCGGGCCATCGGTTTCCCGACGAGGCGGAGCTTACGGCCAGCGGCACGCAGGCGCTGGCAGGGGCGGAGTTCATCATCTCGGCTGTGCCGTGCGTGCACCTGCGAGGAGTCTGGTGCGAGCTGGCCTCGTCGTATGACGGAGAGGCGCCGATTTGCAGTGTGACGAAGGGGATCGAGAACGAGACATTGCTGCGTCCGACGCAGATCATCGCGGAGATCCTCGGGCGGGTGAAGCTGGCGGCGATCTCCGGCCCGACGATTGCTCATGAACTGGCGCAATGTCTGCCTGCGACGATGGTGGCCGCGAGTGAGGATCCGGCCTTTGCCGGACGTGTTCAGGAGATCTTCCGCACGCCGTGGCTTCGTGTGTACACAAACACCGACCTACTGGGGGTCGAACTGGCCGGGGCGACTAAGAACGTCATCGCGATCGCTGCCGGAATCATCGACGGCCTGGGCGCGGGGGATAATGCAAAGGCTGCGCTGTTGACGCGGGGGTTGGTGGAGATCACGCGTCTGGGAAAGGCCATGGGGGCGCGCGAGGAGACCTCGGCGGGCCTAGCCGGCCTGGGAGACCTGGTGACCACATGCGTCTCGCCCTTCGGACGCAACCGATCAGCGGGAGAGTCGATCGGCAGGGGCCGCAGCTTGGCCGAGGTCGTCGCGTCCACGAACTCCGAGATCGAGGGCATCGCCACCACCCGCAGTGTGATGGCCCTCGCTCAAAGATATAATGTGGAAATGCCTATTACCGAGGCGGTTTATGGCGTGCTATTCCAGCGGAAGGACCCACGGGCCGCGATCGCAGAACTGATGAGCAGAAGGCTCAAGTCCGAGTAGCGGCGCTGAAACTGGCGGCGCGTTGCAAGAGGGCACGGTGGTCAGGACGGGCGTCCATGCAGGGATGATCGCTGCCCACCGGGCGCGTGACTCTTTGTGTCAAGATCCCGGTATTTGGGCCGCGCTTCTGCGATGCGACGGGAGTCGGGTCCCGCCGCGGAGGTCTGGACAGCACAACGATTGGACGGGCCAATGTGAGCGATGCCGGCAAGCCCTTATACCCGATCTACGTGCGGCTGTGCGGCCGGAAGTGCGTGGTCGTCGGCGGCGGGTCGGTGGCGGCGCGCAAGGTGGCTTCGCTTTGCGAAGCCGGGGCCGAGGTGCACGTTGTCAGTCCGAGTGTCGTGGAGGAAATCGCGCAGCGCGATGGTGTTGTCTTGCACCACCGGCGCTACGATCCGAGCCTGCTTGACGGCGCATCGCTGGTATTTGCGTGCACGGACGATACGGGCGTCAACCACCAGGTCGCCGACGACGCTCGCGCGCGGGGTGCACTGTGCAACGCAGCGGACTACGCGCCGGGCTGCGATTTCTTCATGCCGGCTTGTTTCCGCAGAGGGCGGCTGCAGATTGCGGTCGGGACGAGAGGTGCCAGTCCGAAACTGGCGGCGAGTATTCGGCGCCAGCTTGAATCGCTCTTCGGTGAGGAGTACGCGGTCTTGCTGGACGAGCTTGCGCGGCTGCGCAAGGTGGTTCTTTCTCGCGTCGCCGATGGCCGTGCACGCCGCGCGATCCTTGAGACCCTCTGCAGCGATTACTCGCTCGAGCTTCTCAGGAACGAGGACTTGCAGGGGTGGCGGGCGTGGTCGGAGCGCGCCATAGCCGTGCTGAGCGAACCGGGAGCACACTAGCCTGAAGGTGCGAGGGGTCGCGTCGCTTACGTGGGGAACGCGTCAAGATGCCCACGAACTGGCAGCTGTTCTTGATGGCGATGGGACTGGTCTTCTACGTGTCAGCAGCGGGCGCGGCGATCCTTGACGCACTTGAATTGGAAGAAGCGGA
>CAYGAN010000174.1:0-6338 GCA_964347585.1 uncultured Planctomycetales bacterium | reverse complement strand
CCTTCACGTCCGGCGCCCGGAGCCATGGCAGCTGGCTGTTCTTCGCGCGATGCTCGCCCACGGGCTTGTTGCCAACGCGGCGTTGTTGATCTGGCGCGTGGCGGCGCTGGGTACGATTCAGGCCATCTCTTCCGGCTTCGACGCGATGATTCTGATTGCCTTGCTGATCGCGCTCGAAACCGCTGGGATTGATCTGTCGGGGAGGCTGCGAGGCATTGATGCATTCCTCCTACCCATGGCTGCGGCGTTCCAGATCGGTTCGTTGTTAATGCTGGGTACCGGCCAGGCGGGTGACCAATATAGAAGTTGGTTCGTCGTCGGGCACGGTATTGTTCTGGCTCTTGCGGCGGCGTTCTTGGTGGCCGGCGGAATCGCCGGGATCGTTTACCTGATCATGTATCGCATGCTACGCCGCAAGCAAGTTAGCACGCTGTTCGGCCAAGTGCCTTCGCTGGAGTCGCTGGAGCGGTTCGGACGCGGCGCCGTCGCAGCGGGCTTTCCGCTGCTGACGTTCGGGATGCTGACCGGCTTCTGTAAAGCGGCTCAGTCGGACGAGCCGTGGCGGAGTCTGCAACGAGGTGGTCCGACAATCGGGCTCTGGCTGGTGTATGCTGTGGCGCTGGCGGCCATCTGGTTGCGGGTGAGCTTCCGCGGGCCGAAGGCAGCCGCATCCGCCGCCATCGGATCAGCGCTGACGGTGCTGAGCTTTACGATTTACCTGGCTTGGCTGTCCCACTCGTGACCAGGGCTTCGGCAGGGCTCATCGGCGGAACGCTTTTCCGAGGCGTGTTCTGACGGAACGAACGGATGAGAATCATCGTCATCGGGTGTAATCATCGGACGGCGCCGGTTGCGATTCGGGAGCAGCTTGCGTTCGACGAACAGGCGTGTGTCGGTGCGTTGCGGACGATCCGCCAGCGCTATCCGGAGTGCGAATCGGTCCTGCTATCGACCTGCAATCGGACGGAGCTGTATTTGGCCCGGCCGGTGCACGGACGTCCGCGTCTGGAGGAGGCGGTGCGCCTGCTGGCGGAGTCTCGCCGTCTCGGCGCTCACGAATTCGCTGAGACCGTTTATCACCATGAGGACAGTGAAGCGGCTAGGCACTTGTTTCGAGTGGTCAGCTCGCTTGATTCGATGGTCGTGGGGGAGTCACAGATTCTCGGCCAGGCCAAGGCGGCGCTAGCGATCGCCCAGCGCGAGTCAACGTGTGGCAAAGCGCTCTCGTCGCTGTTTCAGCGTACGTTCGCAGCGGCTAAGGAGGTCCGCACGGAAACCGAGATCGGCGTCGGACACGTCAGTGTGGGCAGCGCGGCGGTTGCGTTCGCCGAGCAGATATTCTCGCGATTCGCCGACAAGGTGGTGCTGATGATCGGGACGGGAGCAATGGGCGAGCTGACGTTGCAGCACCTGATGGCGAAAGGCCCAGAGCAGGTGTGCGTCACGGGCAGGACGGCCGCCCGGGCCGAAGCGCTCGCCGCTCGTGTCGGCGCCCGTGCGGTTGAGTTCGATCGGCTGATCGAGCATCTTGTGGCCTCCGATATCGTCATTACTTGTACGGGTTCGCGTGAGCCGATCGTCACGAGCAGGCAGTTCGCGTCGGTGCCTGCCCGACGCCGGTACCGGCCCCTGCTGATTATCGACCTTGCGGTGCCTCGTGACGTCGATAGCGAGGTCGGTGCGTTTGAGGGCGTGTTTCTCTATAACATCGACGATTTGCAGACGCTGACGGAATCTACGGTGGCACAGCGACTGGCTTCGCTGGACCGGTGCGACCGGATCATCGAGGCTCACGTTCAGCAGTTCACTCAGTGGCTCGGACGCCGCGACGTCGCCCCTACGATCAGAGCGCTGCGCAAGCATCTTGAGCACATCGGCAAGGAGGAGCTGAACTGGGTTCTGCCGAAGCTGTCCGACCTCGAACCACGGCAGCGCCAACTCATTGAGCAGATGTTGCATCGCGTAATCCGCAAAGTCCTTCACGAGCCGGCGCATACGCTGAACGAGAAAGCAGCCAACGGCAGCGCTCGTGTTTACGCTGAAACACTGCGCCGCTTATTCGAGCTTGACAGCGAGGACTAGCGCGTGACCGGCCGCCGAGAAGGCTTCAGCCCGAAGCTCGAGCCCGAGGGCCAGCCCGACCCGCCGGCCCCAAGCTTCCGTGGGCCGGGGCCTGCCCCAAGCCCAAAGCATCATGGCAAGTCGGCGGCACGTCCGACGTGGGCTACGTCCGCGGTGGACCGGGTGGTGCTGATTGTGCTGTCGGCGGCCCTTGTGGCATGCGTCGTGTTCAGCCAGTCGCTCTTCGGGGGTCTGATCGCACTGACGGACGGCATCCTGGCCGGTCTGATCGTTGTGGCTGCTTCCGGGGCGGGCATGTGGATAGTGGTTCCGTTGGGCCTGAGCAACGCACCGATCCGCTGGCACATCCTGCTGGGCTCAGCCGCCGGCATGGGCGGGTTGTCCCTGCTGCTTCTGGCGTTCGGACTTCTCGGGTGGCTTGATCAGTGGATATGGATCGTCTTGCTGGGCGCTTTCTTTGGGGTCGGTATAGCACGCTTCGCGCTGCTGCTGCAACGGGAACGTTCGGCGCCGCCCCCGCCGCACACGATCACTCGTTGGTTGTGGCTGCTAGCCATGCCCTTTCTGGCCATCGCGCTGCTGGCCGCGACCATGCCGCCCGGCATGCCTTGGGGTCAGGAGGCCGGCGGGTACGACGTGCTCGAGTACCACCTCGCCGTGCCCAAAGAGTATTTCCAGGCGGGGCGGATTCATTTCCTGCCGCACAACGTGTACAGCAACTTCCCGTTGAACGCGGAGATGCTTTATTTGCTCGCGATGGTGCTCAAGGGGGATCCGTACGGCGGGGCTCACCTGGCCAAGCTGCTGAATGCGTGGCTCGCCGTTCTGACGGTGGCGGCGGCATGGCTGGCGGGCCGTGAGTACGGCCCGCAGGCAGGGACGGCGGCGGGCGTTCTGGCCGCGGCATGCCCGTGGTTGACGTATCTGTCTGGCGTGGCGTTCGTCGAGAACGGGATGCTTATGTTCGGGATGATGTCGCTGGCCGCGCTCTGCCGGTACGTCAAGCAACCGCAGCAACGGCTCAGGTGGGCGCTGGCTGCAGGCATGCTGGCAGGTTGGAGCTGCGGGTTCAAGTACATCGCCGCGCCCATGTTTCTGCTGCCGATCGGGTTGGGCGTGTTCGCAACGGCATGTCTGCGGCGGTTTGGAGCTGGGACATCCACCCGAGAGACCCGGTGGGTGTGGCCCCCGATGCTCGTGCTGGTCGGCGCCGGCCTGACGGTAGGGCCGTGGCTGCTCAGGAATGCGTTGATGACCGGTGACCCGGTCTTTCCACTGGGATACCGGGTTTTCGGGGCCAAGGCCGGTGTGTGGAATGATCAGCTCGACGAGAGATGGCGCCGCGGTCATTCGCCCACACCCGAAGAGGCGGCGATCCCGACGCGGGTCGAGATCTTCTTGAAGCGCGTGCTTCTGGAGCCGCGAATCGGATTGATGGTGCTGCTGCTGGCGCCACTAATCTTGTTTAGCCCCCGCAGACAGACCATTGACGCGGTCTGTGCTTTGATGATCGCCACGCAGGTACTCGTCTGGCTGACCGCCACGCACCTGTATGCCCGGTTCGCCGTGCCCTTGATCGTACCCGTAACAGTGCTGGCGGCCCGTGCCGTGCTGGTCAGTGATTATGGCCCCGTTCGTCTGGGAATCGTCGGGTTGATCGTGCTCGGCGTCGGGGCGAACCTTTACCGCGTTGGCAGGCTCTATTATGATCACAGCCACGACGCTGTCGGTCAGCGGCGTGATCCGCACGTGGCCATCGAGTGGCTGCGGTGGAACAACCCGGTAAACGAAAACACCCCACCGGACGCGACGGTGTGGCTCGTCGGCGAGGCGAGGACATTTTACGTTGATCGACCGTGCTACTACCACGTGGTCTTCAACGATAGTCCACTGGCAAGCGTGATTCGCCGGAGCGAAGACCCAACAGATGTGATCGCGTGGCTGCGGGGGCGAGGCGTCAGCCACGTGTATGTTGATTGGGCTGAGGTCCGGCGGCTCGGGTCGACATACGGCTTTCCGGCGGAGCTGAATGAGGACAAGTTCTTGCAGCTGGAAGAAGCAGGCCTGAAGAGGGTCTTTGAAAAGCGCAGCCCAAGAGGCCGCTGGCCGTTTCTGCAGGTCTTCGAGGTGCCCTGAGATGAACGAGATTCTCAATGTGGGGATTTGTACGGTCGATGTCATCGCTCGCACGGTGGACGAGTTCCCCCCGCGGGGCGGCCTGAGGCTGTTCGACGACTTGACTCTCACCACGGGCGGGAACGCGGTGAATTGTTCGATCGCGCTGGCGAAGATGGGGCTCAGCTGCGATCTGATCATCAAGGTCGGCGACGACATATTCGGCAAGTTCGTGCTCAGCGAAGCCAAGAAGCACGGGATCGGCGTCGAGGGCGTGATCCGCGAGTCGGGCACGAGCACGCCCTTCACCTTCGTGTGCGTGCACTCGGACGGCCAGCGAAGCTTCATCCACACCATGGGTACGAACGCGACGATGTGCTTCAACGACGTTAACCTCCAGATGGTGCGGCAAGCGAGATTCTGCTTCTTTACCGGGACGATGGTGATGGCTACGATCGACGGCGAGCAAACGGGGCGTCTCCTGCGCGAGGCCCAACAGGCCGGCGTGACCACGCTGCTGGATACGGTCTATACCGATGCCGCCTCTCAAGTACGATGGCGCGAGGTGATCCACCCGTGCTTGCCGCACTTGGACTACTTCATCCCATCGGAGCCGGAGGCCAAAGCCATCAGCGGTGAAGACAAGCCCTCGGATATGGCCCGATATTTTCAGGACCGGGGTTGCAGGAACGCCGTGATCAAGCTGGGCCGAGAAGGCGCTTTCTGCCGCGACGTGCTGGGCGGGGAGTGCCACACGCGGGCCTATTTGGTTGAGGCTGTGGTGGATACGACGGGTGCTGGGGCGTGCTGGTCGGCGGGGGTCTTGGCCGGGCTGCGCGAGGGGAGCTCGATCGCGGATGCGGCGGCTCTGGGCAACGCCGTGGCCGCCCACTGCATTAAGGCGCCGGGGGCCTCTACGGGCGTGGGGCCTCTCAAGAAGATCCGGGAGTTTCAAACGGTCACGCCTTTCGAGACTTGACGAGCTTACCGTAAGTTCTCGGACGCAACGTTGCCTCGGTTTGACTCGCGCCGGTCTGAATCGTATCTGACCTTGGATTGGCGGGTTCTGGGCGGGTGGAGCATCCGCGAGGACGCCGCGCAAAGCGTCACGCCGTCACGAGCCTGCCGTGCTGCACAGAAGTGCTTTGGCTCGACTTCTTGAGCCGGCTGCGAAGTGTCGATCCATCGGGACGCGCAGGGCAAGAGGACGTGCAGCGCCGGACCGTCGAGTCTCTGGACTCACCGGGATCAGTTTGCTTTGGACGGTGACCAATCATCCACCCGGCTCGTAAGGCGCCGAGGCGACCGCTAGCAACGCCGTCGGGGTCTGACGAATAAGGGAAAGGAGCATGCTAGCCGCAAAGGATCACGCAGCCGCGTTGGAATCGGAACTCCGCGGGCTCAAGCGTCGTCTTGCCGAGGCGTGGGCACAGCAAAGGCCGCGCCACGAAATCCGAGCGGTCGAAGACGAAATCCGCCGCAAGTGGGAGCAGCTCGAGCACCTCCCGTCGGTCGGTTCGGGCTTAGGGCCTCGGTCGTAAGCCTGGCCAGCCGTAACCGCCACGGCCCGCCTCCGCCGGTGAGAGCCGCCCCGGAGGAAAGGAACGGTCATTCGCTCGCCTGCCCGAAGCTCGGTAAGGTGATTAGCCCCCCTGCCCGATGAATCACATCTGGGAGGACCCCGCGTCGGACTGCTTGACGGCTTGCGGCTCCGGCTGTTCGGACGTCTGGTCGGCGCCTGGCTGGCCCGCGGCAACGCGCTGGCCATAGAAGGACATCAGCGCTACGTAGAAATAACCCACCATGAACAACGCCAGAAACGGCACACCCACCGTCACCCGATACTGCAGCAGGGACATCATGATGCACCCGAGCATGTAGAATCCGAAAGCCAGCTCGAGGTACGGTTGCCACGCCTTGCGACTCTTCTTGGCCAGCTTGCCGGCGCGCCTTTTCCAGCGACTGTCGGCAGACTGCTCCAGGCCGAATTTCGGCGTCCTGACGAACTCGCTCGGCTTGCCGAGGAATCCCTCGAATGCTGCCAGAGCGTTGTTCAGCGCTATGCCCAACCCCAGACTCATGAGGAACGGCAGGTACTTTATCTTGTCCGTCCAAGCGTGGAAGATCTCGCGCTGACTGGC
>CAYGAN010000173.1:0-9931 GCA_964347585.1 uncultured Planctomycetales bacterium | reverse complement strand
AAGCCAGTATGGTCGCCGTGGTGCCCGACGCTGCTCTGCAGTGGTGGATTGCGACGCGCTAGGACAGCGATGTGATCTCGAATCCGCCCGAGCCTTCGGTGCCTCGGTAGGCAGCGCTGACCCCGCCCTCCCAACACGGCCGCATCAGTGCCGGCAGCGCCCGCCGCGCTCCCCCTCTTACGCCATGGTCAAGCACGGCGAACGCCCGACGACTCACCATCGCTTGCCGCGCCCGCGCGACTCGCCGCGGCCGCCAGAGCCACCGGAACGCTCCGAGCGGGGACGAGCTTCATTGACGGTGAGCGCACGCCCGCCCAGGTCTTTCCCATTCAGCCCTTCAATCGCAGCTTTGGCGGCCGACGCATCGGACATCTCGACAAATCCGAAGCCACGCAGCCGGCCTGTATCACGATCCGTGATCAGGTTGACGCGCTCCACCGCGCCGTACGCAGCGAAGAGCTCCCTGACTTGGTCCTCGGTGGTGTCGAACGAGAGATTGCCAACGTAGATATTGGCCACGGGACGAACTCCTGATGGAATCGACTGATGCGAAGGCTAACGGAGGGGTGGTGACGCCACCAGCCGAAGGAAGCCACCAGAAGCCAACGGACAGTCGGACAAGATCAGGTTACCACGAGCCCGGCCCGGCCCGCAAGTCTAAAGCTGCCCTGCGCCTCACGCCGGACCACGGCCGAAAGGACGCATACAGGTTAACTGAGACGACCTCTTTGGAAGCCGAGGCCCCTTGAGGAACTACGTCAGGAACCCGACCGCAGACTGGCACCGGCGATCACCCGCGCGCTCGGACCTCTCGAACAGAAGGCACAGTATCTAAGCCGACAGAATCCGGATCGCGAACCGTGAGACAGCGACTTTCACCTTGACGCTCTCGCTCACACAACAAGCCAGTGCGTGTTCGCCTATACCTCGATTGAGGCATCCGGGCCGCCGAAATGAAGAACTACCTGCTTGAACTCCGGGATCCACAGAGCGGACGATCCTTCCGCACGAGCTGGACCACTCATGTGTGCCGCGACAAAGGATCGGTCTGCGTCACGCCCGCAGCTCCGTCACGGCCGACCGAACTCCCGCAGGAAGAACTGCACCATCTCCCTGTACGCCTGCTCTATTGCGTTGCTCTTGTAGTCGTCGCGATGGCGCAGGATGCACTCAAGTTTCAACGCGTCGAGTTTTTCTTTGAGGATTTTGCCAAACCTGGGATGGTGAATGCCCTGCCCCGGGCGTGCGTCAGCTGGCAGCGGGACATCCGGCTCGCGATAGAACATGAAAACCGGCGGGTCACCAGCCGAGACGTGCGTAATCGGTGACGCCTCTTCGAACAGCCTGCGAGCACGCGGCCAGTCGATCTGACCGGGCTTCAGCCCGTAAAACTGGGGCAAGGCGGGATGTTTGTGGGCGCGTCCGCCGATGTGCTTCTTGATGAAGCGAGGGTCGTACGACGACTGAGCGCCAAAGACGCCTGCACAGGAGAGCCGCGTGGACTGCCGCGCCACCAGGTCCTCGCTTCGGGAAGCAGCAAGGTCGTCGTGGAACGCGAGCCAGAGCGAAATCCCCGCACCGGCGGAGCCGCCCGTGGCCGCCACCTTCTTCGGGTCCAGATTCCACTCTTTCGACTTATATCGCAAGAACTGAACCGCCCGCGCGCTGTCGTGCATGGGGCCGGGGAAGGGCGCGTGCTGTGACAAGCGGTAGTTGATGGCGGCCACGGAAATCCCGGACTTCAGACACAGATTCAAGAGTTGCGGAGCAAGGCGCGATTTGTCGCCTGTTCGAAACCCCCCGCCGTGAATGAACACCGCCAGCGGCGTCGGCTTGTCCGACCTGGCCTTCCAGAGGTCCAGGACATTGCGATCGTGGGGCCCGTACTTGACGTCCTGCAAATCCGGGGGGTGCTTTCTCCCAGCCGCCGGCCTGCTTGCTCCGGGTCGCGTTTGCTGCCCGACAATGGACCCGGCAACCAGCCCAACCAGCATCACCACTAGCGTTGGTTTGAACCTGCTCATGAACACCTTCCTCCTGTTAACTCGCAAGCAAGGGCCACTCGAACCGCTTTCATAAACGTCAGGTCGTCCTCGGGCACGAAACCCATGCGGCGGCCCGGCGAGGCATCATCGCCCGCCCAGCGACCGAAACCACTCTCGACGACGCTGGCCGTACATGAATGCCAGAGCGACAATGGGGTACGGTAGCCCACACAGCCCCCCGTATATGACCATCCCAGCGGCCATGAGGGACCGACTGCTGGCCATCAGCGCGGCGAACAAGACCGTCGCCGCGATACAGGTGTATCCATACGCCGGGTGCCAGCCCCTCCAACTAGGCTTGCAGCGCAGCAACTGGATGCCGCCGACCAGAACAGCCACCCCCAACAGAAGGTTGATCGCGCCTGCCGCCCCCATCACGACCTCCAGCCAGCCCGGATAGTTGAACCAGGCCGCCATTTGCTGTGGCACAGGGGCAGGGGCAGAGTCTGTTCCGCTGAATGCACCGGAGGTCATCAACGTCTTCTGCATGCGCATCGTGAGGATCATAATAGGCAAGTAGGCGGCGTAGAGAATCGTTAGAGACCCCATCACGATGCTAATAACGCTTATCGCCGTTGCCCAGGCGGGCCGCCCCGCGGATGACGCGGCGTACCCGACCGTGACCGGCACGACCGGCGGCGCGCGTGGTGGCAGGCCTGCTTGCTCGTCCATGCTCACTGCCTCAGAGCAGGAGGTCGTTCATCAAGTCCAAGCACCTCACTTGCCCGGCGTCCTACCGGCACGGCGGTGCATAAGCCCCGGCGCAATCCGTTGCACGGCCTGCGCCGCATGGCACCGTATAATACCGTCACGTGGACCGTAGGCAACGTCCGGCTGGGTAGGCGCTGCGTGCGTCCGCCGCCTGTAAAGGCGTCGTGGCTCTCGCCGAAGCTTCTGCGCCCGCGCGCCACTCAATCGTTGAAAGGGTCTATCCGGCCAGCGGCGGCGCTGGTTGCCCATCGCCCGGTTGCGCGATAATTGCGACTTTGCGGGACTTCTGCGTAGCGCCCAAGCGGGCGCAGCTTCTCGAGAAGGGATCGAGCCATGCGTATTGCAGTGACCGGAGCCACTGGTTTCCTTGGCCGATACATTGTCAATCATCTTCTTCGCGAGGGGCACCAATGCCGTTGCTGGTACCGACCGATCAGTGATCGCGGCGGCTTTGCCGATCAAGCTGGCAAGCAACTCAAGTGGGTTCCCGGCGAACTCGGGGACGCGGACGCAGCTAAGGCCCTTGTTGCCGGCACTGACGCCGTCGTTCACGCAGCCCTTCATCGTTCCGGCGGCGGGCTCCGAGGCAGCGAGGGTGAGCTAACGGAGTCCGTTGAGAAGAACGTGCTGGGCAGCCTGCATCTGATACAGGCGGCAAGGCGAAACGGCGCGGGCCGTTTCGTGTTCGTCTCCACTTGTGCTGTGCATGAGGTCATCCTCGATGATCGACCGCTTGACGAGACACATCCCCTCTGGCCCACGAGCCACTACGGTGCCCACAAAGCCGCCGTCGAGAAGTTCGTCCACAGCTTCGGTCTCGGCGAAGGCTACGAAATCTGCGCTTTACGGCCAACAGGTATCTACGGTCTCGCCCAGCCCCCGGAAAACAGCAAGTGGTACGAGCTCGTCCGGGCAGTCGCGGCGGGCAGGCCAGTTGAGAATCCTCATGGTGGCAAGGAGGTGCACGCGGCCGACGTGGCCAAGGCAGTCGCGCTGCTCCTGACCGTCGAAGGCGTTGCCGGCCAAGCATACAACTGCTACGACATGTACATCTCCGATCAGGAGGTCGCCAGGATCGCCAAGCAGCTCACCGGTAGCGACAGCAGGATCGCGGACCTCAACAGAGGTCCCAAACACCAGATTGTTACCGACAAGCTCCGTTCGCTTGGGATGGTCTTCGGCGGGCGAGCACTGCTGGAGCAAACCATCCGCCAGATGCTTGGCCTGGGTCAGTCCTGACCAGCTTCCTCAATGGGCCCTGGGCTTGAGGTCCACGGGTTGGAGCCCAAGTGCTCGCTCTCGCCTCGGATGCCCGACTTTGGGTGTCCCGAACAAGGCGCCCTGTCAGGTGTGGAAGTGAAATCTTCTGACAAATCGCTTGCGTTCTTCGCGGTCCCCGGCGATAAATGACGGTAAGCCATCGAAGGCACGGGCAGATACTGTTTGCCATCCCTCGCAGTCTGTTCGCTGAGGGGCGCGAGATTTCATCTGCCATACCTTTCGGCATTCTTCCAGACTGACTGGCGGCTGGGCATTGGTCTCCCTTCCGTGCGAGTCACGTGACCGCAGAGCCGTTGCCCTCCCGGAGCGGTCCGAATCGAGTGGAGTCAGTAGCGATGACCAATATCTATGTGGGCAATCTGCCGGGCGACTTGACGACAGAGCAGCTCGAAGAAGCCTTTGCAGCCTACGGAGCCGTCGAGCGCGTCCAGATCATCACCGATCGGATGACCGGCCAGTCCCGTGGCTTCGGGTTCGTGGAGATGCGCGACGATTCGGAAGCGCAGGCTGCGATCAACGGCCTCAACGGATCGGAATTGGCTGGACGGGTTCTCACCGTGAACGTGGCGCGTCCCAAGGCGGAACGGCGCGGCGGGCGGGGTGGTCCCCGCGGCGGGGGAGGCAAGCGACGCTGGTAACCCGACCGCTGTCAATCAACCTTGGGGCGGGTTATTTCATCAAGTCGGGTCTCGACCGAGCGATCGAGCACATCCCGGATCTGACGTACGCAGTGGGTGCCCGCGTCTCCCGGCGGAGGGCCTGAGCAACGGCCTCTTTCTCCGGTATGATCTATCGGGCGTTCGGGCATGGCCTGCTGTTGTGCGAGCGCCAAGAGTGTCCGTGGGGCAAAGCATCTGTGCGGTCCGCAATCGCCCCGCACGCCTACGTGCCGCCGCACGCGTCGGGTATCACCGCTTGCGATGCCAGTTGCCCAGCCGCTACGCAACGATCAGCGCGCCCCATGAGAAGTCCGCCTCGGCGGGGAAGCTCGTCCACTTCCTCTCGCTGACGGCGTGCTGGACCAAGCTTTCCAGGTACGTCACGAAGACGAGGACGCAATCCGCGAAGTTGCAGTCAGCGAAGGAGCAGCGCGCTGTCCGCCTGCGGAGGTCATCCGCTGCGTCGGCCACCGTCTCGTTGATTTCCTGCCCTATCCCGTCGAGAAGCGCCAGGTACTCCTCCCAGGGCGCAAGAGGCAGGCTGGGCACGGCAACTCTGGTGGCACCTTCCAACTCGCTCACGGCGTGCAGGTCGGCGAGGCGCTCCCAGAACTCCTTCTGCTTGTCCTTGGGAACAGCCAGTTCATCTGCGATTCTCGCCTTCGCTTCTTGCGTGATGCCTTGGCGGCTGACCGGAGCCAACTTCTCGAGGATCGTGTGGCCAACTGGCGGTACCTCTGCTGTCGGGATAAGCGTCCTCAGCCCTTCAACTCCTGGCCTTTCCGTGTTCTTTGGGTGGAAATAGTACGTGTAACATTCTCCCGCCGGGATGCCTGGATGGCCGCACGAGATCCCGCCGAGGAAGCCCGCGTAGTCCTCTGCATGGCCAGCGAAAACGAAGACCCGGAACTTGCCGAACCTGCCTCGATCCGGGTCCGACACCTTCATCTGCTCGCGGAGCGAGCCGAAGGGACGCTTCGTCGCCTCCATGAGCCCCACGGTGACAACTGTGCTCTTGGCAAGATCACCTTCGACCAATTCCGATAGAGCTGCCACCTCCTGATAGAGCGAATCCAGCCGGCCGATGACAATCTCAGCAATGGACTCTGCCCACACGCGCACGAGCTCTCGGTCGGTGTCGCTCGCCAGGGGCATCGTACAGCGCCACTCTTCTCCCTGCGGGATTATCAGTCGCATCTCCTGAACCAGGGACAGTTCCCGCTGAATTCGCTCCGGCGACAAGCCTACGGACGCCGCTGCTGCACCCGCCTCACCGACAGGATAAAGGGCCATGTAGAGCCTGCCGGTATCGGAGTCGTGGCCAAAGAGGGGGCCGTCAAACGTGGCCCCGCCGTGCACGACCATGAACCAGAAACGATACCCAGAACGGCTTGCGCTTGTCATGGTCATCATCCTTCTTCTGAGTTCTTTTCTAGATCGAGAGATAGCAGCCCTTGCGGCATCGTGAGATATGCGCAGGAAGTCTGCCACCTCCCTGCAGGTCAGGCCGTCGAAGTAGAAGAGTTCCACCGCGAGCCTGTTCTTCGGAGCAAGCGCCTCGAGCGCTGCACGCACGCGCTCTCTTTCCTCAGCCTTCTCAGGCGGGTCGTGTGGTTCGATTGGCAGAAGAACATCATCAGGCTGCCCGTGACTTCTTTGAGGCGATCGTCGCCGTCTCCTGACGTAATCGGCGACCACGTTGTCCGTTATGCGACGGAGCCAAGGCAGGAACGCCTGCGGATTTCGAAGGCGAGGCAGGGCGGTCAGCGCAGCCAAGAGTGCGTCCTGTGCCACGTCTTCCGCTTCGCAGCGCGCCTTGACTGATCGGAAGACTCGGGCGTAAACGAGCTGAGCGGCCAGCTTGCGGAGTCGGGACTTGGCTTCCTCATCGCCGCGCTGGGCAGGGGTCACAAGGTGGGCAGTCTCCATGAGCTTGCCTCATAGCGGAGCATGCCGATCAGTCAGCAACCTCGGCAGCTGGACACAGTCACCAATATAGTCCGAGAGGCGCCAGAACTGTGACGAAGAAAACTGAACGGGAAGGAAGTAGTGCCCAGTCAGCTACGCTCTTGACCGTTCTCTCGACTAGGCCAGTCCATTCAACCGTTCGGATGATGCCCGAATCGGCGGCAGCCGCGTGAGCATCATGCAACGTCGGCAGCGTTGTCCAAGATGAATCGTCTGACCTGTTCGATCGTTTGAACCCCCGTGGCCAACAAGGCTCTGACGGTCTGTTCGGCTACCGTCACGGTTTCGCGCGTGACGAGGTCTGACGCGGCGACTTGCTCGAAGCGGTCTGTCCGCTCGTCCCAGCGCCAGACCAGTCGATGACCGCCAGCCGCCGCTTCGTAAGCCGTCGCGATGCGTCGGATCATTCGGTACCCCGAACGGGCGACGTGCATGAACAGCAACAACGGAACCGAATCGAAGACTCCCTGGGCAACCCCGTTCTCCTGACAGATCTGGGACCGGCACTGTTCGAGCGTGTCGGCATGCAGGTTGCTAGCGACCGTAAGGCCGGGCCTCGCAAGCCGGAGCATCTCGCCTACAGCCGGTCCCCAAAGATACGCGTAGTACGGTCCGTCACCGATCTCGTGACAGATCCAGCATGTCGGCAGTTCGTGCGTGCGCGCGGCCTGTCGCACGGTGTGTTCAGACTCCAGCGGCATGAGTCTCATGTCGGCCGGTATGAAGTTCAGCAGGGCGGCCATGACGGTCGTCTTGCCGGCGCCACCCGGGTTAGCACCAACAATGAAGGAGTTGCCCCGGCTGATTGCCGCCAGGAGCCAGGACGTTAGCGGCACGTCCATCGTCCCGGCGGCGATCAAGTCAACGACAGACAGCATTCTGCCGCCTCGCTGGTTGCAGCGGTTGATTTCCAAGCAGTGCTGAGCTACCGCATCCATACCCGACGCCGCCCTCGCGAGCCGCAAATTCCCAGATTGAGGCTCACGATCATAGCTCACCCGGAAAGGTCTTTTCCAGCTGGCGAAGCGTCACGTGAAAGAACCAATCGCTGGCTCATCGTGTCATGCGAACTTGGCCAGGGCGAACAGCCGGGTTCTCCCACGCGAATGCGATCTTGGGCACACATCTGCCCCAGGGACCGCCTCTTGAGCAGACGCAGCCTTCCGCAGGGAAAAGGATGATGGTCGGGCGGTTCATTGACCCCGAGCCGCCTTACTTGATACGCTAACATTAGCCGCACAACCAGGACAGGCGGGTTGGACTCCGTCGGAAATCCTCTGCCAGCGCAAGGATGTGTACGCTGGGCTCTGCCCCTGCGTGCAAAGCCAGCAGGACCAGCGTCCGATAGTGCAGCTTCACAGCAAGTGCACTCAGAACCCTGGCAGGGCCGCGATACAGATTGTCGAGAACCCCGAGCCGTTGCGGTAAGCATGTATGAACCGCATGCGATCGGCAGGAGGAAAGTAAGCCTGACATGCCGATCGAACCAAAGCCGATTCGGGCCGGGCTGGCTCTTGCTCCTGCCCTTGACCCTGTGCAGTACCGTTGCAGCGGATTCTCCGTGGCTGTACGGCATCCACTGGTGGGGGTACACCCAAGGTCAACCGGTGGACGAGACACCGGCCACGCTGCTCGACTGTCCTGCCTACGGCGGGTGGGACGTCGAGACCGTCCTGACCCACTCGGACCCGTGGTGGGCCCCAAGCCACTTCACCGGCCTCTACCAGGACCTCTACAACAACAAGAACGTGACCATCATCACGCGCATCGACTACAGGTGGGGCGAGACCGTCCCCGCGCCGAGCAATCCCGACTACGCGAACTGGCCGAACTCTTGCGTCAGCGCGGTCAACACTCTACGAAGCTACTGCCACATCTGGATCATCGGGAATGAACCGAACATCGTCGGCGAAGGAAGCGGCTGGCCAGACAACCAGATTACACCCGAGGGGTACGCAACAATCTACCGCAACGTCCGCAGCGCGATCCACAATTCGGCCCTGCCAAGCCCGGCGGGAGGGCACCGAGTCCTCATCGCTGGGCCCAGCCCAGGCGGTCTCATCCCGGGCGTGCGTTGGATGGACGGGAATCAGTGGCTCGGCGAGACCATTGACAACATCCCGAACAACGAAATCGACGGGTTCGCGATCCACGCCTACGGTGGCTCTCTAACAGACTTCCACAACACTTACGTCTCTCAGTTGAACCTCGTCGATAGCAAAGGACTCCAGGACCGACCCGTGTACACGACCGAATGGAACAAGGTTTCTTCCGAGTCCGTCATGGCGCAGTTCGTCCGCGATTGCTTCGCGGACGTGAACAACTGGAATCAAACGCCGGGCAACCACGACATCATTTGCCTGTGCTGGTTCATTTACGACGCGGACCAGCAGGCCGGCGGCGCTTGGGACTCCTATTCCATCGAATACTGGCGCAGTCACGGGAACCCGCTCGGGGATCCCGGCGATCTGTTCACGGCGTTCGAGCAAACGGTCGATCTCCGCTATCCCGCCGGATCGACTCCCGTGCCGGAGATTGAACGGACGCCTTCGCAGCTCGATCAGACCGTTCAGGAAGGCCAGGACGCCGAGAGCCAGAACTATCAGGTGCGCAATTCGGGCAGCGGGATGCTCAATTACAGCATTAGCGACAACCGTTCATGGATGTGGTCGGTGCCGGATTCCGGGACCTCCGCGGGCGAGTGGGTTACGATCACGTTGGTGTACGACACGGACTCGCTCGCACCCGGTCAGTACTCCGGAACGATCACCATCAGCGACCCCGATGCTACGAACAACCCGCAGCACATTCAGGTGAACCTGTCGGTGGCGGTTGCGCCGCTCGTTCGCCCTCAGCCCGGCACCCTGATCTTTCAGGACGGCAGAAAGTATCCTAACGAAACCTTCTACGCGGGCACGAACGACGCGCACATTCTGCAGGAGCACCCACTCTACAACACGGGCGGCCACGACGTGCTGGAAGCGGCGCGAGAACTCGGCGCGGACGCGACGGAAGACCGCAGCAGCGTCGTCAAGTTCATGGATCTCGACGCGAGCTGGGAGGCGGGCAAGTACCTCCAGCAGGCGAGCCTGACATTGGACTACTTTGACTCGCACAACGATCCGGGTGGGGTCGCCAAGACGTTGTATATTCACAAGCTCCTGCACGATTGGGGCGAAGGCACCAAGACGGGCATCGACGGCGAATGGGCGGGCGCCAACGAAGTCTGCTGGACCAAGCCTTTCGGCGCCACCGGCGCGGATAATC
>CAYGAN010000172.1:3561-10058 GCA_964347585.1 uncultured Planctomycetales bacterium | reverse complement strand
CGAGTCCGATCTCACCGGCGGGGCCGTGGACGGCAAAGCTCTGTACCGACTCGAGGTGTGGCGAGCAGGGTGCGAGCCCGGGCGGATCCTGAGGCGGACCGGTCCATGCTTCAATGAGCGTGCGGTAGTCCGCGCAATCCACGTCGTTGTCACCGTCGATGTCGGCTATGTCGCAGCCCGGGTCGGGCAGCTGGGTCCCAAGGCACGCAGCAAGCGTGTCGAGGTCGTCCTGGTCCACGTCGCCATCCTCATCCAAATCCCCCGGCATAGACATCACGGTCAGGAAAGCGTGTTTGTCCTCGACGTCGGTGCGGGTGACGCTCGTAACGGTCAGTGTCACGTCAGAAGTGCCCGGCGTGGTGTAGGTGTGCGAGGGGTGTCGCAGGCAACTGGCGGCACCGTCGCCGAAGTCCCAAGACCAGAATGTCACGGCGCCCGCGGACTGGTCGGTGAACTGCACGGTCAGCGGGACGAGGCCGCTGACGGTGTCCGCAGTGAACTGGGCGTCGAGGTCGCCAAGCGCCCACAAGACGGCCTGCTCGACGATCTGCACACCCGTGGCGTTGAGCAAGGGGAATGTATCGTTATGAAGGAACAGAAAGGCGGTGCGAGCAGCAGCCGGTTGGCCATCGAGCAGCATCGCGCCGGCTTCTGCGGCCATGATCGTGCGATTGCCGGGCTGGCCAACGCACGTGGCCAGGACTTGTACGCCGGCCCCGACGTTGCCTTGAGCCACGCCGAGCATGGTCGGGTCCGGCACGACGGTGACAGCGCCGAGCGGAAGGCCGGCCGTGATGGGGTGGCTGTTTGAGAGCACGTCGATCTGCGTCTGGTCGTAGCCGGTGGAGGCCCAGGCATCGGCTAAGGGCTCGCGGTCGGTCTGGTTCAGGGCCGGTTCCCAGTACACAAAAGGTATGGGCAGGTTGCGGAAGTCGCCGGCTACGTTGCCCGACAGCATGTTGGTCGAACCGATGAGCAGATCGTGTTCAGCGGCGATGGTCTCCGCGGGCGGACGATTCTCCCGCTCGTCGTCGTAAACGTCGATAATCAGGCCGAGCGATTCAAGATGATCAACCGTCTGCTGATCGGAGGCGTGCAGGGGGATCTGCCCGCCGATGAAGGCGGCCTTCGGAAAGGTGGCGACCTGAATGTAGTTGACCTTCTCCTCGGTGTGCGGCGTTCCACCGGCCGTCACTGTCAGCCGCACGGTCATTGCGCCCTCGATCGTGTAGATGTGCTGGGGGTTCTGCTCGTGGCTGGTAGTCCCGTCGCCGAATTCCCAGAACCACTCCGTGATGCCCGGGACAGAGGACTGGTCCGCGAACTGCACGGTCAGCGGCGCCGGTCCCGCTGTTACGTCGGCGGAGAAATCGGCCTTTTCCTGCGGCGGCGTTACCGTGACGTTGCGGGTGATGCTCGCCTCGTTCAGGTAATCGTCATAGACCGTGAACGTGACGGCATGCGGGCCCTGTGAAACGGTGGTCGAATCCCAGTCGAAGGCGTAGGGTGAGGTGCGATCGGTCTGCACGTACTCGCCATCCACCGCAAGTTCCGCCTTGATGACACCCTGATTGTCCCCGATCCCGGAGCCGCTGATCGTGACAGTGCCTGAGACCTCCTGTCCTTCGGATAGGGAGATGTCGCCGATCCAGGGCGGACTGGAGTCGGAACGCACCGACCCGGCGTAGTTTTCCGGAAAGTCGTACCGCACTGAAGCGACGTGATCACCGAGCACGGTGATGTATCCCCGGTTCTTGGTGCCGAGCGCGCCGGTGCCGTCCGCCCACGCGATCTGCGTGACATAGTCAGGGTCGTATCCCATGACCAAGGCGCCAGCGGTGTCAACCGCCAGAGTGTCTCTGCCCGCGATGACCATTTGCATGTGCGGACTGGGGTGCGTGGGGGGATCGGTGTTCGGGCCGTTGGTCACGCCTATGAGGCCGTCCACGACGGCGAAGTCCTGCAGCCGAACCAGGTTGAGATCCACGATCGTTCGCTGCACGATCTCGTACTCGTCGCTCGGGCACGGCGAAACCGTGCAGGGGAACCCCGAACTCGTCGAGTGCACCAAGCCCCATTTCATCTGCTGCTGCCCGGGGTAGTGGTAGATATCGTTCGGGGCGCACCCGATCCGGTTCTTCATTGACAACGTCACCATCGCGTTGAAGTGGTTCTTGAACGTCGGCACGCTGATCAGGACGTCACACTGGAGAAGAAGGTTGGGGACCCAATACTCGGTTCGGATGACCCCGTTGATCGTTACCTTCGAGCAGGTCAGGTCGGGATGCGGCGGATCCAGTGGCGGGTCGATATCCCCCGTCCCGCAGTCGTTCAGATCGAAGAGCGTCACGGAGGTGTCGTAGTCGAAGAGACGGTCCCAATTTGTGTCATAGCCGGCACTGTTAAAGCCGTACCAGGTGCAGCCCCGGCCGCCACTACCGTCCGCGGTGCCTTCGGCGATGATGACCTGTCCGGCTCCTGCTTGCCACGCCAGTTGCGCCACGGCCGCACAGACCCTGGGGTCGGTGACCACGCCTTGCGTCCCGTCCCACTTGGTTTGCACCAAGTTGGGTTTGATGACGACGGTGTCGCCGGCATTGACGATGCCATCCAGGCCTCCGGCGAGTTCCACGGCCTCGGTGACCATGGACTGGATCTCACTCAGCGTGTACGAGCCGCCTGCCGGCGCCTGTTGAACGATGCCCACGGTGGTAGGAACCGGGTCGCCCAGTCGAGGCGGCGCGTCCGGGCGCGTCGGCGGCAGGAGGCTCATGGCGAACTGGTAACTCTGTACGCCTAGCATCGCGACAACAAACATGATGGCGCCGATGACGAACTGGTGCTTGGTCAGCATCGCCCGAGCCGGCATGCGCCCACAGCGGCGCCTTCCCGGAACGAACAATACGGGCACCAGGCCAATCGCAAAGGCGCCGACGTTCGCGGCTGCAGCCTTTTGACATGGATAGCTGAGTCGTCGCGGCTGGCTCCCGCTGCGGAAGATCAGCCAAAGCAGCGAGGCGACGGCGATGGCCGCCCGGTTCTTCAGCAGCAGATGCCAGAGCCAGAAAGTGAACCAACCGGCAATCCTCGCCATCTTGATTGCCGGATGAAACACCGCCCAGGCTGCATTCCATGCCTTCGGCTTTGTCTTCATTCGCTTGCCTCTTTCCCGATCTTGACCCTCCCGCATGAGGAGGAAGATCTCAGACTTCTCCGCTATCCGGTGCTCCCCCCGAGAGTCCGCACTATCGCATTCTAACCTTTCGATCCAACGAATACCAAAGGCCCAGGACAGGCAAGTGCAAGCCGGGCTCATTCCACGCAGTCGGGATCGCCTGGACTGTTCTCGTTGCTGATGCACGGGTGGAAGGTGGCAGAGTAAGATCGACTGATCGATGTCATTATCGTCGTCAAAGTCGGCGCGGTCGCAGCCTGGCCGGGGACGGCTCGCCGACGGTATGACGCCGCCTCAGAGGCGTAACTGTTGGCTGTGAATCATTCGTCGGTAAAACTGTATTGGAACGTGGCGAAGTCCAATAAGTCCACGTCGTGATCGTCGTCGAGATCGCATTTCTGACACTCCTGGGTGACCTGGCTGCCGGGCCCCATATAGCAGGGCGCGAAATACGTATCGTAGTCGTCCAGGTCCACGTCGCCGTCGAGGTCAAAATCACCGGCAGCCGGCGCCACGAACGTCAGCGTCAGCGAGGGGCGATTACCGATCAGCGCGTACTCCCGCGAGCGGAACTGGCGCGTGCCATCCTGCGCGCTCTCGCTGCCCTCCTCCTCCCGGATCACGAAGCCGAAGTTCTGGGTCGGGCTGGCCAGGTGGTCTCGGACTGCCTCGGTCACGTCGAAGCTGGCCGGGCCGTGGTCTTCCGAGCCGCCCAGCGCGACGCTGGCCAGAGCAACCGGATCGGCGTACTGTGCGTCCAGCGTGCCGTTCCAATTCGGATTGTCCCCACCCGTCGCCCCGAACGGCTTGGTCCAGCAGACCTCGCCGGCGCCAGCCCATTCGCCGTTAACGGCCGTCTTCGTCCCTTCGCCCCAGTCGTGCAGCAGCTTGTGGACGTAAAGCGTCTTGACCACCCCGCCGGGATCGTTCCGCGAGTCAAAGTAGTTCAGCGTCAGGCTTGCCTGTTGGAGAACCTTGCCAGCCTCCAGGCTCGTGTCCAGCGCGGTGAACTTGACGACGATGCTGCGGTCGTGCGTCGAGTCGGCGCCCGTGTAGCGCGTCGCTTCGAGCACGCTGCTGCCGCCGGTGTTGTAGAGCGGGTGTTCCTGGAGAATGTGCGCGTCTCGGGTGCTGGTGTATTCGGAGTCATCGGGGAATCGACGGCCGTCCTGGAAGATGAGCGTTCCTGGAGTCGGTCGCACGGGCGGCGGTGGCTCTGCGGTCCTGACCTCGAATTCCGGGACGCGGGCGTAGCTGTCGATTCCCGGGTCGGCAATGTGCAGCCGGACATAACGAAGGTCTTTGGGCGATATGAACTTCCGTGCGGCGAAGTCCGCGTCCCCGGACGTGAAGAAACGAGCTTCGGTAAACCATGGACCCGACAACGAACGAGCCGACTGGAAGGAGAAGTCGGTTGCGTTGAAGTAGCTGGCCTCTCCTGCGTCGCTCGGCTGGCGAAGGACGAAGCCGCCCACGGAATACACAGCCCCCAGATCGAGCGTTAGCGTGTGGGGCGGTGAGACGTCCGCGCTGACCCATTTGCTCTCGAGGGAGACAACACCGTCGATGGCCTTGGTAGGTCCCCACTCCGGCCCGAACACTGAACTGGCCTGCGCCGTGGCCGCAAGCGGAGCGACGTTCTCGCCGCCCGGCAGCGCCTCGATCATCGTCTCTTCGGCGATCACCTCGAACTCGGGAATGCGAGCGTAGCCGGTGTCTCCAGGATCGGTGACGTAGAGCCTGATGTGCCGGAGCTGCTGCGGGCCGGCATACTCGAAGGTGTTGACGTTTTCCTGCGCAGGGTTACTACCGACGAATTCGGTGGTCCAGGGGCCATCGGCCTCAGGGGCGGATTCGATCAAGAAAGCCCTGGTGTTCAGGGAGGTCGGATCGCCAGCGGCGCCGGCGTGCCAGACCTTAAAGCCGGTCACAAAGGCCCACAGGCCGAGGTCTAGCTGCAACCAGTGGGGGCTGCCGGAGCTGAGGGATGTCCATCGCGTGTGGATATCGCCGTCGATCGCGTTATCCGGCTCCTGGCCTGCGGTGAAGCTGTTCGCGCTGACCGCGACGGCGCCGGGAGCAATCCTGCCCGGAGAGCCGAAGCCGAGCAGATCGTTCTCGATCTCAGGATAGATCAGGGAGATCGGAACCGCCCGGTTCGGGCAGCCTCCGCAGTGGTGCAGGCCGATGAGCTTGTGGCTGGACGTGGCCAAGACCGGCGAACCGGACGCGCCCGGCTCGCTTTCGGCGAAGTAGCCGATGTCGTTGTGGGGTCCTCCGACGCAGGGCGGCTCTGTAATTGAAAAGATTCTGCACACGCCGCCCGTGTCACTCGGGTGCGTGCTGAAGATCGCGAACTCCTTCGCTCGACCGTCAGGGTGTTGAGGGATGTAGATCTGCTCACCGATGATGGGCGGCCGGTTGTCCACTTCCAGAAACCCGAACGTACCGGCCGGGTCGCCGCTATTGAGCTGGACAAGACAGTAGTCGAGGGCTCCACTCGTCCGGATCAAGATGCCCCCCGAGAACACCACGCCCGGATAGCAATTCCGGCAGTTGGGATCGTCGCAATTGGGCGCCTCGGCCATGAACTCATAGTCCGTGTTCAGAGCCTTCGACGCGGTGCCGATGCAGTGGTTGTTCGTGAGGACATGGTTGTAGGGAGAAACCAGCGAGCCCGTGCAGAACGCGCTTCCGTTGGTGAGCAGTCGCACCACAGCCCGGCCACGGTCATACTCCGTAGGATGGGACGTTTCGTAGCAGACGGCGTTCTGGCGATCATCCGCTCCGCAGACCGATTCCAGCCAGTCACTGAAGCTCATGTTCACGTGGCCGGCAACGTATTCATCTATCTGGAAGCCCCGCCCGCCCTTTGTGCCGGTCGTGATGAGTTCCAGCACCGCGGTGTCGCCCTTGACGTGTTGTGCCCAGAAGGTCCCGGCCCCCATCTTGCCCCTTCCCTTGAGCAGGTACTGCTGCTGTCCTGTGCCATCAGAAACCACCAGATAGTCCCCGGGCCCCAGACCGAAGTTGACAAAGTGAATGGCGATGTAGGTCGCTCCGGGGTGACTGAGAACGTAGAACCACGTGGACACTACCTGACCGGGCTCTCGAACGCCGGGGTAATTCACCGGTGTGTCGATCTGCGCAGGGATGTGGGTCCCGCCCTCTGCCTGGCCGAAGGTCGGCACGTTCACACATAGCAGCAAGGACGGTATTGCGAGCTTTGCCAGCGCCGGGATTCGGTTGTCGCTCGCCATGCCTCTGCCCTCCATTAACACTCCGCGCCGGTTCCTAGGCCCCTGTTGTCGTCTTCGCGCCA
>CAYGAN010000172.1:2467-3551 GCA_964347585.1 uncultured Planctomycetales bacterium | reverse complement strand
CCCTGTTGTCTAATGCTCCCCCGACCACCTAGTGCTACGATCTGCCCCGGCACGACGCTGCTTCGGAGGCGGAACCTTTGGCAGCCAATCATCCCCCGTTGAAACTGTACTGAAACGTGGCGAAGTCCAGCAAGTCCACGTCGTGATCGCCGTCCACGTCGCAGACCTGACAGTCCTGAGTGGCCTCACCGCCGGGCCCTGTATAGCAGGGAACGAAGTACGTGTTGTAGTCGTCCAGGTCCACGTCGCCGTCGAGGTCAAAATCACCGGCAGCCGGCGCCACAAACGTCAGCGTTAGCGACGGACGATCCAAGATCGTTGCTGCCTCGCGCGAGTGAAACTGGCGCGTGCCATCCTGCGCGCTCTCGCTGCCCTCTTCTTCGCGGATCACGAAGCCGAAGTTCTGGCTCGGGCTGGCCAGGTGGTCTCGGACTGCCTCGGTCACGTCGAAGCTGGCCGGGCCGTGGTCTTCCGAGCCGCCCAGCGCGACGCTGGCCAGAGCAACCGGATCGGCGTACTGTGCGTCCAGCGTGCCGTTCCAATTCGGATTGTCCCCACCCGTCGCCCCGAACGGCTTGGTCCAGCAGACCTCGCCGGCGCCAGCCCATTCGCCGTTAACGGCCGTCTTCGTCCCTTCGCCCCAGTCGTGCAGCAGCTTGTGGACGTAAAGCGTCTTGACCACCCCGCCGGGATCGTTCCGCGAGTCAAAGTAGTTCAGCGTCAGGCTTGCCTGTTGGAGAACCTTGCCAGCCTCCAGGCTCGTGTCCAGCGCGGTGAACTTGACGACGATGCTGCGGTCGTGCGTCGAGTCGGCGCCCGTGTAGCGGGCGGCTTCGAGCACGCTGCTGCCGCCGGTGTTGTAGAGCGGGTGTTCCTGGAGAATATGGGCGTCCTCTGTTCCGGAATAGACGGTATCGTCAGGATACTTTCGACCGTCCTGGAAGATGAGCGTGCCCGGTTCGGGCTGAACCTGCGGCACCGGCCCGCTCCGTTCCACAAGGGCGAGCCAATCCTTGTCGGTTTCGCTGGGGGGGTCGCCGATGGAGACAAAACCGGGACCGATGATGCTGGTGACGGTGGCGGC
>CAYGAN010000172.1:0-2457 GCA_964347585.1 uncultured Planctomycetales bacterium | reverse complement strand
GTCAGCGACGATGGGACAAGGGTCATTCAGACGGATACAGCGGCCTCGCCGGGCTCATCTGGCGGGCCGTTGCTCGATGATGCTGGTGACGGTGCCGTTCTGAAGCGTCCCGCCGGTGCGCGGGTTGTACCACCTGACGGTGTAACTGGCACTGGCCACGGCTAGGTCCGTGCTACCGCCGCTGGGCAGGTACACGGCGTACACCTCGTCCGGTTCGGCCAGGACCTTCGGGTTCGTCCCACCGGAAGCCAGGCCGTTGTCCGGCTGCATTTGCCAGAACGGCAGGTAGTCTTGGAAGAAGCGGAGCGCGTGGTTAGTCTGCTCCCATAGATTCCCCACAAGGCGCCAGTCTTCGGATTGCACGTCTCCGAAACTGCCCTGGTAGCCGAAGTACCATTCGACGCCTGCGCCGCCGCCCATCAGATTGCCCCACAAGGGGTCCTTGCGGAGGGTGTCCAGGTTCGACAGGTCGCTTTGAACGGCCGGGCCCTGTTCGTCGCCATAGATCGCCCACTTCCGGAGGGCCTGGGCTGATCTCTGGCGCAGGCTGGTTGCCCAGTGGTTATAGCTGCTGCCGTCTCCCTGGATCGAGGTCGCCTCGAAGTTCGCGTCTCCCAGGAGGCCGTCGTAGAACGTGTCGGCCGCGTTATAGAACGTGTGCACGGTGATGGGGTGATCGTACGGGTCCACGTCGCGGATGTACTGCGCGAAGGCCTTGCGTTGCGCGTCACTGTTGGTGTTCTCCTCGCCGAGGTTCCAGATCATCGCGAGGTGGTGGGCGAACCGAGCGATCAGCTCGCGGTAATACAGCTTGCGAATGGGCCCGAGCTCGCCTCCGTCGAGGGCGTGATCGTTCTCCGTCTCCTGCGTGAGCAGATGCAGTTGGACCCCGGCCTTGTCCATGTGTGAGAACACGATCTCCCACTGGTCGAGCTTGCTGCAATCGAAGCGATCGCGCACGCCGGGGTCGTTCCACGGCCACGTATCCGCCCCGTCGCCCCCGTCGATGTTGTAGGTGATGAAATAGACGCTGTTCATGCCCTTGCTGGCAAGGTAGTTCAGGGCGCCGATGATGTTCTTGCCCTTGGTGCCCTGCCACGTCGGATCACCCGCGTTCCAGTCGCCTGCGTGAGGCTGGTAGTGGTGAAGGAAATCGCTTATCAGGCCGCCGGTGTCCCACGTTCCGTCGAATTCGAAGTAGCCGAGGAAGTTCTCCGGACTGTCGGCACCGCCCTTGAGAAAGTACTCGCCGCTTTCCGCGAACTGCAAGTGATGCTCGTCCACGTAGCGCAGCAAGCCTTTGCCGCGGTGGTCGCGCCCGGCCTTGTCGGTGGGGCCAATGGTCAGCGCGCCCGTTGCGCCGTCGAATGCGGTAGGCGTCCCGGCATTCGGATCAGTGCTGATAGCGACGTCCGTGCCCGTGCGGAAGGAGGCCAGGTAGTTCCAGCTGCCCTCCTCGTCCGGCGCGAAGTGTACGCGCCATTTGTCGCCGCTGACAGCGCTGGTTTCGGCTGCGCTACCGTCGGCAGCGTAGTAGCCGGGCACAACGTAACTCTTGGCGCCCTTGGTGAACGTTACGTTGAGGCGATAGTCTCGGAACGGGTTCGGCGTTGCCGTCTCGCTCGTGTCCGGGCCGGTGAACGTGATCGTGATCCTGTGCCATTTCTTGAGCTCACCTGAAACGACACCACTTTGGGCGCAGGCGAGGTTCCCCTGCACACAGAACATCAGAGCTATCCAGGACATCGAGGCACCAAGGCGGTGGTTCATAATCCATCCTCTCGTCACTGACGCGTTTTCTGACCATCATTCATTCAGCGATGCTGTCTGAGCGGGATTGCCTGTTCGGACTCCGTAAGGCCAGGCGGACCCGCCGCCCTAGCACAAGGATACCCGAATCGCTTCGCCGATTCAGGCCCACGGGTGAGACTCTGTCGCGGTATCCGGCTCTGAGGCTAGTCGTAACCCGGCGAGTGCCTCGCTTCCTCGCAGCAACGGCGGCCCTTGCCCGGCGGGCGGTAAACACGTGGAACGCCCTCGTCGGGGCGGTGGACCGGGCAAGCAGCCACAGCTCACGATGGAATACGCGACTCCGCGGTTGTATCGAGGCGCTTGCTGAGGTAGGAGGCCGGTCGAAGGTCCGGCAGATGGGGAATTCTGGATCAGGGGTCCGCGAGCGGCTGTCGAGGAAGAGCTTGGAAAACATGACTGTTGAGATTCGAGCAGCACGTTCTGAGGAGAGGGCAGAGATCAGTGATCTGGTCAACCTCGCTTTTCAGAATCGGCTGTGTGCGCCCGGAACGGTTGGCTGGTCGGAGAACGACCCACATGATCGGCCAGAGAATACCCGCGTACTCATGATCGACGGGCGAATCGTGAGCGTGACCCATGTGGGGGAACGGCATGCCTACGCTCTGGGACACGAGGCCCCCATCGGATTCCTGACGGCCGTCTGCA
>CAYGAN010000171.1:9388-10088 GCA_964347585.1 uncultured Planctomycetales bacterium | reverse complement strand
CGACCAGCGGCACCCCAAGCGATGCAGCCAGGCGTAGGCGCCGTAAAGACAGCCACGCGAGCTGCCGCCGGCAATGGATGTGCGGTCCGCTTGCATGCTGACGCGATAGCCATCGCGGTGCAGCCGCGAATCGACTTTCAAGACGACGCGAGCGGCGGCGCTTGGCGCAGCCTCAGCAACGACCGTGTGAGGCTGGTCCGTCATCTTCCGGAGATACCGGGACAGCTCCTGAGCGGCGAAGCGCATGGCCGGCGGGCAATCCGGCGGGATTGAAATGCTGCCACTTATTGCCGGTCGGGTTTGGGGTCCCTGCTGGCTGACACTGGCGGATTCCGGAATGGCCTGCTCTGGCTGGGCGGTTAATATAGCTGGTGCAAGCAAAGCGGCGGCGACGAACGACAATACTCTGGTGAACATCCGGTCCTTTGCCTTTCTCCACCAACGAACCTACTGCTGTGCTGTGGCTGGCGGAGCGATCATGCTCTGCGTAGCCGCTTCCTTGCCTGTCTTCACCCCTGGGTTACGCTGCATTGGAACGTAGCAAGGTCGATCAGATCAACGTCAGCGTCGTTGTCAAGATCACAAGGCTCACATTCCGGAGTTGCCTGCCCGCCGGGCACGGCCAGGGTAGCCGCGCCACAAGGGACCGCAACAAGCATCAGACCGAGTCCGATCAGGGTCGATAGGATCGTGGCCTTCA
>CAYGAN010000171.1:8929-9378 GCA_964347585.1 uncultured Planctomycetales bacterium | reverse complement strand
CCTGCCCGCCGGGCCCGGTATAGCAGGGAACAAGGTGCGTGCTGTAATCATCCAGGTCCACGTCGCCGTCAAGGTCGAAGTCGGCAGCGGATAGCTCCACGAACGTCAACGTCAGCGAGGGGCGAGCGCCTACGTAAACTGCTTCACGCGAGTGGAACTGCCTCGTCCCGTCCTCGGTACTTTCGCTGCCCTCCTCCTCGCGGATCACGAAGCCGAAATTCTCGCCGGGGTCCGCAAGATGCTGGCGGACCGCGTCAGTCACGTCGAAGCTGACCGGCCCGTATGCCTCGGAGGCCAGCGAAGCGCTATCCAGCGTTACCGGGTCTGCGTACTGAGCGTCCAACGTGCCGTTCCAGTTGGGATTGTCCCCGCCGGTCGCACCGAAAGGCTTGGTCCAACAAACCTCGCCCGGTCCAGCCCAAGCGCCGTCAATGCCGGTTTTGGCCCCT
>CAYGAN010000171.1:6949-8913 GCA_964347585.1 uncultured Planctomycetales bacterium | reverse complement strand
CGTACAGGGCCTTGCTGACACCCCCGGGATCGTTGCGCGAACCGAAGTAGTCCAGCGTCAAGACGGCCTGTTGGAGATAGTTGCCAGCCTCCAGGCTGGTGTCGATCTCCGTGAACTTGACGACGATGCTGCGGTCATGGCTGGCATTGCTGCCATCCTGGCGAGCCGCTTCCAGTACTTCGTGCCCGCCGGTGTTGTAGAGTGAATGACCCTGGAGGATGTGGGCATCCCGTGTCCCGGTGTACTCGGAATTGTCGGGCAACAGACGGCCATCCTGGAACACCAGCGTGCCGGGCTCAGGACGTACCCACAGAAGCGAGTCCAGGTTCAGCTTAACGGCGACGTCCGTCGCGAGGTCTGCAACGTTGAGCAGCAGCGCACCAGCCGGCGCCGTCGTTGAGACCACTTCGGTCGTCAAGCTGCCATCGTACGTGTTGAACCAGGTGACCGCGTACTTGGCCGGTGACGCCAGTCCGAGGACTTCGATTGTCGTGCTGATGGATGTAATCTCGACCTCATCCACTACGTTCCGCCACGTGTGGTCGGCATGCTGAATCCAGAAGTGGCCCCTGTTGTTGACCGGATCGATCTGGCCCACCACGCGAGCGGACGGATGGGATGAGGTGGCACCGGCGTCGATGTACGAGCCGTTGCCTAACGGAACGTCGGCCATGAAACTCCGGTATGTCCTGTACACGTCGTACAGGTCGCCGTGGCCGACGCCCTCGCCGCGGATGTTATTGGCGAACCAGTACAACTCGTACATGCCGTTGTAATCCAGCGTGGCCCACGTGAGGTTATGCAGGTAGATGCCTTCGGTGTCGAGTTTGATGTCCGCGTTCTCGCCACCGCCGTGGGCGGCCGGGCCGAGTACACCGGTCTCACTACGGACGATCGGCTTATCGACGCCCCTCGACGCCAGATCGCGCCCAAGATCCCAATGACCGTAGGCAGTATCGGAGTTCTCGGGTGTGCCGTCGTATAGATACTCATGTATGTCAGCGTGTGCGATGTCTGGATAGGCCGGGTTCGCCCAGAACTCTGTAGCCGGGAAGCTGTCCCAGAAGGTAGTGACGGCATCGTGGCGGCTGGGATCGTTGGCGTGGAACCAGGCGGCCATGTTCTGCGTGTGCACGTACCCTCTCGAGTCCCACGGGTCCTGTTCGTTGGCTAGCTCCCAAGAATGGACACTACGATATGCCCCCCAACGGGCCGTCAGGTAGCGCCACCAGTACGTCTGGTAGGTGTAGCACGCCGTGCCGGGCGGAGCGTTGAAGTTCTTCGGTGAACTGTTGGTCTCCATGAAACCCGCATGCCCCAGACGCGAAAGGACGTAATCATTCCTTTCGGTCACAGCAATGCGATAGTAGAGCCCCAACTCACGGGCCCGCTCCAGCATATAGTCGTACTGCCAGGAGGTCAGATCGCAGAAGTACTTGTGGTAATTCATCTTTGGTCGGCGGTTCAGCTCGGGTCCGAGCTGGTCCCCACCGAGTACCTCGCGGATGGAGATCTCATCGACGTAGGCCTTCCCGCCGGTGGTGTTCTCCAGGAGAACACTCAGGTAGCCCAGGTAGTTGCCGGTGGCGGTGTGGTCGCCCTCGAGTACCGCCCAATCGAGCGAGCCGGTGCGGTGTGCGATGATCGCGGGCTTGTCCGGAAAGAAGTCGGCCGGTGGATCCGGCCAGCCGATTCTCTTGACGGTGAAGCCGTAGTCATAACCGGCCTGGGCCGGGCCAGTAACCTCAATGAGTTTGACGCGAACGCGAATGCGATACGTGTGGCCCGGCTCCAGAGCCGTATCGCCGCCCAGCCAGCCGTAGAACATACACGGGTTGCTCGCGTCGAGACGTACGCTGACGTCGCCGTCGGCGTAGGCCTGCTTGGGCGTCAGCCCCTCAGCAGGCAGGTAGCCGACGTAGGGCAACGTGGCGGACAGGAGCGGCGGGTGTGCTGATCCGTTC
>CAYGAN010000171.1:5592-6939 GCA_964347585.1 uncultured Planctomycetales bacterium | reverse complement strand
AAGAAGTTGGCTGAGTCGTTGCCGATATCCAAGAGCCGATCGTGCAGCTTATAGAGAAAGACCTTGACATCAGTGTAGTTCTCGTTGTGGCCTACGCCGGTAAAGTGGGTGCCGTCGTCGAACTGGAAGTAACGCGTGTCGGTATCATTGACGCGGACGAAACCGTGATTGCCTGGATCGGTCGGGCTGACGACGGTGAAGGACTCCGTAGTCGAGGTCGCGCTACCACCGGCATCGATCGCGACGATGCGATACTGCCACGCGCCGAGCCTCGGCGGGGCGAAGCGGACAACCCATCGCGCCTGGCCCTGCGGGCGTAGCCAGTCTTTGCTGTTGCGAACTTCGTAGACGTACGGCTGGTAATAGAATGCGGGCTGAACCAGCGTCGTCGTGAAATCGTCGTCGCTGAACTCGCCGTTGACGGTTATGCCAAGTTCGGGGGTTACGCCTGGCGGTGTGTCCGTCTCGTAAGGCCACTCCAATTCGGTGGCCCGGGTGTTCTCGATATCGAACTCGACGACGAAAGGTTCCCACCTTTCAACGCTTGCAGAGAGCGGATTCAGATTAGCGACAGCGAGTGGATCGGTCGGATAATAGTGGATCTGGCGCCTGGCACTGGTCATCTCGCCGGTGGCTGCGTAGGCGTTGACCAGCAGGCGATTCTGTCCCGGGTGCAGCGGTACGGTTGCCGAGAAGCTCGCGGTGCCGGCAGCCACCCCGACCTCTCCGCGATCCGTGGACCAGTGGACCTCCGCAGCGCCGGTGGTCTGGCCAGCGACGGTGATTGAATCCTGGGTTACGGTGGTCGGATCGCTGGCTGGTGAATCGATGGTCAGCAACGGATAACTCGTATCGCTGATGCTGACCGTCGTGGAAGCCGATGCTGTGGCCCCCTGGTCGTCCACGGCGGTGACGTCGACGGTGTACGTGCCGGGCGACACGTACGTGTACTGCCCGGCGTCGTTCAGACGGTGTCCCCCTTCGCCGAAGCTCCAGTAGATGTGCTCGATCGCCCCGTTGGGATCGTCGCCGGTGACTTCATAATCCACGTCGGCCGGGATGGAGGTGACAACGTCGGGTGTCACCGAAATGCTGATCTCCGGTGGCGGATTCGTACCGTCGTCTTCGAAGAGCAGGACATCGTCCGCGTAGAATTCGATGACCGCATCACTATTTGCGGACTTCCCGACATCCAGGTGAACGGTCTCGTCCGTTGCGGTGAATGCCAGTGCGACCTTGTACCAGGTGCCGCTGCCATGCGTGCTGGATGTCATGATCACCTGGTCGAGCACGTTCCATCCGGCGTCGCGGGCGATGATACGGATCCCGCCCCACTGAACGTTGGAT
>CAYGAN010000171.1:5056-5535 GCA_964347585.1 uncultured Planctomycetales bacterium | reverse complement strand
CGTGGCCGTCGTGAAGGTCGTCCAGCCTGTCAGGTCGCCGGTCTCGAAATCGCCATTGACAAGTAGGTTGTCCAGAGCATGGGCGGACGGGCAGCAGAGCAACAGCAGAGAAGCGGCAGCAACGGGGTATGTGTGGTTCACGGCTTCAATCCCTGCTTTCATTATGCAGATTTCGGGAAGGTTGTTCAAAGAAACTGTAGTGTTTCAGAGCAAGTGAGACAACGAGACGTTCGAGTATAGTGACGGCCTTGGCGAGTCCCTGAGGGGGAACCATCGTTCTAAGGTTCCCCCTCAGACTCCCCCTCCTTCCTTCTTTCCCCTCCGGGCCGGTAGGATGAAGGCCTCGTCGCACGGAGGCACCGTCATGAACGAGAATCGTCGTCGCCGATGGACCGCGGCCAAGAAGCTCCGGATCGTTCTTGAGACGCTCCAGTCGCGCCTCGTTGAAGGGGATATGGGCGAGCTTGAGGAAATGGTAC
>CAYGAN010000171.1:446-5046 GCA_964347585.1 uncultured Planctomycetales bacterium | reverse complement strand
AAGCCCCGCAGCCCGTTCTCCAATGCCAGTCTCGCGTGGAGCGGCATCTCCGCCAGGCACACACCGCCATCGTCACCAACGCCTCGCCCACGCTGGTCTACAAGCGGCGCAAGCAGCCACTGTCCCTCCTCGAGGAAGACCAAGCGGGTGCGATGTGTTCCGCGCGCGGAAGAGCGGGCGTCCCGACGCTCTAGTGCCGCCTTGCAGATCGTGGTAATCTCCCACTGCTCATCGTGCAGCGGCGATGGCGGACCTCGGTAGATATGTTCGCTGTGTCGCTTATGGGGAAAGGCTCTAACATGCACTGCCGGTCGCAGCTCTTCGCGTCAAGAGTGATTCTCGGGCTGATGCTGGCTTTCGGATCGGACCCGCTCGCCGCCGACGAACGGGCGGCAGCAGTAGCGCAGCGTAAGCGCGCGTTCCTCGCACAGCTGGCCGACGATTGGATCCAGGCGGGTTGCCCGATCGCGTGGAAGCACGACGAATGGAAGCACAACGAGATTGAGCCAAACTGGGCCGGCGCGTTGGCAGTGATGTACCTCAAGCGATCCCCGCCCGAGGTCGCAAAGGCCGACGCCTTCTTCGAGGCCATGCCGATCGACAAGAAGATTGATCCGGACATGCGGGTGTGCGAGGCCCTACACGCGTACTATCTGTTTCGCGATGACCCCGACCTCAGCTCAGGGGCCAGAAGGCGTCTGCTGGACATCGTCCATTTCAAGCCGGCGCCTCGAAGGATTAATCCCTCGATCTGGAGATTCGGCGCGACCGAGAATCATGCGTTCATGGGCCACGTCTGGTGCCTGCTCGTGGCACAGATCGATCGCGACCGACAGACCGCCGAGGCGATTGGCCGGCATATCCACGCCTTCATCGTTGAACACATCAAGAAGGGCTGGCTGGAATACAACTCCCCGTGCTACGTGGAAAAGGAAGTCGGCTGCCTCATCATGCTGGCTGAGTGGGCCGAGGATCCGCTGCTTCGGCGCAAGGCGGAACTCGGTTTGGATGTTCTGTTCGCCGAGCACGCCGTGCTGAATCTCGAAGGGATGTTGACCGGCCCGGCTTGCCGGGTTTACCGACCCGGCTACGAGGGCATTCTAGCGCCTGAGTTGGGCCACAACAGCCGACGCGACGCCAAATGCAGCGGAAGCTATCCGTTGATGTACATGTTGTTCGGCCAAGGACGACCACATTTCTACGGCGTCCTCGGTGCCCCCGTACTGGCGACAAGCCGGTACGTCCCGCCTGTGGCGGCGGAGAGACTGGCGACGTCCGGCCAGGAACGCGGCGCGTACGAGTTCAAGGCACGTCGGCCGGGACATGGCCACGGAACGTTCCGGCGAGATACCCAGAGCATCCAGCCCCCGCCGGAAGCTTTCGACGCTCGCGTGTACGCGTGGGTCACGCCGGACTTCGTGCTGGGGTCCTTCCAAGAGGTACAAGGCCGTTATGGCGCGGCCCGATCTCTTCCGTTGACAAGCGTGCTGCGGATGGCTGGGAGCACGCGTCGTGCCATCTACACCGATCTGATGTTAGGCAGTCGCCGCGAAATGGAGGCGGCCGTTGCTGACTGCGCTCAGTACAAGAACGTCAGCATCGGGCGAGGAATGATCGGGCAAGCCTACCTAGCCACGAAGGAGTTCGATGACATCGTCGAGCGGCAAGGATGCATATTGGTACGCGCCGGTGCGGCGTTCGCGGTCTATCGCGTGGTGGGGACAGGCTATGCGTGGCAGCACGCCCGAGACGCTTCCCTCTTCGGCGACTTTATCAAGTTTGACAAAGCTGACGCGCCTTTCGCACTGGAGGCGGCACAAGCTCAGGACTACGGCGGCGACTTCGCGAGGTTCCAGGCGGATGCGCTAGACAATCAGGTCGAGCGCAGCGACGAGGGCGTGACCTACGAGAGCTGTTCGGGCGGAACAGGAGGACCCTCGGCCGAACCCTTCACGTTGACACTCCGATACGGAAAGACGCCGCTCGTCAACGGCGAGCCGATGGATCTGGAAAGCTACGGCACGTTCGAGTCACCTTACTTGAGCTCTGCATGGGATTCGGGAATCGTAAAGCTGCGTTTCGGTGACGAACGGCTGACGATCAACGTAACGCGCCCCGGTTCACCCGTGCGAATCCAGGAGACTATCCGCCCAATCGCCTTGCCGTATGAGAATCGTTGTGACAATCCAGATGAGGCGTGGGTTGCGTTCTTGAACTACTGGCGCCTTAAGCCGGAGCAGTGGTACTGGGACAAGACCGCAGGCAGGGACGGCGGGTGTCTGCGCCATGATGCGAGCCGAGGCGTTCGAGAACCCCGCCGAGGGGCGCACGACGCCGCCATTCTGTTGCGAGGCGGCGAGGCATGGACCGATTACGTCTTCGAGGCCGACGCCTACGCGGCGAAAGGGCATTTCGGACTCTGGGTTCGGGCAGACATGCACGACGAAGGGGCCGGCAATGGCCGCTGGGTACAAGGGTACTACTTCGTGCTCGATCCAGCGCACGCGAAGTACCGGCTGTGGCGCGCTCGCAAGGATGGCCTCGTACTCGTCAATGAGCCTGGGGATCGGCCAAAACAGGAAGTCAACCACTTCTCGAATCCACTTCTGCTCGCCGAGGGCCCGGCGCCGAGCTCGGCTTCTCACGGACGCTGGCTCCATCTGCGCGTCGAGGCGCGTGGCAACACCATCAAATGCTTCGTGAATGGTGAGCAAGTGCTGTGCATGCACGATGATGTGTACCCATCAGGCTCGGTAGGCCTGACGGTGTACAAAGGCAGAGACCAGCGATTTGACAACATCCGCGTCATGCCTCTTTTGAAGTGACCTAACTGGCCAGCCGCTACGCCGACCAATGGGAAGAACGTATTGCTTCGTGGACGTAGCGCTCCACGCAGCGTCACCAGAGGGCAATGTTGGGGTCTTGCGGCCTGAGGAGGCAGGAGCAGGTACCGACTTGTGGTAGAATGCGAGCGAAAAAAAAGGCGGGTAACGTTCGCCTGCCACTAGGCTCATGTCGGCTTCGTGCCGGAAGGATGGTCGTTGGAGTAGCCGAGGCGGCGTGGGGCAGAACTTGCCTCCGCAGCTTGGATCCGACTAGACAGAGGAGTCGTCAAATGAGAATCGGACCGCTTAGGTTGGCCGTTCTCGGAGTACGGGCCATTGGCGCTTCCAACCGATTCGGACGCTCACTGGTGGGCAACCTGACGCGATCATTGTTGCCGGTCATCATGGTGCTCGCCATGCTCGTCCTCTCGCCGGCAGCGGCAGCCGTAGCCGACAAGAGACCGGACAGGCCTAATGTTCTCTTTCTGGCCATTGACGATCTCAACGACTGGGTCGGTGTGTTGGATGGCTACAAGGGCGTGCAGACGCCCAATCTCGATCGCCTCGCGGAGCGGGGCATTCTGTTCACTCGGGCGTATTGTGCGGCCCCAGCATGCAACCCGTCGCGCGCGAGCTTGCTGTGTGGCATCCGGCCATCAACATCGGGCGTCTATCACAACAGTCAGCCCTGGCGACCCGTGTTGCCCGACGCCGTCACGTTACCTCAACACTTCATGGCCCACGGATATCACGTCGTCGGCGGGGGCAAGATCTTTCATGGCGCGTATGAAGATCCTGCATCGTGGCACGAGTACTTCCGCCGGCCGCCCGATCCCGTTCCGCCCAAGAGACCTGTGAGCGGCATCCCCGGGATGGCGGCGCACGTTGACTGGGGCCCGGTCGATGTGCTCGACGAGGCGATGAGCGATATGAAGGTCACACAGTGGGCCATCGATTACCTGAAGCGCAAGCACGACAGGCCCTTCTTCCTGGGGGTCGGTCTCTTCCGGCCTCACCTGCCTTGGTATGTTCCCCGGAGATACTTCGAGCGCTATCCGCTGCCCAGGATCCTCTTACCGAAGGTCAAGAAGGATGATCTCGACGACGTGCCGCCCATCGGCCGAGAGATGGCCCGTCCCGAAGGCGACCACAAGAAGATCGTGGAGACCAACAACTGGGAGAAGGCCGTGCAGGGCTACCTCGCAAGCATCACGTTCACCGACGCCTGCGTCGGGCGGCTCCTCGACGCTCTCGACGCCGGCGGCTATCGCGACAACACGATCATCGTCATGTGGAGCGATCACGGTTGGCACCTCGGTGAGAAGCTGCACTGGCGCAAGTTCGCTCTGTGGGAGGAGGCAACCCGAGTGCCAATGGTCATCATTGCCCCCGGCACCACGAAGTCCGGTCAGCGTTGCCACCGGACCGTCAGCCTCATGGACATCTATCCCACCCTTGTGGCGCTCTGCGGACTCACGCCCAGACGCGAGTTGGAGGGCCTCAGTCTGCTTTCGCTATTGAAGGATCCCGACGCTGAGTGGGATCACCCCGTGCTAACCACCCACGGCCGCAACAACCATGCCGTTCGCTCGGAGCGCTGGCGCTACATTCACTACAGGGACGGCACCGAAGAGCTATACGACCACGCGCGCGACCCGATGGAATGGACAAACCTGGCCGACAAACCAGAATCGGCGGAGATCAAGAAGCGACTCGCTCACTCGTTGCCGAAGGTCAACGCCGAGGATGCGCCCCGCGCCAAGAAGAAACCACGC
>CAYGAN010000171.1:0-436 GCA_964347585.1 uncultured Planctomycetales bacterium | reverse complement strand
GTCGAGATCCAGCTGACCACCCCACGGGGCGAGGTGACGGGATTCACCGTGCCCTACGTTCGTGCCCCCAAGAAGAAACCACGCAGCCCCGGACCGAGGAGAAGCGGCAAAGCGAAGTAGCATCGCGGCTCCGGGGTCCCTGAGCAGACCTCACCGTTCCACAGAAGATGGCCCTGCTGCTCTTGGCGGTACTGACGCTGCGGCAGATCGACCACGCGGGAAGGGCTCCGCAGACCGGGCCCGATCACAAGCAGACTCGAACAAGCGGAATCCGACCGAAAGCCGTTATCGTGGCGTGCCTGGCACCCTCGGCGATCGTCAACCCGATCGAAGGTATCTGGCTTATAATGACTGGCCGACGCACGGCCAGCGAAGCAACGTACGTGGCGATGAGGTGAGTGATGAGACCTTGGCTCCTTGCGGGATGCATCTTGGC
>CAYGAN010000170.1:0-10111 GCA_964347585.1 uncultured Planctomycetales bacterium | reverse complement strand
CGGACGGTTCGATCAACGCGCTGGATTTGTCCCAGTGTCGGATCATGTTCACGCACACGGCTCCATAGCACGATCCTGGGGGTGGTGCAGACGTCCTCGCCCTCCTTAGGCGTTATTCCGGCGCGAGCGCCCGGCTGGCGAAGGGCGAGGCTTCGGTGCGGCCGCGTTCTTCATCCTTGAAACCGGCTCAGCTGGCGGAGGGCTTACGGCGTGCAGATGTTGTTTGCCTCGTAGAGCTCGTGAATAACGTTGTCCGGGTCGAGCACGACGCGCCACCGCTCACCAAGGTCATTCCGCTCAGCCTGCAAAGTGACGGTCATCGCGCTGGGTTCCAAGTTCTGGGGACCGGACAGAAGCCGTACGGACGTTTCGGCTACCTCCCGCCAGCGCTCGCCCACCTTGGCCTGCAAGGCCACCTTGAAGGCGGCTGCGTCGGCATTGCCGATGTTGTGAACCATCACGTTGACGGTCAACACATCGCTACCAGCCTTGGTTGTGATGTCGCGTCGCGCGATCGCCAGATCGGGGGCGTGCTCAGGTGTGTGGATGGCCCTCCCTAGCCGCAAATCGACTACCCAAACTCGGCCAGACGGAACGTCCACATAAACGCTCTCGCCCTTGTGTGCGACTCGTACCGTCCGGGAGGGCTTCCATCCGTAGCGGTGCTGAAAGTGGTGCTCGCCTTTCATCAGCTCGCCCTCTCGGAGCACGTAATCGCCGTGGTCCAACCGCCAGAGCCGCATGCCAATCTGCGTGGTCTGGGGTCGGAAGCTGTAGATCCAAACGCGCAGGCGTTGTCTGGTTGATTCGGTCACGAGAGCGGCGAAATCGGTATCAGGCGTTTCCCAAGTGACGGACATGGTCGGTGCGCGCGCATCGCGCAGATGGACCACGGCGCCCGTATAGGCTCCGAACGTCGTTCGTGCTCCGCCGAGGCCGGCACGATCGGTTGCGATCACCTCGCTGGTCCGCATGGCGAAGTTGTTCCTTAGGCCCTTGGCCGTCCCTTCAAAACTCTTCTGATATGCTGGCAGGTCGTGGTCCATCTGGTAAAGCTGAGTCGGCTTGCCGTGCCGTTTGGTGTACTCATCGTACACACGCTCGCCGGTCAACCACCGATAGACCGAGGTCTCATCGCTGCCGCCCTGGTGAACTACTTTGGCGTATGTCCACTCCTTGCTGCCGTGTGCGTACTCGCGCGGGTTCAGGAGCGGACCGCGGGTGGCGATGTCCATCATCAGTTGGAAAGGCTCGAGGAACTTGCGGTCCCCGCTGAGAAAGTAGGCCGTCAAGAACGAGTCGTGTATCATGTTGGGCAAGCCGGGGAAGCCGTAGTAATTCCAATCGGGATCGTGCCAGGGCTTGCCCGAGGGAGGGGAAACTTCACCGGAGGGATACCAGATCGTGCCGGGCACAACGCCGGCGGGCTTGGTGTCGATCTCGGCGACGGTCGCCGCCCGCCAACCGTCCACCCAGCTCAGGAACAACTTGCGGGCTTCGACGTTGCCCCACCACGCCAACCAAATCAGATGTTTCATGGCGCGCGCGTGATAGCCTGTGTCTCCACCTGCTCGGGGGTGGGTGTTGACGCCCTCGGCACCGATCTCCGTCGATCTGAACCGCACGTACCCCTTCTTGTCGATGCCGGTCAGCACGTCGCGGATGGTCCTGGCCGAGGCCATGTTCCATTCCACGTAGCGCGGATCGCCGTAGCGGAGCAGAATCATCGTGGGCAAGGAGTCCGCAGAGGGCTCGGCCGAATGCTCCACGTCGCCGATGCCTCGGGCGTAGCCGTTCTCCAGCACGCCCGCCCATAGTCCTTCGCACATCCTCTCAATTCCGCGGGTGACCTTTTCTGTCGCGGTGGATATGGCCGCCACGGGCACCCACGTGCGGAGCAATTCCACGTCGTCTCCCCAGCCGCCGCCGAGCTGGCCGTCCGGTTGCTGGCGATGCTCGAACCACCATTCGAGGATGCGCACCTGGCGTGCGTATGCCTCCCTCAGGTAGGCTGCCCAGGTCGGCGCTGACGTCGTGTCGGCGATCAGCTCCTCTCCCCACGGGACAGATTCGCCCGTGTACTCCCGAAGCACTTGGTTCTCCGGCCAGAGCTTCTTCAGCTCGGTCATCTTGTCCCTGGCCTTCGCCATGCGCGCCCGGTCGCCGCCCTCGGCGCCATGCCAATAGAGGTACCGCGCCTGGTAGAGCTCAGCCTTGTAGTAGAAGGGGTTGTTCTGCGGTCCGAGCACGACCAGTCGCATCGCCGGAACATCATGTCCCCACCCGATCCTCAATTCAGCGAACTGGCGCGCGGCCCAAGCATAGTCGGCAACGGCCTGATCGTCCGGCCGTCGCTTGGCAACCCGCTCGAACCGAGCAGCCAGCTTCTCGAAGTCGCCTGGGTTTTCCTGATACGCCAGATCGCCGTACACGTAAGCCAGCCCGCTAGCCTTGACGAGGCTGTCCGGTGCGGACTCGAACTGACTGATCGCTTCGTCGAGCCGTCCGCTGTTGTAAGCCTGCACCGCCCGTCGGATTGATTCGTCGGCCTGATCGACAAGGGCGAGCTTGCGATCGGACCGTCGGTAGCCAGTACCTTTCAGAGCGGTGACGTATCTAGGCGTACCGGGCGACGGGCGGCTGCGCTCGTACACTTTCACATTGTCCACGAACATCGAGGTCCACGTGACGACGCCCACCCGGTCAAACCCCGGCCCTCCGAGCGGATCTTCGGCAGTACCTTCCAGGAGCAACTTGCTGTTGACCGTGTACGTTAGCCGCTTACCCTCCTTTTGTGCCGCGCAGTGGTATCGTTTGCCATGCTCGATCAGGAACGGCGGGCTCTTGTCGACTTGCCGCACGCCCGGACCGAGAAGCTGATTGACTTGGTTGTTGCGCCCGCCGAAGGCCAGCAGGTACACGTACCCGCCCAGCTTGTTCGCAGCGAGGGCAGCCGACAGGTCGCAAGGCGGGCGAGCCGGGTCGGCCTCGGCGTGGAACTCCAGGCGAACGTCCGGTGCGAAGCCTCGGTTGATCAAGACGGTGGCGCCGCCGCCCTCGAGCCTCATTCGTCCCTCGACGATATCGGCCTGGCCTCTGCAGACGTACCACGAGTCGCCCAATTCAGAGCGCTCGAAATCATCCTGCCAGACAAGCTTCCACTCGGCTTCATCAGCCCGTGTCGTGCCGTACGTTACGCATGCCAGCATAACGCAGCCGATTAGTCTTAGACCGTTCATTTCGATCTCCCATGAAGTGAGACCACGCAGACAAGATCTCGTCGTCCCTGCCTTCCCGGGTGCCTCCAGGCTGCCAGGCAGAAACGCGCCGCGTTGCAAGATACGTCCGCGCGAGCACAGTGTCCAGCAAGGTGATTGCATCTGCTCGCCTCGGTGGGCCACTCGGCAGGGCGGAGCGGGCACGACAGGTTCGACCGGCATACTTGGCTTGCCAGAACAAGCACCGTAGAATCAAATAAGGACGCCCACAACCCTTGCGAGCGATAGGTGCGTTGCACGTGCCGATGGATCCCGCCATGCCAGACCGTCACGCCGACATGTCCGCTGCTGAGACCGAGCTGTTCTTGCGGTATGCCCTGCGGATGACGAAGGGGCGGCTCAAACTGGTGGGGATCGCGGCCGCTGCGTTCCTGCTTCTGGCGATCATGGTCCTGGGCCTGCTGCTGTTGGTGATCGGCGATCACATTGCCGTCGACGGGCTATCCGATGGGGTGCGCCGCGCCAGCAGGTGGGGGTTATTCACGTCAGCGGCGGTCTTGGCGCTATGGCTGCTAGTCATTCCGCTCGTCCGCCGGATCAACGACCTCTATGTGGCCCGACTGATCGAGAAGGCGCATCCTGAATTCCGCAATTCACTGATCAGCGCGTTGCAGCTAAGAGACAACGCGGAGTTGGCCCCCTCGGTGCGCGCAGCACTGCTGAGCAAAGCTACTCATGACCTTGCCGGAAGCGCGTTCCAACATGCCGTGCGGTTGCGCCGTCTGAAGCAGGCGGCAGCCTTTGCGGGAGCAGCTGCGGCGATGTTTCTGGCCTACGCGGCCGTCTCGCCCAAAGCTGTCTGGCCGTCCCTGGCTCGGCTGCTGGGAAGCGAGGAACCTGCACCGACGCGGACGGTCGTCGAGCTGATCGAGCCGGCCGATGGGAAGTCGGTCGTTGTGGGCACGCCGGTGAGATTCGCGGCGCGCGTCATCCGAGGACGCGTCGAGCAGGTCTCCGTTCGCTTCAGCTTGGACGACGGGCAAAACTGGTTGGGGGGGCACCGGCTTCATCTGGCCCCCTCGGACGGCGATCACGACGAGGACGTAAGACTCCTGAGCCGCGAACGATCGCGACCAAGGTCGTCGCGTCTGTGGCAGGCCACCAAGAGCGGCAAGGACGTACAGCAAACGATGTCCTGGCAGATCGTGGCAGGCGACGCCGAGTCCACTATCCGCCGGCTGGAGGTCAGGCCTGAGCCGGACGTCATCAAGCTAACCGCCAGGTATCAGTACCCGGGTTACACAGCCCTGGGCGCGCGTATCCAAAAGGGCGGGCACCTGGACGCCCCGATCGGCACCAGCGTCGAGCTCACAGCCATCACCAACGTGCCGGTCGGCGATTATCCCCCCACGATCGTTTTCGGGCGCGAGCCTGACACCGTGAGCCGTCGCGTCACTGTCGGCGGTGCAGAGGACACTGAACTCACCACGTCGTTGGTCGTCAACACTGATGACGTGTATCGGCTGCGATTCCTCGACGCGTACGGCGTGCGAAACAAAGACGTCGTTTACACGATCCGGGCCCGAAGGGACCGACCTCCCGAGATTGAAATCCGGAAGCCCGCGCGCGACATCGAACTGTTGCCGAACGATGCGATGCCCCTGGCCGCGAACATCACCGATGATTTCGGACTGACCGACGTCCAGATCGAGTACCGGCGAGCAGATGAGGCTTCCGACAGCCAGACCTCACGGTTTGCAGGACGCCGACAAGGTAGGATCGAGCTGAGGCTGCCGGGAGCGCAAGCTGGGGAAGAAGCCAGCTCGGAATCCCAGGAGCAACTCCGTTTGCGGCGAGTCAATCTGGATGAGTCGATTCCGCTATCGCGGTTCGGCGCCAAGGCGGGGGACGTCATCGAGTGGGAGCTGACAGCCCGCGACAATTGCCGCGCCGGCGGCGATCCTGCGGGCTACCAGATGACTCGCAGCCGGACGGGCCGCATCCTCGTCCGGGGTCAGTACGAGCTGGCCCGCCGCGATCGATCGGCTCACGAAGAGCACACAGCCCAGCCTGAGTTGGGAGTGAGCGGGTTGCCCGGCCAAGCTGAGGTCGACGTGGCATTAAGCCCTGTCCGCTTGCCTGCCACGCAACTGGCATCCGGACCCGAGGCCGACAACCTGCAGGAGTTCATCGAGCAGCATCGGGCGGAGATCGACAAACTGTCCGAGCATCTCGCGCCGATGGAGGTAGGCAGTCGGGCCCCCCGTCAACCGGACCAGCAGGCCGGGCAGCGGGCTCCACAGGGGCAGGCACCGGTTCAGCCATGCGACCCGCCACCGCCGGACGCCGACGACGCCCAGGGTGCGCACGAGCAGACTGGCGCGGCGACTGGTGTGGAGCCGCGTGAAGTCCCTGCGCAGGGCCAAAGCGTCGGCCAGGGTGACGGTGCGCCGGATCGAATTGCCTCCGCGGATGACAGCCGAGCCGAAACGCGGGCCGGAACGTCCGAGCTGCGTGACACGGCTGACACCGAACAGACCGGCGCCGAACGTCCTAGCTCGCGGGAAAGCTCACGATCACCTCGGCAAGGACGACTCGGGCCAGATGCGGAAGCTCTGGCCGGTCGAACAACCGGGCAGGAGCGCGAGCCGGACGGGGAAGAGTCAGCTACTGCTGAAGGAGATTCCGGGCGAGCGGATCGCCGCGCGTCTCAGGGGACAGGGCCGACGGAGACACAGCAGCGCTCGCCACAAACGTCTGACGGGCAAGCGAAGCCCGACCAGCGAACTGACCCTGGCGCTGGCCAGGCGCCGACCGCCGGTAGTACTCCGAGCCCCGAAGGCCGAACACATGAGCAGCAGGACGAGCATCGCGCTGAGACAAACGCACGGGGGCCGGGCGGCACGGACGGAGCGCGCAGAGACGGGATGCCCGGCGCGGACGAGCAGTCGCAGGAGCCAGGCGATGACGAGCCAGACGCCCAGGAACTCAGCCAAGTCGAAGAGCCCCCGCAACAGGGGCAAACTAGGCAGGCAAGCGGCCAGCAGGACGAAACGAATCGGAGATCGGCAGCAAGACCGGGTGCGAAGGCGGCGGCGCAGAGCAAGGATGGCGCAGAAGGTACATCCAGCGGCAGGCCCGGCCCGTCTGCTGCCAGGGAAGGCCCCGGCGACCAACCGACAGGCGCCCGCCCGGATAACCTGCTAGGCGAGCGTGGGCCGGTGGACGCTTCCGGCCAGTTCAAAGGTGCAGGAAGCGGCTCTGCGCCTCTGGAGACTATCGGACGGACGGCCAAGATTGTCGATGCCCTCGAGCAGCAGCTCCGCAAGAGCAAGCTCGATCCCGACCTGCTGGAAGACCTCGGTTGGAGCGAATCTCAGGCGGCCGGATTCGTCCGGGAGTTCCGTCGGCTGGCAGCGGGTGGCCAAGCCCAGACCGAACGGACGGCCCGGCCGAACCAAGCCACGGATGGTCGCATCCTTCCGCCAGGGCAAGCAGAGCTTGAGTTGGGCAGGAGGGCTGATCGCGAACTTCGCGAGAGGCCTGTGGCGGACGAGCGTGTCCCGGATGGTCTCGGCAAGCTGTTGGAACCCGGCGAACAGAGAGTCAGCGAAGAGTACCGCGAGCTGCTCAAGGCGTACTACGAGACCATCTCCCGCGATCACAGTTCTTTGCGACCATCAACCGATAGACGGAGCCGATAGAGGCACACGATGCGCACGCCGCTCGGGCGCCCGTTGATTTTTCGAGTCGGTTAAGTATTCTACGTATAAGAGGCGTGCCGAGTCGGGGCAGCCCAGGATTGCTGCAATGTTCAGGTCGAGGCGCCCGCTGACGCTTGTAGAGTTGATCCAACGCGGCCGTCGCAAGCAAGGATCTGCAACTCTGCGAATCCCGAAGTGGTGGCGGAACAACACGAGCGCGCCGCCGGACGATCGACGAAGTACCGCTTCGTCGGCCTCGTCGGCCGAAGCTGAAGTGTGCGAGGACGTTGCGCCGACGGTTGAACCGCCACATACGGCAGCGTTCGGCGGCGCTGCGACCGAGCCGGGCAAGTTGTCACGCCGGCTTGACTCGTTGCGCAAACTGCTGCGCCCGAGCCGTCTGAAGGGCTTACGTTGGCCGAGCAGGTTGGTCGGGCCTGCTGTCCAGGCCGATCGACCGCCGCGCATACTTTGGTATGCCGACGGGCGTCTGCACTTGTCGCTGAACGTCATCAGCACCGCCGTGGCGATCTGCGGCATACTCTTGTTGGCGTTTGCTGCATGCGAGCTCGGTTACAAGTTGGGAATAAAAGCCCGGCCTGTGGAAAGCCGCGTCGGCGTCGAACGGTCTGACGAAATCGCCAAGGTCAGGAGTGCTAAGGCGAATTCAAGCGTATTGCGCGAGCCCGATGCGGGCGTTTCCAAACGCCGCGTTGGGCATCCGTCGAAGGGCTCACGCTCGGGCCAGCAGGGCTCGGCACCCCGCGTGAAACCCGTGGGGGGTCGTTTTCGGCGGACGGTTGGTCTTAACTACATTATCGTTCAGTATTTCACTCAGACGGCTAAGCGCGATGCGTGGGTCGATGCGCGCGACGCGAAAGACTATCTGGATCAACAGGGCATCGAGACGGCGATTGCGCCCACCACTCGAGGCTGCAAACTCGTCGCGAAGACGCGAGGATTCGACCTGAAGAATCCGAAAGACAAAGCCGAGTGCGAGGCCCTGCAAGAAAGAATCCGACGGCTCGGACAGGCATACGCCAAGATGGGCGACTATGATCTTAGCTGCACCGTGGAAAAAGCCAGAGAGCCTTAACTGTTAGGAGATCGCAAAGATGTCTATGGATCGCTCGCTCAAGAGCCGGGGCGCCTTGACCCGTCATCGCAATGTGCTAAAGCGAACCGAGCGGATCGAAATCCTTGAGGACGAGCAGCGCTGGGACAGCACCCAAAGTGTGTTTGCGTTGCCGAAGGTTGCCCATCGTAAGAGCACGGCGGGCCACAAGGCTAAGAAAGCTGAGACGCCGGCCGAAGCCGAGCCCGGTGCCGAAGCTCCCTCCGAGGCCGCCGAACCCGCCCAGCAGAAGCAAGAAAAGCCGAAGGAAAAGTAGAGAGCTAAGCCCCGATGTTACCCCCAAGCTGGTCTGAACGAATCAGCTTCGGAGTACCGCTGCCGCGTTGACGCACCGACATTGCGACCCCGCCAATCCAACGCAGGCTCACAGTAGCGCTACCTACCCGCCACGCCAGTGACGCGGGGAGGTCCCGTATAGTCTCCAGTAGTGTGGCCTGCACCCTTCAGACAACACTTGGTGGCTGGTACAATGAGGGGTGCTCTTGTGCACTTTGGTCTGGCGCAGACCGACCCACCGGGACGCTGGCGTGCGACTGAAGCGCCGGGAGCAAATCCCCCAGTGGGGAAAGAAACAACATGATGGGCGGCACAAGAGCTTACCTGATCGTCGTTCTGGCGTTGCTCTCGTTTTCCTCGGTTGAGGCGGCTGACTTCACCTTCGCCGTCTGGTCGGACACGCACTTCGGTGCGTACGATGCGGCAGGCTACAAAGACGATTCCGCCCAGGACATTGCCACCCTCGGTGGCACCGCGTATCCGCCCGCCATCGGAGGCGTCGTCGGCACGATGGAATTCGTCCTCCTAACCGGCGACATCACCGAAAACTCCTATTATTACCAGTATCATGATGACGACGGCACGACCAACGACGACTTCATCTCTTGCATCAATCAATGGTTCAGTTTTTCTACGTACGAGGTTACCGGGAATCACGATTCCTGGAACGAGCCGGGGGCCACGCTTATCCGCGAGGAGATCACCAGCCGCCACGGCGGCACCTCTTACAGCTTCGACTATTACGGCGTGCATTTCGTCGGGCTCGATGGGGGGCCGGACCCGTCTCACCCGTTCCACCCGAGCGCCCTGGACTACCTCGAAGCGCACATGCCCACGCTGAGCGCCGAACAGGCAGTCATCCTATTCAGTCACTATTCGGGCAGCGCCGACCCGGGCGACCCGAACTGGAGTCGCGTTTACGATGCGATTGACGGGTACAACGTGATTCTCCTATGCCACGGCCATAATCACTATCCGAGCGTGACCACGTGGCGCGGCTTCGATTGTCTCATTACGTCGGACTGCAAGGTCGTCCATGGCAACCAGGCGTTTTCGGTCGTACACGTCACTGATTCGCGGCTGACCGCGGTCGCGTACGACTGGTACAACAACGCCTGGCGGACCGACGCGCTGCTGGACAAACCCATCAGCGGCGTAATGGACAAGCTGCCGGTCCGCCCCGAGCCGGGCACCTTGATCTTCCAGGACGGCAGAGAATACCCGGACGCAACCGTCTATGCCGGCACGCGGGACGCCCACATCCTCCAGGAGCATCAGCTCTACAACACCGGTGGCCACGAGGCGCTCGAAGCGGCTCGTCATGACGGCGCGGATCCCAGTCATGATCGCAGCATCGTCATCAAGTTCACCCAGCTCGATACCAGCCTGGAAGGTGGAAAACATTTCCAGCAGGCAACCGTGACGCTCAATTACTTCAACGCGCGCAACGATCCCGGCGGCGTGGCCAAGACGCTGTATGTTCACAAGCTGCTGCACGACTGGGGTGAGGGTACCAAGACGGGAATCGACGGTGGGTGGGCCGGGGCCAACGAAGTCTGCTGGACCAAGCCTTACGGCGCCACCGGCGGGGAGAATCCCAACTGGAACGGCACACTCGACGATCAGTACGCCGATCCGGTCGCTCTCGATAGCGTCGCGCTGAACTCCGGCCAGTACGGGCCGGCCAACTTCGACGTGACCGAGGCCGTTCAGGAGCATCTGGTGAATCCGAGCCAGAACTTCGGCTTCGTGATCCGCGAGGAACAGGGCAGCGAAAG
>CAYGAN010000169.1:0-10146 GCA_964347585.1 uncultured Planctomycetales bacterium | reverse complement strand
TGCGGTTGATCTCGGACCAGTCCTTATCGTACATCGTCAGCCGACCGTAGGCGTCGTAGAGGTAATGTTCGACCTCGACAACATCCTCGCAGGTCATCAGAGCCACGTTGTAGTTGGCGTCCTGGTGGTAGAAGAAGCGCGAATCACCCGGAGAGGATAAGGAGGCAGAACAGGTGGAGGCGGTTTGCAGTTGAGCAAATCGTCTGTTCGTGCCAGTTGTGAGCGGGCGAAGCGAAAGCTTGCTCGATTCTGTGATCATCGCAAAGCCCTGCCGGCCGGATTCAGATGAAATCCGCAACGCGGGCCGGAATCCACGCGTCCTTCCCGTCCGGCAACTCGACGTGCAGCCACGTGCCGCGTGACTCGAGCAGTTCGAACTCGACCCCCTGGTGCAGCGCATCCTTGAATTGCGGCTCGTAGGTCTCACCGTCTCCCTTGCGCGCGATCACGTTGTCCTGAACGATCACACCCTCGCGTATCGTGCTGCGGCGGTATTCGTCCGCGAAGACCGAGCCGACCAGAATGATGAACCCGCCCAGCGCAATGGCGCCAGCGTACCGCAAAGTGGCGGTGCGCCATCGCAGATGAGCGAATAGGAGCGCCCAAGCCAGTACATAGAGCGCCAGGCCTACCGAGGCGCGGACCTTCGTCCGAGTCCCGTAGTGCCAGAAAAAGAGTCTCTGCAGCAGGACGCTCTCCTGCCGCTGTGGGATCCTGTTCTTGCGGATAGACCTGGCGAACCGAAGGTTCTCCGCCAAGCGGTCGTCGCCGGGGACGAGTCGTTCCGCCCGACGGTAGGCCAGGATGGCCCGCCCGATCTGGCTAAGGCGAAGATAGGCGTTGCCGAGGTTATAGTGAAGCTTGCCGTTGGCCACGCCGCTCTCAATCAGCGACTCGAACCAGGTGGCAGCATCACGGTAGCGTCGTTCCGCAAGCCGGGGATCGGATTTGGCTGCCGCCGTGGCCTGCTCGAATGACCGCACGGCGCGGTTCAGCAGCTCGATCTGCTGCTGTCGAGAAAGCTCGGCCGCTGCTTCGAGCCGGCTTGCCCCGGCCAAGCACACCCCCACCGCCAGGAGAAGGCCCCCGCCGATCACCATCGCGTCCTCTCGAGTTGCTTCACGCACCGGCGAGCGCGGTTGATCGCTTCGACGGCTGAGGACTGGCCCACCTGTGCAAACTGGGCTTGCTCGCAAGCGGAAAGCACGTCGTCAAACTCCTGGGCGGTTTCCACCGGCGCCCCATGCTCCTTGAGCGCTCTGGCTGCGTCGGCACGGGTCATTCCGGCAGCGGGCAAGTTGTAGCGGTCGGCTATGTAGCCCAGCAGTGCTGTGCTGACTCGGCGATAGGCGTCCGGGGCCTCATGCAGTTGCCTCGCCCTGCGCAGCAAGCGCAGCGCGGACTGGCCCGCAGTGCGCCGCCTTGCCAGCCCCACGTCTTGACGCAGCCGCTCGAAGCGACGTTGGACCAACCACGCCGAAACGTAGAGCAAAGGCAGCAGAGCAATCGGCACAGCCCAAGGCCAACTCAAAGTGAACTGCTGCGAGCTCAGCACTTCGTCCATGTCGGTGTAGTTGGCCAGAAGCCCGGCCGATTGCTCGGTCAGCAATCCGGAGAACGGCGATTGCTGTGCCTGAATCACCTTGGCCACGTCGAGCTTGACCTCCGGCTTGACGGTTATCTCAATGGGCTTGCTGCGCGCGGTCCGGAATGCACCGGCGTCGGGGTCGAAGAAGGCAAACGGGATCGCAGGGATCGACCGGACCCTGTCCGAGCGGGCGCGGATACTTTGCGTGAAGACCTTTGTGGAGTTCTCGATCACCCCGGCGAGTTCCTCATCGGGCACCTTGAAGTCAGCCGTCAGCGCCGGCAATTGCGCGAGGGGAGGCGGCGCGAGGGTGTCCAGCCGTCCAGCGCCGCTGATCCTGATCGTCAGTGTGATCGGATCGCCGACCCGGACGTCTGTTGGCTTGGCGGTAACGCCGAAGTCGAACCGGCCGACGGCCCCGGCGTAGAACTCCGGCCGGCCCTGTTCGGGAATCGGTCTGACCATGAGATCGGGACCCGCCGCCGTGGCGACGATTGTCCTCGATTCGGCGATGACCAGTTCGTTGAGCAGGCTGAGGCGGCTGCGCCCCAGACGTACCGGGTAGCCGACGACAACCTTAACTTGGCCGGGGCCGAACGGACCGGCCGTCTCAGCCCAGGCCTGGTGCTTTACGCGATAGGCAAAGTAACTGTGATCGGCGCCCTGGCCATCCTTTCGGACCTCGCGCCTAACGGTTACGTCACCCCGTCTCAGATCATCGAGGAATATCCCCCAATCCGTGGCCTGTTGGTCAATGCGGCCCCACATGTCCTTCTCGCTGAGCATGTAGCGGCCCTGTCGGAACGGGCGCAGCCAGATGGTGAGCGTCAGATTGACCCGTTCGCCCACGTACACCTCCTGCTCTTCGGCGGCGAGGTCCACGAAGAGCAGGTCACCCGTTTCAGACTTCGAGACAACGATGTCGATGGCGCTGGTGTGCAGGACCTCACCGTCGGCACGCACCGCAATCGGCGGGATGGTCAGACGGCCGGTCTTGTCGGGGATCAGCTGGTAGTGGTAGCTGATTGTCACCTGTCGGGTGACGCGGCCGTTGACGATGCTTGTGTACTGGCTTTGTCTGGGAGTGGGAGTAAGAAGCTTGACCGCGAACCCGGGCAGATCCTTCATCTCCGGCGCGGACCAGTCCGCGGCGTTGACGATGTCGACGCGCAAGGTAAAGGCTTCGTTAAGGTACACCTCTTGTGAGGAGGCTTCGGCTTGCACGGTGGCGGCGGCCGCCGGTCGCCAGGCCGATGCCAGAATCACGAATAGTAGGTATCGTCGGCACATCGGCGAGACGTCCTACCAATCCTTGAGCACCCGCACGCGTCCGACCCGGGCGCGGCGCACATTGGCGGCGCGGCGCTGGCGCTCTTTATCCCGCACGGCTTGCAGGAGTCGCTGGGCCTCTTCGCGCGTGAGTTCCTTGCGCTCCTGCGGCTCAGACCCGACAGGGGTCTGGCTGTTGCGTTCCTGCCGTCTCGGCTCCGGCTGGCCTTCTTGCGGCTGCGGGCTTGGTTCCGTCGGTTGCGATTGGGCGGATGGCTGCGGCTGGGACGTCGGTTGTGATGTCGGCTGTGAAGCGGGCTGGGATTGCGGCTGGCTCTTCCCTCGCTCCTGTTGCTTCTTGAGCTTGTCGAGCAGGTCTTTGATGAGCAATTGTGCCGCCTGAGCGTTGGCGCGCGCGTCCGTGTCGTCCGGATCCAGCTCGAGGGCACCGCGATAGTGCTGGATGGCTTCTCGCAGCAACTCCACCGCCTCGCCGGGCGCGCCCAGCTTTCCGAGAGCCTGGGAATATGCCACGTTGCCAAGGTTGTACTTGGCCTTGGCCTCCAACTGAATGTCGCGCGTGCGCAGCGCCTGTTTGAGCAGCTCGCGAGCCTGATCGAACTCCCGGAGCTTGTAATGCGCGACGGCGGCGTTAAAAGCAAGGATAGGAGACTCCGGCTTCAATACCTCGGCCTGCTTGTATCCTTCGAGTGCCGCCTTGAAGTCGTCTCGACTGAAGGCCTCATTCGCCTCCTCGACGAGTTGGTGTGCCGAGATTGTCTCCGCCGCTGCGCTGCCACACCACGCGGACGCCGCCGAGATCGCACCAACAGCCAAGCCGTAACCCAACCTCATCGGACCCACCTACGCCGCAGAGGCCGTCATCATACTCTCGTCCATCAACGCTTTTCTACGTCGCTCGCCGAGCCAGGTTTCGGATATCAGCAGGATCATCCCGCAGGCGACGAACCATTGGAACCGCGCGCGGCGGCGCTCGACCTTTCGCTCCTTGAACTCGCGCCGCTCGAGCCTGGCGATCTGCTGCTTGTAGATCTCGTCGAGGTCAATGCTGCGGGTGCCGGCCGGCACGTATGCCCCTTGCGTGAGCACGGCGATCTCCTGCAGCACGGTCGGATTCATCTTCGAGAAGACCTCCTCGCCCTCGTAGGTCAGGTACACGCTCTTGCCGTCCTTCTTCTCGACGGGAATGCGCGTGCCCTGGGTCTGATCGCCCAGGCCGACGGTGTAGATCCGGATGCCCTGCTGCTCGTAGGCATCTTTGGCGGCTTCGAGGGGGTAGCTGTCGTGGTCCTCCCCGTCGGTGATAAGCAGGATGACTTTGTGCTTCTTGATCTTGTCGTCAAAGGACCTGACGGCCAAGCGGATCGCATCTCCGACGAGTGTTCCGCCTTTTGGAGCCGCCTCGATGTCCACGTCGTCGAGGATCAGTCGATAGAAGCCGTAGTCGGGCGTCAGCGGGGACTTGAGGACCGGCACGCCGGCGAACGTAATCAGCCCAACGCGATCACCTTCAAGAATCGTCAGCAGGTCCTTGAGGTCCAGTTTGGCCCGTTCCAGGCGGTTCGGCGTCACGTCTTCGGCGAGCATTGAGCGGGACACGTCCAAAACGACCATGATGTCAACGCCCTTCTGTTGGACCTGACGCCAGTAGGTGCCCCACCGCGGGCCCAGCAGGGCCGACCCGACGCACGTCAAAGCCGCAATCAAGAGCCACGCCTTGGCCGCCTGTCGTGAGCCGCTCACGGACGGCATCAGCCGGACAAGCAGGTTGGCCGAGGCAAATACGCGCAGCGCGCGCCGTTTGCGCCAGAACCCATAGACACAGAACGCCGCGGCGGCGGCCGCTGCCGCCAAGGCCGGCCAGACCCGCTCCGTGTGCTCCAGGTGGTGATCCTCACGGGTAAGGAACCATGCCCACATGAGTGCGGGCGCCGCCAGGGCCCACAGACCGTGGAAGACATGGGCGAAATGTGGAACCAGCTCTTTCACGGCAGCTTCCGAAACCGGGTATTCGTCAGAAGGATCTCCAGGACCAATAGAACCATCGGGATCCACAGCAGCGGTACGGGCCTCAGCCATCGCCAAGCCCCGTCTTCGCTCGAACCTGTCGTGGCCAGTTCGACGTACTCCATGTAGCGACGCTCTTCCGTGCGGGTCCGTTCGAGCTTGTCGATCTGCTCGTAGATGCGCTCGAGCGAGTCGGCGTCGGTGGCGCGGAAGTACTCCCCACCGGTCGTCTTGGCGACCTTGTCGAGCGTTTCCTCATCGATATCCACAGCCATCTGTCTGAGCACGGTGTTGCCGAAGAAGTCTCTAACGGGGAACGGGGCGTATCCCTTGGTCCCCGCGCCGATGGTGTAGATCTTGATATCGAGCGCCTTGGCGATCTCGGCAGCGCGAACTGGGTCGAGCTCGCCGGCGTTCTGGCGCCCATCGGTCAGGACAATCATGACGCGACTACTGATCTGGCCGGTTTCCCGCTCCCCCGGCGCCGGCGCCACGGAGACCTTTGCCTGTCTGAGCCGTTCCACCCCGAGCGCGATCGCGTCGCCGAGCGCCGTGCCGTCTTCGCTCCGATCGCTGACGATCTGCGTTTGACCAAGAATCCTGATCAAATTTGCGTGATCGAAGGTCAACGGACACTTAGCGTCGGCGTAGCGCGCAAACGTGATCATGCCAATCAGATCGTTCTCCCGGCCGGGCAGGTCCTGGCCCCCCTCAACGAACCGACGGAACACGCGCCTGACGGCATCCAGACGATCGTGTCGCCGCCCGTCGAAGACGAAATCCATCGCGCGCATACTCCCGGACACGTCCACAACCATCTGGATGGCGATACCCTCGGCGTAGATCCGCGTCAGCTCATTGCCCTTTTGCGGTCGGGCGAGTGCAACGACCAGGCACGTCACCCCCAGCGTCCGCAGGATCGGCAGGATCACGCGCGCGCGTGTGGCCCAGGTCGTGCCTAGCTGGTTGAATCGGTCCACCGTGCTGAATCGAATGGCACTTCGCCGACGAGGACTGACCCACCGCCACCATATCAGCGGGATGACCGCCAGGAACACGAAGAAGATCGGCGACTGGAATCTCACGCGGCTTGCTCCTGGGCTGACTCGATGGCGACCTCTTTCCTGCGCTCAGCGGTCTCGTCTATGAAATCGCGGGCGGAGTTGAAGGCCCGCTCGACCTCTTGCTTGCCAGGTTCATACCGAGCGAACTTGACCAGGTCCGCCGCTCGAAGGAACTCGATCAGAAGAGCCTGATGCTCAGCCGACAGCACGCTGTTGCCACGCATGGTCTCGAGGAACTCCTCGCTGGTCTGTTCGGGCGCGGCCAACTGGAACCGGCGCTCGATGTAGATCCGCACGATATCAGTAAGGCGGAAGTAGAACTCGTGCACGTCGCCGGCGGCGATCAAATCATCCTCGATCAGCCGTTCGAGCTCCGCGAAGGCCCACTGGTGGGGCGGCACAGTTACTGTTGAGGGGCCGCGCCGACGCCTTCGCCGGACCGCGAGCATCAAGGCAATCAAGCCGCCAAGGCACGTGGCCGCGCCCGCTGTCCACCATATCCAGGCGTGTGAGACCGGCTCCGGGAGCGCCACCGGCGACTTGATGTCGTGGAAGTTCGTCGGGTCAAAAGTCCCCTCCAGCAGAGACGTGATCTTCACCTCAATGGGCTCGACGGCAAGCTCGCCGACAATCGGCTCGCCCGCGTGCCGATCGAGGGTCGGTTGCCGGCCATCCGTGAACGTGGCTTTGACCTCAGGCAGGCGGTACTCGCCGGAGACCAGACTGTCGAGTTCATAGCGCTGCCGCCATCGGCGCCGGCCGTTCGGTGTGGGCACGGCGGATTCATCGGTGAAGTCGTGAATGACGAGGTCCTTGACGTCCTCTCCGAACGCGGGCAGTTCGACCTCGACCCCGTCCTCCGCCTCTGCGGTGATCGTCCAGTGCAGCTTCTCAGCGATCGTGATCGTGTCCTTGTCCACCTGGACGGTCAGGGTCACCGGGCCTCGGGTGGCCGTCTTGGTGATCGGCTTGGAGGCCGGTGCCGCCGGGCTCGGCGCGCCCTGCTTCGAACACCCGACGAGCAACGCCGCGCAGACGATCGCAGCAAGCTCGGCCGTGCTCTGGGATCGCAATTTGATTAGCGTCTGCTTCATGAGTCCGCGTTTGCAGGCCAGCTCGTCGAAATCGTGAACGCCTGCGGGTAGAGCTTTACCTGGTACTTCTCGAAGAGCTGTTTCACGTAGTGTCGCGTGATCTCTTCTGTCCTTTGTCGCGTAAAGTCCCGCCGAAGCCGATCGCGGATCTCGTCGAGTGCCGGCTGGCGGGCTTCACGACGCTGATGTACCTTTAGCACGTGGAGCGTCCCCTCACCCTCGACCGGTTCGGGCAGCACAGCGTCCGGCGGGAGCTTCCAGAGGGCCTCAGCCGCTTCAGGTCGATCGCCGACGCCGGCAATGACCGTGCTGCCTTCAATGAGGGGCTGTTCGATGACGCCGCCGCTGTCCTTCGAACGGCTATCGACCGAGAATTTCTTGGCCAGGGCCGCGAAGTCGCCGCCCTCCTTCAGCCGCGCGAGCACGTCGTCGGCCGATTCGCGATCCCTGCATTCGATATGCGCCAGTGCCAACTGCGCCGGTACCTTGTAGCGTGACTTGTTGGCCTCGTAGTACCGAGCAACGTCCTCTTCGGTGATGACCAGCGTGCTCTTGAGCTGCTCGGCAAGCAGTTGCCCGGCCAGCAGGTCATCGGCCACTTGCATCAGTCGTTCTCTGAAGGCGGGCGTCTCATGCAACTCTCGCTTGCGTGCCTCATCCGCAAGGAGATCGCGGACCACGATGTCCTCCAGGGTGCGTGCACGGGTCTGGGGCGAGGCGTACTGCGCCATGAGCTGTTTCTTCAACTCGTCTGCTCGATCGGGCGAGATCCCCGGCACGTTGCGTACGGTGGCATCGATCTGACGCTGGACCCGCTGATCGAACTCAGCCACGGTCATCTTGCGTGGTCCGATCTGCGCGACCACCTGCTGTCCGCCCAGCGTTCCTTCAGCGGGCTTGAGCGCGGAGCGCGCCGCCAACTCGCGCGACAGGTCGCCGTACTGGCCGAGCTTCTGGAAACATTCCCGAACACCAAGGGCGATCTTCTGACGTAAGTCTGCCTCGCCCTCATCGACCATGCGCTCGGCCGTGTAATAGCTCGCAACCGCCTGTTGATACTTGCCCGCCTGCTTCAGCAGGTTGGCGATGCGGTAGTGCAGCGCGCCGGCCTGCGCCCGATCAGGGCGACCCCGGGCAAGGTAACTGCGCCAAACCTCGGCGGCGGCATAAGGGAGATTGCGGTCCTCGAGCTGCCGGGCCAGCGCATGCTGCTCTTCAACGGACAGATCGCTTGCGGCCACCGCATGTTCCGGCCCAGCTGCGCTGGGCGGGCGAAGCAGGAGGTACACGACCATGCCGAAGAGGATCAGCACACACACCGAGAAAAACGTCGTTCGACGGTCGAAGACCGGGCGTCGCTTGACAGCTCGGTCCCCAAGAGTCAATGTCGGACGATCAGTCACCTCGTAGCCTCCGAATCACAACCTGGCTTCCCGCGCCCGGAAGAACGTCATCAGCGGTTTGATGAAATCCTCTCCCGTGCGCACGTCGATCGCGTCCATCTCCAATCGAGAGAAGAGCGAACGCTGCTCGTCTGTCGTCGCCAAGCCTTTCTGCTTGTACGCGCCTCGAAGCGATCGGCTGGCGGTATCCGCGACCACGCTCGCACCAGTTTCGGCGTCGAACAGCTCCACGAGGCCAACGTTCGGGAGCATAATCTCGCGGCGATCGCTGATGATCACCGGCATCAGATCATGGCGTCGCCGGGCGACGCTCAGGGGCCTTTCATACCCGCTGCTCTGGAAGTCGCTGACCAGAAACACGACCGCCCGCCGACGGATCACGCGATTCAAGTGGTCCAGGGCCCGTGCGATACTTGTGCCCACGCCGTGCGGCTGGATGTAGAGCAACTCCCGGATCACGCGGAGTACGTGACGCGTGCCCTTCTTCGGCGGCACGAACTTCTCGATCTGATCGGTGAAACACGTCAGGCCGATCTTGTCGTTATTGCGTACCGCGGAGAAGGCCAACACCGCGCACAGCTCGGCGGCCAGATCTCGTTTCAACTGTCTGGCTGTGCCAAAGAGATGCGATCGGCTGACGTCCACCAGCAGAATGACCGTCAGCTCGCGCTCTTCCCGAAAGACCTTCACGAACGGGGATCCGGCCCTGGCGGTAACGTTCCAATCGATCGTTCGGACGTCGTCGCCAGGCACATACTGACGTACCTCCTCGAACTCCATGCCCCGGCCTTTGAAGGCGGAGTGGTACTGGCCGGCCATCGCGTCGTTGACCACGTGCGACGTGCGTATCTGGATGCGGCGGATTTTCCTCAGGAGTTCCTTGGGAATCATGGCCTGTCGGTTTCCCGTGGGCGCCGCCCCCCCGGGCGGGCCGCAGAAAGGCGGCCCGCGTGGTTGCGCTAGGGAACAGGAACGTGATCCAGAACGGTCTTGACCACGTCTTCTGAAGTCTTCTCCTCGGCCTCGGCCTCGTACGTGATGATTACGCGATGGCGCAGCACATCCATGGCCACGTCCTTGACATCCTGCGGGGTAACGTATCCTCGCCCGGCCAGAAAAGCGGACGCCTTGGCTGCCACCGTCAGATAGATCGTCGCGCGCGGCGAGGCGCCGTACTGAATCAAATCCTCCAGATCGAGTTTGAACTGCTTTGGTTGGCGAGTGGCGAAGACCAAGCTGACGATGTAATCCTTGATCTTGTCGTCCATGTAGATCTCGTCCACAACGTTGCGCGCCTTAATGATATCTCTCGGAGCCATGACCGGGTCGATCTCGCTTGCCGGCGAGGTCGAGGCCATCCGGTCCAGAATCCGCCGCTCCTCCTGACGCGACGGGTAGTCGATGACAACTTTGAGCATGAATCGATCGATCTGTGCCTCCGGCAGCGGGTAGGTGCCTTCCTGTTCTATGGGGTTCTGAGTCGCAAGCACAAGAAAGGGCTCATCGAGTCGAAACGTCTGATCGCTGATCGTGACCTGCCGCTCCTGCATCACCTCCAGTAGCGCGCTCTGGACCTTGGCTGGCGCGCGGTTGACCTCGTCGGCGAGGATGATGTTGCTGAAGATCGGACCCTTCTTGACGGTGAACGTCCCGCTCTGAGGCTGATAGACCAACGTGCCGATCAGGTCCGCCGGCAGCAG
>CAYGAN010000168.1:9295-10156 GCA_964347585.1 uncultured Planctomycetales bacterium | reverse complement strand
TCGCGCCACCGGCCAGTTCCGCCCCTGACACGCCCACGAGATCGGCCTATCGTGCCCTCGCTCCGCGAGGATGGGGCACGCCCGGACGGAGAATGTATTCTCGGTCTAGCGAGGAATGTGAGCGGCGACCGTGAGGGAGCGGCAGTCTTGGTGTCTGATAGACGCCTCGTCGGACGGGTGCTCGGACCTGCCGGTCCTTCTCGGCCCAGCGGGGGGCTGGCCGCCTTCGGCCAATCGAGAGTAAGCTATTGTGCCTGATGCTTTGTAGGGATGAACGGCCGGGCTGATTGCGGGCGGAGTGATGCCTCATGAAGAAGACGTTGCGAATCGGGATCGTCGGGTGCGGCGCGATCGCCCGGGCGCATGTGGCTGGCTACCGGAACGCCAGCGGTGCGGAGATCGTTTCCGTCTATGACGTCGTGGCTAAGGCGGCGAAGTCGCTGGCGGATGAGACCGGGGCCCGCGTGGCCCGGTCGGTCGAGGAGATGGCTAGCGACGACGCGCTCAAGGCGGTCAGCATCTGTTCGCCTCCTGCTGCGCATCTGGAATGCTGCAGGCCGTTCCTTGCCGCCGGCGTTCCGATCCTCTGCGAGAAGCCGATTGAGGCGACGGCGGCGGCTGCCTCAAAGTTGGCCGTTGCGGTCAAGAGACGCCGGGCACTGTTCATGACAGCCTTCTGCCACCGGTTTCACCCGGCCATCATCGAGCTCAGGAAGCTGATCAGGAAAGACACGCTCGGCAAGCCGACTCTGTTCCGCAACATCTTCGGCGGATTCCTCCCGCTCAGGGGGAATCATCGCAGCGAGCCGGCGCTATCCGGCGGTGGCTGCCTGATCGACCACGCCTGCCATTCCATCGATT
>CAYGAN010000168.1:568-9285 GCA_964347585.1 uncultured Planctomycetales bacterium | reverse complement strand
GGGCAGGAAACCTAAAATAGCAAGAAGGCAATCCTGACCCTCGACCCTATTGGGTGCCCATAGACGAAAACGCCGATCCGGAAAACCTGTACCGGCAACTGTCGAGCGGCCTGCCTCCCGGTGTCCGCCACAGCCTGCGCCGGCAATGTCCTGCAAAAGGTGCCCGTGGAAGACTTCGGCATGATTCATCTGGACGTGGCGGGCAAATCGTTCGGCGAGATCACGGCCAGCTACTCGCTGAAGGTCTGCGGCAATTGGGTCGAATGGTTCGGAAGCAAGGGAACCGCAATCGTCAGCTACTGGAACGAGGGCTTCCCGGACCTGGCCTACAGGCCCGCCGGTGGGAAAGAGTGGATTCCGGTGGATTGCTCCGCGCATCCGGACCGCTTCACCGGTCAGATTCGTCACTTCCTTGCGTGCGTGCGTCAGCGAAGGCAGCCCTGCGTCTCGGCAGAGGACGGACTCAGGGCCAGCCGCATCGTAGCGGCAGTGTACGCCTCCGCGGCCAGAGGAAAACGCATTACCCTCACGAATCTCTAGTCCGGGCTTTCGTCACGGCGTGTTCATAGCAGACTGCAATAGAATCTTCGTCCGTGCGCTGGACGACCTCATCCGGGCTGGTTCCCTGCGGTCAGCTACTCTTGCCTTTCCCGGCGAACGAAAAGCCCCGTCTTCCGGCGGGGCTTTTCATCAGTGTCGGCGATCACCTACTCTCGCCCCGAAGGACTACCATCGGCCGTGCGGACTTCACTACCGTGTTCGGAATGGGAACGGGTGTTTCCCCGCACGTATGGTCACCGACACTCGCAAAGTATATCCCCGGGCGCACGGGTGTCAAGAACAGGCGAGCCGGGCGGCTTCGGCCCGTTATGTGATGGCGACGGGTGGAGCCCGACCGGCGTCTTGAAACTCCTGCCGAGCTGCGTAACGAGGATCGATCAGGTCCGGCGATGCCGCTCACCGTAGCTTCTCGAATACCCGGATTGGCGGTTCGTTCCTGGGTGTAGGCGTCGCGGACCACAACGGGCGATACCGCCCGCTGGCAGCCAACTCGTTCGGCGAGACCCTCATCCCGGCGCGAGCGCAGTGGCGCTCGTCCCAGACCAGGATGGCCCCGGGTGGCGCCTCGGGAAGCTGATCGCAGAGCCACGGACTGTCGGGTGGCCGATGTGCGGGCCAGAAGTAGTCTATCCAAGGTGTGGCGGCGAGCACCATCGCACGGTGGCAGCCGGCGCGCTTTAGCCAGCAGGCTGCCTCCTCGGCTGCAAGCTGCCTGTGCCCCAGTCGCAGCGGCTCGACCTGGACGCTGAGCTGGGCGATCAGCGTCGCAGCGCCAATGCCTGGGACCAGCCACAGCCGTACTCGCCTCGGGCGGCTGCCCGGGCGGTTGGAGACGGCGAGCCAGATGCACAGCCCGGCTGCGATCGGCACGAGCACGCGCATCGCCCAGATCTCCAGCCGGTGCCACCAGATGTCGCGCAGGTGGTTCTCAAGTTCGAACGACAGCCAAAGGGCTGTCACAACCGCGCCAAAACAAAGCATCGCGCGCGGGCGCGTTGAGTCAGAGCTAACCATCGCGCCCAGGCCGGCCACCGCACAGACAGACAGCAGCGGCACGACGCAGACGAGGAACCGGATGTAGCCGGCCGTCCCGTACGCCGAGCTGGTGTGCAAGACTGTCTGCGCGCCCGCGAAGACCGCCACAGCGCTCGGCACGATCCATCCGCTCGGCCGGCGAAACACGCCTGGCATGCCGACGACGGCGGCGGCGATGATGGCCGGGCTGCTACACGCTAGGCTGTTAACCAGAAAGGTTAGCGGCGTGCCGGCCGCATAGGGGACCGTCGGGGCGGTGTCCAAGAACACGCGGATCGGCAGACGCCCCAGCCAGACCACGGTCACCACGTTGTGTAGCATGGGTGCCCAAAGCAGTGCCGGATACGCGGGCCACCGCGCGCCGGCCCGGTAAAGCGCGATGATCCATAACGGCAGCAGGACGACCGATTCGTGTCGGGTCACCAGGACCAGTGAGAACACCACCGCCGCCAGCACCAAACGGCGCTCGTAGAGAAGCCAGAGCGAAACGATCAGATAGAACGCGCAGACGGTCTCAGTCAGGGTGGTGTACGACAGCGTCAGGAAGAACGGCTGGGCGAACGTCAGCGGCGCCGCCAGCCAGGCCATCGGCAGGCCGAGGTGCCGGGCGCATCGGAACGCCGCCCACGCTGCCAGAGCGGACAGAACGCCGGACAGACACCGACTGGCCAACCAACCGGCCTGCGCCGGCAGGACCTGCAGGAGAGTAAAGCCCGGGCGACCCCATTCGTTCACGAGGTACGCCGGGCTCCGCCACGCCCACTTGGCGAACAGCCAATGCGTCAGATCGTCGTCCTGGTGTATGCCGTCCGAACAGGCCGCCAGCAGAAACGAGACCCCCAACCCGACCAAGCAGCACAGCCCGGCGAGCGTCCGGTCGCCCGGCGAACGGATGAGAGCCGCTGATGCGCGTCCGGCCGGCTCGGTCTGTGACAGCTCCAGCGACATCCGTGCTCCTCAGAGATGAGGACGCGTTAGCAGACCAGATCATCCCCCGAAGGACAAGCGACAATCGGTCCGGGTCACCCCCGCGAGAGCGCCCTCGGTCGGTCAGACTCGCTCAGCCGTCGGTTTTCTCTTGACGTGCGCCGGACCTGGCGCTCCGCGCAGGCGGCGGTGCTCCCAGCGTGCAGGGCCTTTTTGTCCTGGCACCCGTTGCGTTCAGTGTTAAGATACCCAGGTACCTCCACCGTATGGGCCTTGATTCCGGTCGCAGCGCGGTCCGACCGGAGAGGTCTGGCGCATACCGTTCGCCGCACTGGCGGCATCGCCCAGAGCATTGACCGCCGAAGGGCAGGAGAACACGATGGCGAACCAAAGCCTCCCCAGCTATCTGGCGTCCGCGCGGCCGAACCCGGCTGAGAAGCGGGCCCCGTGGTACATGAACATCGCCCCCTCGTACGCGGGCATCTTTCTGTGGATCGCGTTCTACGACGTGCTGGGCAATACGCTGAAACTGGGCGGCCTGGGGGCGGCCCTGATCGGCTTGGTGCTCGCCGCTCTGATCAGCCATTTTCTGTTCTACTATGTCTTCGGCCTGCTGGGGATGCGAACCGGCTACCCCCTGTACGTGGTGGGCAGTTCGACGTTCGGCACAAAGGGAGGGTACTTGTTCCCGGGCATATTCATGGGCCTGCTCCAGATCGGCTGGTACAGCGTGGCGACGTTCTACGCCACGAAGCTGGTCCTGCAGGCGTGCGGCGTCCAACATCCGATGACGATCTTCGATCCGAGCGAGGCGGACCGCGGCTTCAGCCTGTTGTTCGTGATCGTGGCGATCGCGTGGGGCTACGTCTTCGCGACGATGGGCGCGCTCGGCATCCAGTACGTTGCCAAGGTCTCACAATTCTTCCCCATCGTGCCGCTAATCATGCTGATTGTCGCCGCCATCGGTGGCGCGTCCGGGATCGGCGAGTTCGAGCCCAAGGGCGAAGACCTGAGCGCCCTGGCAGGGGCGTGTCTGATGATCCAGTTGGTCATCGGCTTCTTCGCAACGGCCGGCGCCGCAGGCGTGGACTTCGGCATGAACAGCCGCAACGAGCGCGACGTGAGTCTGGGCGGCTTGACGGGCATCGGCCTGGCCATTCTCGTTGCGGGCGGTCTGGCCATCCTCGCCGTCGCGGGCGCACACGGGATAGACCCGGAGCTCGAGACGTTCTCGTTCGCCGGCTCGCTCAGCACGGTGAGCCCGGCGCTGGCGAAGATCATGTTCCTGCTCTTCGCGATTGGTTCGATGGCGCCGGCGTGCTTCTGCTCGTTCATCATCGGCAACAGCCTTTCGACGATGATCCCCTCGGTCTCGCGGCTGGTCTGGACGCTCGGAGGCGCGACAATCGGCATTATTCTCGCCGCACTCGGGATCGCCGGGAACCTGGTGGCGTTTTTCGGATTGATTGGTGCATCGTTCGGACCGATCTGCGGGGCCATGGTGGCGGAGTATCTCATTTCCGGCAGGAAATGGGCCGGCCCACGCGAGGGCGTGAGCATTCCCGGCTACATGGCGTGGGTGCTCGGTTTTCTCGTGGGGATCTCGAACAACGGGATGGTCACCAGCCTGCTCGGCTCGGAGATCCTGCCCGACTGGCATCCGACAGCCGTGTACTCGTTCGTCGTCGGGTTCGTGGTGTACGCAATCCTGGCCAAGGTGGGCTTACAGGCCGAGACGGTTCAGATGCCGGCCAAGGCCGGCGAGCCGAGCCCCGGAGCACCTCAGCCGACCGAGGGGTGATACCCAAGGCCAACGGCGCGAATCGTTCGGAGCCCTCGCCGCCTGACGCTGTGCCTTCGGCGGGGGGCTTCTCATTGAGTTCGCCCGCTGCGCCCAGCGCCGCACGGGTTCTTGTCCGCGCCGGCGGGCGCTCGCCCGGGCCGAGCCTGGCATCTCGGCTGTGCGATCGGTACACTCCGTGCCGTGACGAGTTGCTCATTCACGTACGCCAGTGTGCTGATCGGGGCAGCGCTCTTAACGTTTGCTCCGCCGCACCGGGCCGCCCGCGCTCAAGGCTCTGCGCGGGACGCCGACGAGGCGCCCCCCGTCGAGATCGATCTACCGGGCGGCGATCAAACTGTCGCCATCGAGCTCAGCGAATTCAGCCACATCCTGCTCCCGGTGCGGATCGGCGGGCAGAACGTTCGGATGATGCTGGACACGAACTCGGCGAGAAGCTGGCTGGGTAAGGGCAAAGCTGAGCAACTCGGTCTGGCCAGCAAGCCCTGGCGGCGGATCAGCGGACCGTTCGGCGGGATGGAGATGCGGCTGACCGACCCGCTTGATTGGCACATCGGTTCGAAGGTCCGCGCGCGCGGAAACCTGGTCGTCATCGAGGTGCCCGAAGGACTACGCGACGCGATCGACGGCGCCGTGGGCTTGAACTTCCTGGCGGGCAAGCCGTTCGCCATTCAATGGGCCGAGCGCCGCCTGACCTTCCTGACCAAGCCTCCCGCCGAACCGCCCGATCAGTTCGCCGCCATGAAACTGGAACGCCATCGGTCCAGCTACAGTGTGCCGTGTCAGTTGGAGGGCTTTGGCTCCATCCGGTGCCTGTTCGACACCGCCACCAGCGGCTTTGCCGTTCGTCAGCACGTGTGGCGCTGGCTCGGGCGCTCGCACAAGCTCGGCCAATTCATTTACGTAGGCAGTTCGGCAATCGGCGGGATCGGCGTCTCGCTGGAGGCAAGGTGCCCGCCCCTGACCGTCGGGCCGTTCCGCTGCCGCCAACTCCTTATCCAGGTCGGCACCGCTCGGAGCCTCCTGCCGGCACGCGAGGTTGACGCCGTCGCCGGCATCGACCTGTGGAAACGATTCGACCTGGTTGTGGATCTGGCCAACTTGACGCTCTGGCTTCGTCCCAGCAGTGCGTTCGACGAGCCGCAAGCCTACAACCGCAGCGGCTTGCTCTGCCGGCCGGACGCGCAGCGGCAGCGATACGTCGTCTGGCGGATCGTCGAGGGCAGCCCCGCAGACCGCGCCGGTATCCGCCAAGACGATGTGCTCATGGCGATCAACGCCCAGCCGATCGACCGATCAGGCATGCTGCCTCCGCTTCGCGCGCTGCTGGCCCCGGCTGGCACAAGGGTCGAGATGACCTTCGAGCGTGACGGCAAGAGCTTCACGAAAACCCTCGTCCTGGCTGAGCTCCTCGCCCCGCCGCCGACGTCGCGACCCGCCGCAACGACGGCCGCCCGCTAGGCCTTGTCGGCTCGGCGGACCGGGTCACTCGGTGCGCTTGACGGAAACCAGGAGAACGCCCTCATGAAGAGTGTTTCCACTACGCTGTTCTCGACCACGGTGGGGATGGCACCTCTTCTCGGACTGCTGGCGATGGGTTCCGCGCAAGCCGACGAAGAGGGCGCGGGTGTGAGCGTCCTGGGCTATATTCGTAAGGTCCCGCCGGAGTCCCCTCAGGCCCGCGCCGCTCGATGCGGCAAGGTGGCCCGGCGCCGCAAGGCAAAGCCCCTTATGGTCCATCGCGGCGCGAGCAAGTTAGCCCCGGAGAACACCCTGGAAGCGTACGCGGCGGCTATGGACCACGGCGCCGACGGCGTGGAGATCGACATTCGCCGGAGCAAGGACGGCGTGCTGTACCTGTTTCATGATGGCACGCTCGATCGAATGACCAACGGCGCGGGCAAGGTTAGTCGGCTTACTTACTATGAGCTGCTCAAGCTCGGGCTGAAGCGCATCTATGGCACGGCGACCCGTCAGACTCGCACGCCGACCTTGGCCGCGTTTCTCGTCCTGGCGCGGCAGCGCGCGATGCTCATTCACTTGGACGTCAAGGAGGCCGGCCTGCAGGACGAGATCGAAAAGATGCTCAACGCCGCCGACGTGTGGGACCATATCGTGGAGGTCAATGCCGGCAATGCTGAGAAGCTGCGCCATCACTCGAAGGTCAAGCTGCTTCGGTACAAGGGCTGGTTCCCCGAAGGCGGCGCGAAGCCCGACCTGGACGCGATCAATGCTCTACTGGTGCGACCGGGCGAGATGATCTTCTGCAGGGACCCGCGTGTGCCCGCGCGATTCCTGGGTCGTCGGGCCCGCGAGGCTGTGCCGCTGCCGGACGGAATCCGCGCCGAGTGGACGCCCGCCGGCATCGCAACCACCCAACCAGCAACCGCGCCGCGGCGCCCGCCCATGAGAGATTCGCGCGCTGCTCGGCCCATGCCGGCGCCCCCCAAGACGGTCACTTCAGCCCTTGCAGACGCACGCCCTTCATGATCTGTTCGCGGAAGATGATGAACAGGATGAACAGAGGCAGCGTCTCGATGATCGACAACGCCATCAGCGCGTTAAAGCCGATCCCCTGCCGCATCATCTCCAGCTGCTCAGGATTGGCCGCCGCCGTCTCGGGCACGTTCCAGCCGGTCAGGAACTGCGAAAGTTTATACAGCACGACGCACAGCGGCCACTTTTCCTGCCGGCTCATCAAAATGATGTAAGGCGTCAGGAACGAGTTCCAGGCTGCCATGAACGAAAAGTACGTCGTCACCACCAGGACGGGGTAAGCGATCGGCGTGACCAGGGACCGGACGATCCGCCATTCCGACGCCCCGTCGATCCGGGCCGACTCGAACAACTCACGTGGTAGCGTATCGAAGAACCCCTTGAACAGCAGGAAATTGAACGCGTTAAAACACGCCGGCAGGATCACGCCGAGGTATGTACCGATGAAACTCACCGACGGCATCGGCACGTCGGTAAACGGGATGTCCGGAATGTTGCGCGTCGGCCAGGGGAAATGGCTCAGCAGCAAGAACCGCGGGATCGTACTGATCTCGCCGGGGATCATGAGCGTGCCGATCGCGAAGTAGAACATTAACCTCTGTGTCCAGCCGCGATGGAGCTTGCAGACCGCGTAGGCCAGCAGCATCGTGATCGGAATCTGCAAAGCCACGGTCGAGCAGGCGATCAGCAGCGAGTTTGCGATGTAAACGCGCATGGGATACTTGAAGACTCGATCGCCGCTGCCGGCTTTGAAGACGAGCTCATAGCTGGCAACGGACGGCTGCTTCGGCCAGAGGCGGCCCGGGTCTTGGAAGATCTCCTGCGTGGGCTTGAGCGACGCGCTGATCATCCACCAGACCGGGAACAGATGCAGCACGACCCCCACCACCAGCACCGACGTGATGAACAGCATCAGTGCGCGCGTGCGGCGATGGCCCCGGCCGACTTCCATGATCAGCGGCATCGCAACTCTCCGAGGCGAGCCGCTCGACACAGCTCGGGCTTAGACGGCGGCGAATGTTGGCCTCTGGCGGTCATACGTCCGGGTCTTCCCTAAAGAACGTCCGCTGACAGATCACGAAGAACATAATCACGAAGAAGAAGACCACAGCCAGCGCGGTGGCTTTTCCGAAGTCGAGCTGCTCGAAGGCGATCTGGTAGATGTACAGACCGACCGTGCGCGTCGCGTCGCCCGGCCCGCCGCCGGTCATGATGAAAGGCTGATCGAATACCTGCAGCGTCATGATCACCGAAAAGATCAGCATCATCGCGATCACCGGCCGGAGGCGAGGCAGCGTCACGTGCCAAAGCTTCCGCCAGAAGCCCGCCCCGTCCAGCTCCGCCGCCTCGTAATAGTCCTGGGGGATCGCGCGCAGCACGGCAATGTAGATCAGGCTCGGGCCGAACAGGATCAGCCCGGGCAGAACCAGACACAGCATCGCGATCCGCGCGTCGTTCAGCCATTCGAGCCGAACCCCGAACAGCGCGTCCAGGATTTGATTAAACAGCCCGAGTTCCGGATTGTAGAAGTACTTCCAGATCACAATGCCGGCCGTGTTCGCCACCGGAATGAACCACAGGATCATCATGATCCGGATCACCCGAGGCGACATCTCCATGAGCATGATGGAGATGATGATCGGCGGCAGAAAGGTCAGCCCCAGCGCCAGCACCGCGTAGTAGAACGTGTTGCCGAACGTCGTCAGCGTCAGCGGATCGTGATAGACGTTTCGGAAGTTGGCCAGCCCGACGTACTCAGGCGGCTGAGCGAAGTAGAACTTCTGGACGGCCACAACGAACGCCAGCAGTACCGCCAGCGGGACAACGGTTCCACCAAGATCTGCCTCGCCGGGATGGAGTGGCTACCGCTCCCACCGTCGAAGCTCGTCGAGGCGAT
>CAYGAN010000168.1:0-558 GCA_964347585.1 uncultured Planctomycetales bacterium | reverse complement strand
CGTCCGACGCGCTCCGCACGGTACGCCCGCCGCCCGGTCGACATGACGGGGCGATTCTAGGCCAAATCTACCACCGACGAAACGACCGGCAACGGGCTGTCACTGCAGATGTGATGGCAAGTGCAGGGGATCACCGCGCAGGCCACTTGGCGCGGAAGAGCGTGACCCCTCCGTCGTGAGTGCGCGAAGGGCGGGGGACGGACTTCGTCAGCCAACCCAGGCGCGCCCTTCGTTCGGCCTTTAGCCTTGAGCCTTCAGCCTTCAGCCTTTCTCGCCCCTGATCCGTCCCCCACCCACGCCTTGCGTGGATGGGGCACCCGCGCGGAGCCAGCGCCAGCCGGCACAGTCAATCCGTACTTGCTGGTGGTGGAGGGACACCCTGGGCAATGCCGAGGGTATCGAAGCCCCCTTCGATGGCTTTACGAACCGCTGGGTCCTGTGTCGAATGATAGAGCTTCGTCAACTCCCGCTGCGCTCGAAGAGAGACACATGGCAACGAAACTCGGCCCCCTTCCGGCAGCGGTAGTTGCGACCGGATGATCTCGCTCGGGTCTCCGC
>CAYGAN010000167.1:0-10168 GCA_964347585.1 uncultured Planctomycetales bacterium | reverse complement strand
CAGCTTCGTGAGGCCGGAAAGGTGAGCCAGGCCAGCATCGGTTACACCTTTGCCCGACAAGGTGAGCGATTCGAGATTCGCCAGCCCCTTCAGACGAGCCAGGCTTGCGCCCGTCACCTTCGTGCGGTAGAGGTTCAGCCGCTTCAGCTTTGCTAATCTCCTGATATGGGCCAGGCCTGCGTCTGTCACGGCGGTGCGCGCCAGATCCAAAGCTTGAAGATCCTTCAGACTTTTCAGATGAATCAAGCCCGCGTCCGTCACGTTCGTCGCCTGCAGACCAAGATCCTTCAGAGCTCTCAGGCGTTCGAGACGGACTAAGCCGAGGCCATTCTGATCAATGAAACGGCCGGCGTCTGTTACCTTCGTATGCCCAAGGTCGAGCGACTCCAATCTCGTCAGCGTCTCCAGATGAACCAGCGTGGTGTCATCCACACTTGCGCTGGACAGCCAGAGCTTTCGGAGATCTGTTAGCCTGCGAAGGTGGCTCTGGTCCTCAGCGGAGACTAGGCCCCGTGGTAGATAAAGTCCCACGCCGCGATCAAAGTACTTAGCAAACCCCGGAGGCAAGCGGCCAATCAGCCACTCCGGACCTACGGGCTGAACGTCAATGGGAGCAACCGGGATCGAGCTACCTGGACCCGTATCGAAAGCTCGGACTGCCGGTTGCTGCCAGTACCGACCGGCAACGATGCTGAGCAGGTAGGCGCAGGGAAAGGTAAGAGCCAGTCCTGGCACAATCGCCCGCCAGCGACGGCGGTCTTTGTACAGCCGACGCTCCTTTCGCGCGTCGTACCCGCACTCAGGGCAGACCAAGCCTTCCCGGCCCGCTCGACGGCCTCGCATGTCGTACCAGCACTTTGGGCATCGGGCGCGGCCGTTGCTCCGGTCGCCGAAAAGACCCCACAAGGCCAGGCCCGATCCGCAAAGGAAGATCACTCCCAGACCGATCAGATAGATCCCGGTCTCAGCAAGCCACTCGACCATTCTCGGTCTCCACTAGCTGCCTGTCAGATGCGCCGAGCCGGTGTTCGTCACGCGCGTCCCCCAGAGCTTCAAAGGCAGACGAGCCGCGTGGAACTCACCGCCGATTCAACGAGCCCTCTTGGGCAGAGGGTGACCTAACGGCAGGTCGATCTCTATCGTCGATCGTCCCTCCTCAAGCCTGACCCCGCGGACCAGAACGGCTCCGCCGTCGGGGCCTTCCGCGCCAACGGAATAGACCCCGAACTCCACCTGCCGATCCGAGAAGGCTACCTCTAGGCTCTCCTTCGTCTCGCGGACGGTCCATATTGCCCATCGTCCATCCGCGTCGCTCACCGTGCGGATCAGCGGCGCATTAGTCTCCTCAACGAATCTGGCTATGCTGCTGCCGACCAGTCGCATCGGATGCAGGTCGTCTTTCCAGCTTGTGGGATGGGCATTGCCCGCGAAGAGAATCACGTGTGCACCGGGAACGAGCCGGCGCACCGCGTCCCGGACCTGGCCGGTGAGAGTCACGAGCTGCGTCGGCTGCAGCTTGACGAAGAGATCCGCGTGGCCACCGGGTTCCGCTCGGACGAGAACCTTCTTGTCCAGGAAGAACCGCTCGCCGGGCGCGGGCTCTCGGGCCTGTTGGGCTGCGTGTCCAACAAGCTGGACAAAGGGCGGATCTCCCCGGTGCGGCCGCGGGCAGCGGAAGTAGATCGGCTGATCCTGACCCGGTTCGACCGTGAGTCGGATCCAGCCGAGATCGAAGCGGCCTTGCTTATTGGTGACATCGATGCCGCGCCGACCTCCGGGACTGCCGCTGACGCGTACACATTCTACCGGCTTGCGTTTCTCGTCCGTCACGATCCCGCGGACACGCATGCCGCCCGAGAGCTTGATCGTCACCTTGTTGGGCGTTTCCTCGCCGGCCTGGATCGTGGCGTGCCCGCAGCCGAGGCGCGGCAAAAACGCGAAGACATACTCGCGATGCACCACAGCGGCCAACAGCGAGAAACGGCCTTGAGGATCAGTTCGTGTCAGCGACCAGAGCTTCCCACCATGCATGCTGTGCCCGGCGGGCACACTGACGGCGACGCCGCCTGCGGGTTGGCCATCCACTGTAAGAACGCGGCCCTCCACCCTAGTCTTTCGCCGCAATTCGATTGAGTGGGTCCCAGACTTTCCCGCTTCCAGTCGCAGGTACGGCCTGTTGACACCCGCTTCGTAGACTTGGTAGAGGTCGTCACGGGAGGCCCTGACTTGGTACCGGCCAGGTGGAATGCCCGTGAAACTGTACTTACCGTCGTGCCCGGACCTTGTCTTGAGGGGTAAACTGCTCCAGACAAGCGTCCTTAGAATTACTTGACAGTCGCTCGCCCCCCGGCCGCTACCTTGCTCGACGATTTGCCCCTCCAGGCTGCTCGGCTGGCCGAGCTCAAGGCTGACTTCCCGATCGTGTCCTTTGACGATCTGGAAGGGCGAGATGAGACCGTCTGCCGCGGCGTAGATCACCCCCTGTCCGATGGACTTCGACAGGTCCGCGATCTCGAATTGCCCCGACTCGTTCGTGCGGACCTCGCGTCGTTCTCCGCGCTCGGGAATCAGAACGACGAGGGCGTCAGGAACAGGGTTCCCGTTTTCGGGCCGTCTGATGGTCCCCTGCAAGGTGTGACGCGGGTGCGGTTCAAGGCAGACCCGGATCGGATCCTCTTGGCCGGCGAGAACATCAACGGTTGCCCAGGCGTAGCCGGCTTTGGTTATCCACACGTGGTAGCGAACCCGGCCGAATTCAACCGCCAGATCAAAGCGGCCGAGCTCGTCGGTATGGCCGAGGGTCTTTGCCGGGTCCCGCAAGCCTCCAGCCGCCGGCGACCAAGCTGAGATTCCGGCTCCTGCGAGCGGCTTGCCGTCCTTGTCGGTTACTCGCCCCCAGATTCGTCGGCCCTCGTCGGACTTGGGAGCCGTCTCTAAGGCGACGCCCTGCGACGAAGCAGGCGCCTGCATACTGTCGGGCGCCGACGTCTTGAGTTTCGCCGGCGCGGTGGCGACCGCTGCCTTGGCCGCATCAAGCTCGCGTTGGGCCTTGTCCAGCTCGCGACGGAGTTCAGTTACCCGGTGGTGCAGGGCCGGAGCGTTGCCCTTGAGTCGCTTGCTCTCGTGTTGCCTCACGAAGCTGTCAAACGGCGCGATCGCCTTGATCTGGATGTCCTGCGGAACCTCCAGCCGGTCGAGAGGCATCCGGTCGTTAACCCACACCTCCAGCTCCACGCGAGCGCGAGGTGTCTCGGAACGAACGTCCAGACCGAATACGCTGAGCTTCCAGTCGAAATCGGGAGAGGGAGTTGCCTTGTCACCCGCCAGCAGCGGTTGGACCTCGCCCTTGCCGGGGTGCAGGATCAGGAGGAGGGGCGAGTCCTTGGAGAAGTCTCCCTGCCGCAGCGCTGCGTAATCGTTGACAAAGCAGTTGAAGGCTTGGCTGTCGCCGGCGAAGTAGAAGTGGCACCGCTCGAACCCTTTGTGCCAGGTGTGCGCGATGAAGTATGTTCCATGTACCCGCCCCGGGCGGCTGGCTAGCTCCCGCAGCCCCGGTGGCCAGAAACCGTGCGAGGGCGTCTCATTCTTGGATAAGGCGCGTGCTTCGACCCAAGCCCAAGCTGGGTGGCAGCAAGCGATTGCGAAGACCAAACCCAGGAACAGGGTGTTTGTCTGCCTCATTCTTCGGCTCCCTTGTGGCAAGCGATGGGGAACGATGAAACGTCGATCGTGAATCCGTTGGCGTTCCGGTCTCTGAGCCATGGCCGACGGCTAGCCCGCTCGCGCCATTGCCGCGGGCCTCTCCGGCGATCGAGAGGCGCGCCGGTTTCTATAGACGCCTGTCGAGGCCCGGTGTTCCCGGATATTGCCCCCGTTGCATCCCTCGGCGACTTCCCGGGCGTGCCCAGCCAAAGGATACAGACTCGCTGCGGCGGCCCCCTTTTCGATGCGCATCACGATCCGCAAGTCCGAGCTCCGAAGTGGGGCGACGTTTTCTTGGCCGTCCCGACGGGACACTCGCTTAATACGAGAATGGAGCTACAATTATTGCCCCGGGGCCGGGCGGACATGTCTGGGCGCCCAAGGGAGTAAAGGGATGCCTGGCCACAGCAAGAAGAAACCAAGCCGGCCGACGCTTCAGGCGATCGCCGACCGCGCCGGCGTGTCGCGCGCAACGGCGTCGCTCATCTTGGGTAACCGTGAGGAGGTCGTTTCGCGGTTCAGGCCGGCAACGGTTGCGCGCGTGCGCAAGGCGGCCAAGGAAATGGGTTATCAAGCGCACCTCGTAGCTGCCACACTGCGCGGTGCCCGTGCTGCGTTTTTCGCTCTGGTTCTTCGAGGTGCTGACCCGGAAGCAGCGCAAACATGGCATTTCTGGGCGTTTGATGGTCAGTTTCTCAATAGTGTGATGGAGACGGCACGTCTGCTCGACCTGTATCCGGTGTTGGCGACGCAGTATTCGCCGGATCATGACTGTTTCGCCGGATGGGACGTTTGCTCCGTCGTATAGGTTGATTGGAGACACGGCGCTCTCCTCGGGCAGGTGGTACCACGTAGCGGGCGTGTTCGACGCGGCCGCACAGACGATGACGCTCTATCTCGACGCCCAGCCGGACGGCACGCGGTCGGTGAGTTTCAGTCAGATCTACAACTGGACGGCCCCCTTTATGCTCCGGGCGAACGCGAAGAATGAGGGCGTGATCCGCTACTTCGACGGCTTGCTGGACGACTGGCGGGTTTACAGCCGGGCGCTGACGCAACCTGAAATCCAGAACCTGATGAACGGGCCGTGACGCCAGGGATTCATGTCTTCCGTGAAGGGCCCTCGGAAGAGCGTAGCGCGCAAGCGGCAGCGGGACGTACAGTGGTTCGCGGTCGCGGTGAACGAATACCAAGCGTACTCGATGAGCTACTACGTGCTGACGTTGACTTGGTACGACCCGCCCTGAGCGTCGCGTTCCCCGATGGCAGCGCAACTCGCGGCGACCCGGGAAGGATGAACTTCCCGGGTCGGCCATTTGTGTGCCGTCATGCGCGCACGGCTGCAGGACATGTGCTTAGGCAGCTCGCACGCTGTAACTTCCAGAAGGACAAGGCCGAGCACCTGGGCGGGGCACCGTGTAAGACGGACTCGTGGCCCATGCGCGGCTTCGATGCCGAGCGGGATATTGACGAGAACCCGGTGGAGCGAGGCCCTTTCTCTGAGAGATAAGCGGCAGATTCTCTTTCACGAAGACATCTCAAGTACGATCATCGCACGTGGACGTTTCAGGGGTTCACATGATTCCGAGCACTACTGAGTGATTACGCTGTTTCAGGCGGATGGCTTCTGAGCCTGTCACGGTGAGCGTGCCGGTAGCGATCGGAGCAATAATGCAGGTAGCAAAGCTGCTGAAGCCTCCGACGTAGAATGTGATCGGGTGCCGGAGAGGTCCGCAGTACGGATGAAGCCGGGTGACACCGCTCCTTCTGTTGCACCTGCCGGCCGACAGGCTTGGAAACTTCACGCTTTTCTGACGAGTGCCTGTATGCTAGGTTGGGAGTTGTCCGGCTGGAGCTGCGAAGGGGTAACTCCTGTGCGCGAAAGCATGACTGCTTTCTATGCATGAATTGGCCAAGCAAGTGGCCACTCGAGGAGCAGCACGGCTGCTCACAAAGATGAGGACCTCGAGGCGCCGCGTGGTGAGAAGCGTGAGTTGGAGCATCAAGCCATGAAGACAATCACAGTACCGCCGACAAGGCCGGGCTCGGTCAGAATCGTTACGGCAGTACCCGCCGTGCTGCTCGCCATGCTGCTTGGGCCCGTCGGCAGCGCGATCGCCGGCGACGAACGCGCGGACGGCAAGCGGCCCAACTTCGTCTTTATCCTGGCAGATGATTGGGGTTGGGGCGATTTGGGATGTTACGGCCACGATCGGCTGAGGACGCCGAGTCTCGACAAACTCGCGCGGCAGGGAACGTTGTTCACACAGTTCTACGTTTGTTCCGGCGTGTGTTCGCCGAGCCGGGCAGCGTTCATGACCGGTCATTTCCCCGCGCGACATCGGATCCACGGCCATCTATCGACGCCGAAGCAGAACGCGGACCGGGGTATGCCCAACTACCTCGATCCGAACGTCGCGACCGTCGCCAGACTGCTGCAGAAGGCCGGGTATGCGACTGCGCATTTCGGCAAGTGGCACCTCGGCGGCGGCAAGGGCGCGCCCGAACCGATGGCCTATGGTCTCGACGTGTCACGATGCGTTAACGGCGGCGGCCCTTCCTGGGATACGAAAGCTTCGTATTTCCGCGCTCGTTCCACCGAGTTGATCGTCGATGAAACGATTCGGTTCATTGAGGCCAACCGGGATCGGCCGTTCTATGTGCAAGCCTGGCTGCTGTTGACGCACGCCACGCTGCATCCGACCGAGGAGCAGATGAAGCCTTACGTTCGGCTGGGTCCCAGAGGTGTGCCGTACAAGGGAGCCCTTCAGATCTACTATGCCTCGGCCAGCTCAGCAGATGAGCAGATCGGGCGATTGATGCAGAAGCTTGACGAGTTGGGTCTGGCGGACAACACGATTGTCATCTTCTCGTCAGACAATGGGCCGGAGGACATTAACATCCTCAACGCGACTCACAGTGGCGTCGGCAGTGCCGGTCCGTTTCGCGGGCGCAAGCGCAGTCTGTACGAGGGCGGCATTCGTGTGCCGTTCATTCTCCGCTGGCCGAAGGGCACACCCGCCGGACGGGTGGATAACGACACAGCATTCAGCGCAGCCGACTTCCTGCCGACTGTTTGCAGCCTGGCCGATGTCCAGGTACCTGAGGGTTTGAATCTCGATGGCGAGGATGTTTCCGCGACGTTCCGCGGCAAGACGCACACCCGGACAAAGCCGATTTTTTGGGAGTGGCGGTTCCGGATCTACGGTCACGTTCTCCACAAGAGCCCGAGGCTGGCGATTCGTGACGGCAACTGGAAGCTGCTGTTGAATCCCGACCGCAGTCGTGTGGAACTGTATGACATTCCGAACGACCCGAGCGAGTTGAATAACCTGGCGGGTCAACGACCTGAAGTGATCAAGGATCTATCCAGGAAGCTGCTTCGGTGGCACTCGACTCTGCCTGAAGGGCCTGTCGAGCCGAGCGCCGGTTCCAACGCATATGTCTGGCCTCATTGAAGGGGTATCCGGCGATGGAGGAAACAAGAGCTATTCCCACCGTTCGCCTGTGTGCCGCGAGAATGCGCCGCTCCAGGCTTGACAGACCTGCGAGCTGCGCAGGGGTCGGCCAAAGGTGACAGGCATGTGCAGATGCTACAGAAACGGAAAGCGCCTTTGCCCCAACAGCAGATGCAGATTCTTGACAGGTCACCGAAGAGGATTCATCCAGTTGTCAACTTCCCGCTCTGTCAGATATGGCGAGAACAGCACCACCGATTGGCTTGCAGTCGCGAGATTGTTAGCGAACGCTTGGCACAATGTGCTCTCGGTAAACCCTCCCGCCCGATACTGGTCTGAATCTGGGTTCGTCTTGGCGAATGATGGCGCCATTCGCAGATCGTAGCGCGCGCAGGACCGGACGGGTAGTCAGCTTCCGCGCCGACGGGCGTCGGTACCGCGCGGTGGCGACTCCCGGTCGGCGTAGCCCTTCGCGTAGTCCGCACGGCAACGCTGCTCGGTCACGTCCGGGTCCTCGCCGAGCTCTGTCACCAGGGCGGCGTGCATCTCCTCAACGCGGGTACGATGGGCTGGATCGCTTGCCAGGTTGTTGAACTCGCCCGGATCAGCCTGGAGATCGTACAGCTCGCGCTCAGCCGGATGGCTTTCATCGGGAGGCGTGTGGTAAACGTACTTGTAACGCCCCTTGCGCAGCATGGCGAAGCCTGACGCAATGTTGTGACCGTAGTACTCGCTCACCGCCATGTCCTTCCAGGCCGCTTTCGGATCGTCCATCCACGCGCGAAGTGAATCACCGTCCCAGTCATCCGGGACCTTCGCGCCGCCGAGCTCCGCGATCGTCTGCACCACGTCCACCAGCGCACACGCACCGGCCCGACGCTGCCGGCCTTTCCATCGCTTAGGCCAGGAGATGATCAGCGGTACGCGAACGGCGTGTTCGAACATGCAGTTCTTCCACCACATTCCGTGTTCGCCCATGTTCTCGCCGTGGTCGGTGGTGTAGATCACGACCGTGTTGTCCGCAACTTTGCTGTCCGCAAGCGCCTCGAACACGCGCCCGAGCTCGTTGTCCAGCCAAGAGGTCAGACCGTAATACAGCTCGCGTCCCTTTCGAACCGTCTCAGCATCAACATTAATCAGATCAAAGCCCACCCGCAGGTGTTTGTAGTTCAGCGGGAGCGACTGCAAATGGCCCTTCGGGAGGACGGGCATCGGCACCTTGCCCCGATATGGGTCCCAGTAACGCTGCGGAACGATGAGAGGGAAGTGCGGAGCCAGATAGCCGGCGATCAGAAAGAACGGCTTGTCGGATCGCTTGCGCTGCCGGAGGAGCTCCACCACGCCGTCAGTCACTTGACGGTCGTGATCCAAGACACTGGATCTGTCGCCGGGATGGAAATGCTTGAATCGGCCGGAGATCCGATTCTTCTTTCGCGCCAGGTCGTTCGGGTGGCGTCGTCTGCCGACGCCGGTTTTTCTGCGCTGGTTCGTTGGAGACTCAAAGCCGATCTCCCTGAAACCGTGGCGGCGCGTCTTGTCGTAGTGCATTTTGCCGCACAGCATCGATTCGTAGCCAGCATCGGTCATAATCCGGGCGATCGAGGGATAGTCGTCGCTGGGGAGTCGGCAGCTGTTGCTCCATGCGCCGACCCGGCTGATGTACTTGCCGGCTGTGAACGATAGTCGGCACGGCACGCACAGGGGGGAGTTACTATAGGCGGCGTCGAACGTGATCCCCCGCCGGGCGAGGCGGTCCAGGTTGGGCGTCCGCACGATGCGGTTACCGTAACAGCCCAGCACGCCCGCGTTGTGCTCGTCGGACATGATAACAAGAACGTTGGGCCCGGCCCCGCATGTGCCCGCTACGAGCAGGAAGCCCGCTGCTGCACAAGTCCATCGACTGCGTCGCATGAGCTCGCGCCTCTTATAATGGATCTGAAACATCACGTACCTGGCGAGCAGGACGACGTTGGCGCCGATTTTGATCAGCTTCCGGCGACGATGCCGGTCGTCGTGTTCGCTATCGATACGCATGTACGTGTTCTCCAGACGGCGCAATTACTCAGTGTCCACGCGTGGGGTGCTTGCGCGGATCATGCCCTGTTACACGAGTACCCGCCTGAATCATGCCTGTCGCAGTCGTCGGCCGACTTCGCGGAGCGTGGCCTCGTCATCTGGATGGATCGAGCCGTCGGGCAACGGGCCGGTGTTGAGCAGGAGGTTGGCATTCTGTTCGCGCGCGTGAGCCAACATCTCCATCACGTCGTCAGCGGTTTTGTGCTTACCGTCAGCGGCTCTATTACAGCCCCACCACTTCGGCTGGAGCGTGTTGCAGATTTCGACTGGCTTGCCGCGGTTCTTTCGCCAGACTTCCTGTGCGAGCCGGCCGCCTTGCTTGTGGACACCGGCCGTGCGTTCGGGCGCCACGAAATCCTCGTCGCCGTTGGCGCCCTGTTTGAAGGAGATCAGGCAGCCCGGCTGGAGCGACCGGATCAGTGCGTACGTTTCGTCGATAGGAAACAGGTCCGGCCGGGCGTAGTAGCCCATGATAGGGTCGAGCCAGATCCCTGCGACCGGGCCGTATTGGGTCAACAGCTCGCGAAGCTGACGGTGGACGAAGGCAATATAGTGTTTGAAATCGGCATCCTCGCGGAACTTGTACGCCGGTTCGGGTTTCTCGTACGCCGGCCTGGCCGCAGGCCAGCCGCTTTCGCGTGGGTAGAAATAGGGATGTCGCCAATCGGCGGCGTAGGAGTAGTATAGGAACAACCCCAGCCCCTTTCGTCGGCAGGCGTCAGCCAATTCTCCCACGAGGTCGCGACCGCAGGGACTGTTGAGGCTATTGAAATCGGTTTCCTTCGTTCGGAACAGGCAGAAACTGTCATGATGGCGCGACGTGATGTTGACGTACTTCATGCCGGCAGCGAGGGCCAGATCGGCCATCGCGTCGCCATTGAACTTGTCAGCGGTGAACCGGTCTTTCAGCTCGGCCGCCTCGACCTTGGCGC
>CAYGAN010000166.1:6841-10177 GCA_964347585.1 uncultured Planctomycetales bacterium | reverse complement strand
GGTCGGCGTCGATCCGAATCAACGGCAAAGAGGCGGGCATCGATGTTCGTCCGGGTCGATTTGCGACGATCGAGCGCATCTGGAAATCCAACGAAACGATTCTTGTCCGCTTCGACGTGCCGATCACCCTCGACTGGTACACCGCCAGCTGGCACTCCGTGCCGGGGGCAGCCGTCGCGCGCGGGCCGCTGACGTTCTGTCTGCCCGTCGACGAGGAGTGGGTCTACATCGGCAAAGGCAAGCCCGGGCCGGGGAATCTGGACGAGGAGTGGAACGTCGTCCCGACGAAGAGCGCGCTGTGGAACGTGGCGCTGGAACTGGACGTCAACGATCCGGATCGGTCGCTGACACTCGTTGACCTGGGCGCACCGAGGAAATCGCTACCGTGGCGGCATGCCCCGATCGGCCTGCGGGCCAAGGCGCGCGTCCTCCCGGATTGGCAAACCGACACCGTCAACAGCAAGCCGCAGACACCGGCTCTGCCGGAGCCCCCCCTGCGGGTGGAGAAGCGCTCGCGAACCGTCACGTTGGTGCCGTTCGCCTTCACGCATATCCGCATGACCTACCTGCCCGTCATGGGGGTGGAAAAGCGGGAGGACACGCTCGTCAGCGAAGGCAAGGCCCAGGAGTAGCGACGGCCTATTCCTCCGCATCGAACTGGCTGGCTCGCGTCGTGGGGGTACGCATCTTGCGGTAGAAACGCCGAACCCGGTGGGGAGCTGTGTGTGACGTCACGCAGCTTGTGACGACAAGCGCGATCAGTCCGCATCCGAGGTAAACGGCGATCTGCTCGGGATACGCAAGATCGCGAGCGTCGGTGAGCCTGACGTTAAATTCGTTGTATAGAACCGTCGCGCCGTAGGCCGAGGCCGTGACGATCGTACCGACCCAGGCAGCGGCGGTTGTGGCGCGCGGCCAGATCACCCCGGCCCACCAGGCGAGGCCCATGAGGGCATAGATGGACCACACGGCCTTGAGCCCCGACAGGACGCCCGGTAACGCGAACGCGAGGACGGCGGCGAAGACAACGATGCAAAACGACGCGATGCGTCCGAAGGTTATGTAATCGCGTTCGTCGCGGCCGGGGGCTGTTGGGGCGTAGAGGTTCCGCGTGACCAACGCGGCTCCGGACAGCATAAGCGCGTCGCACGTTGACATCACGGCAGCGAGGATCGCGGCGACCATAAGTCCGGCCAGACCCGGGGGCAGGAGCTCGCGAACCAGTTGGCCGAATGCATACTCCTCATGCTCGAGCCCGGGGAAGAGCGCCAGCGCGCCCAGCCCGAGGAACGCCCAGGCCACCGTGCAGAACCGCTTCAGCAGCGTGCCAGCCATGGTTCCGACGCGCACGTCCCACTCATTTCGGCCTGAGCCGAGGTTGGTCATCGTATGCGGGCCGGTGTATATGCCCACTAGGCCGTTGAGTGCCAGCATCACGATGTAGAAGACGGTCATCTCACCGGGGATGACGTAGCTGAACTTGGACGCATCGAGGACCTGATGAATCCCCGCCATGCCGCCGGTCCGCGCGAAGATGAACGGCAGCAGCAGAAGCGACAACACGATTGTCAGGATCCCCTGGACGATGTCCGTGATCGTCGCGGCGTACAGGCCGCCGGCGATACCGTAGAAGACGAAGAGGGCCGCGCAGATCGGCACGACCACGGCCTCCGAGACCGCACCCTGGGTGACCGCTTCGAGAACGGTGCTCATGGCCTTGAGCATGGTGGCGATCGTGAATGTTACTTGAAGCACGCCCAGGACGGCCGCCAGCTGGCCCAGTGTCGGCGAGAATCGCTCGGACCAGTAGTCGGCCGTTGTCATCATCCGCATGCGGCGCAGAAGTGGATGCGAGAGCCAATAGATCGGCGTAGGGAAGAGCCAGAGGAACTGCCACCAGATGCCTGCCAAGCCGAGCTTGTAACACTGCCCCACGACGGCCACCGCCTGTTCGGAATGCGTTCCGATGCCGAAGCTCTGGAATGTCAGCATGAACTTGCCGAAGCGGCGGCCCCCCAGAAAGAGATCCTTCTGCGTCCTGATCAGTCTCGTACTGGCCACGCCGATCGCGAACATCAGCCCGAGGTAGAACACGAGCACGATGACGTCGAGCGGATGGACACTCATGAGCTACTGTGTGCTCGCCGTTTCCGCGCCGATCATCGCGATCCACTTGGTGGCCCAGATGATGAACACGACGACAGCTGTTATGACAATGAACCCGATCACGTCAACGCGGTATCGCGAGAAGAAGTGCTTCCAGTCGGGCCGCAGAATGTCAACCAGCAAGAAGTCCCCGTAGCTTTGCTCTTGTTCCGCTTCCGGATGAGGGCACGTGTCTTCAGGATCCGGCTTCATGCAGGCGTCGCTCCTCTTGCGTCCGAAGATAGCCGCGCTCGCACAGCCGGTCAAGGCACGGTCCGCAGTGCGCAACAAGAGCCCTTCCGAATCGGGCGGCGCTGGACCCTCGCGTTCTGCAGGACGGTGCAACGATGTACTCCCCTTGCCGGTTGAACCCGCGCGCCAAATGTGCATGATACGTCGCCGCCAGCATTCAGAACACAGCAAGTGTGCGAGACGCGTGGCCCCTGTAAGGTGCAGAGTCCGAGGAACGGTTGATGCCGCATGAGACAAGCCGGCCGCCGTGGCCGGCCAACAGGCAATCATGACGCTGGGTCTTATCGACTGGACGATTGTCATCACGTACCTGGCCGGCACGGTCGTTGTCGGCCTGTGCATGCGACGGTACGTGGGCAAGGTCGAGCACTTCATTGTGGCCGGCCGTCGAATGGACGTATATCTGGGGGTTGCCTCGCTGGCCGCCACTGAGTTCGGCCTAGTTACCGTCATGTACACGGCACAGCTTGGCTACACGAGCGGATTCGCCGGGAGCATCCCCGGAATTCTGATGGCGGTGGCGATGCTGGTCGTCGGCCTGACGGGGTTCTGCATACAACCCTTGCGCGAAGCACAGGTCATGACGATCCCGGAGTTATTCCACAAGAGGTTCGGCCCCGGTGTTCATTGGCTGGCAGGACTGGTGATCGTGGTGGGCGGATTGCTGAACATGGGAATATTCCTCCGGCTTGGCGGGCAATTCCTTGTACAGGTGATGGGCTTGGCCGAGGAGCATTTGGAAATCACTATGACCGTGTTGCTGTTGCTGGTGCTTTTCTACACGGCTATGGGTGGCATGCTGTCGGTGCTGGTCACGGATTATCTTCAATTCCTCGTGCTGGGTACGGGACTCGTTCTCGTTACAGTGTTGGTTTTCCTGAACGTCGGGTGGACAGCGCTGACCCAAGCGGTCGAGGACCGCGACCCTCGCCCCGAGTC
>CAYGAN010000166.1:0-6831 GCA_964347585.1 uncultured Planctomycetales bacterium | reverse complement strand
CGGTGCGCAACAGCAGCTTGCCGTCGTGCTGACTTGGCAGACGACTGTCGCGCGCGTGCTGTCGGCTAGAAGCGCGCGGGCGGCGAGGGCAGTGTATGCGCGCACGAGCTTCTATTTCGTCGGCCGGTTCCTGCTGCCGGGAATTTGGGGCATTGGTGCGCTCGCCGTGCTGGGGCCTTCCTTCCTGGGTCGAACGAATGATACCATGAACGCCATGCCCACGTATTTGGCCGCGTTGGTCCCGGCCGGCCTTATGGGTATTGTTATTGCCGCCATGCTCGCCGCGGAAATGTCCACCGATAGCAGTTACCTTCTGACATGGTCCAGCGTGATTTACAATGATCTGATACTTCCGCTGCGCAAGACGCGTTTCTCTCAAAAGGCCGGCATTCGCTTGAATCGGATCATCGTCGTTTGCATCGCGGCATTCTTGCTCTTGTATGGCCTGTGGTATGAAATCCCCGGCACCGCGTGGGACTATTTGTCCATAACCGGAAGTATCTACCTTTCCAGCGTTTGCGTCCTTCTGGTCGCGTGCCTCTACTGGAGAGGGGCGAATCGTTACGGAGCGTATGCCGCCATCGTCATGGGGGCTGCTACACCCTTGGCGTTCCTGTTCGTTCCCATGCTACTCAGCACGGTAGGACTCACACTGGCAGAAGACAACTGGGTGCTTAACGTGGGCATCAGTGGCTTGGCTTCGTATGTGCTCTCTGCGGCCGGTATGATTGTAGGATCGGTCGCGGGTCGCCGGTGGCTCAGGCCACCTGGAGGCGCGTTCCCGGACGGAACGGCGATGTGATGGGTCACGACTCGCTGGCAGCTTAAGGAGCAGGTGTGAGAGCTCTTCTAGTATTCTGGCTTCTACTCAGTGTGGCGAGTGTCTGCTGGTATCTGGTGCTGATATTCTACGTAGGGTACCGTGGAGCGACGGACATCCGCAGGATGCTAAAGGACCTGCGCGATGAGAAGGACCTGTCTTTTCAGAAGAGCACGCCCGAACATCTGAGGGACTGAAAAGAGTTGCGCGGACGTGCGGAGAAGGCGGTAAGGAGAAATGCTGTCGAGCCGAGCACGTGATCTGTCTTGTGTGGCGCGCCTCAAGCCCTGCGTGAGCGACCTGAGCCGGTGGATCGGGTTCTGTCTCGTGCCGACTGCGGTATGGACGGCGCTGTCGTCGGCGGGTTGCGTTCAGGCGGGTGCCTTGGAGAGAAAAGAGATGGTTGAGGTACCAACGTTCTCGTGGCGAGCGGCCGGTGAGGAGCCGAAGCCTTGGCGTCCGTTCCCGTTTACCGCAGACCGTCTGGCCTACGTGCTGATGGATAGGAACGTCAATAGCCCTTCCGGCTCGATCCAGTACCAGGAGAGTGAGGTCGTCTTTGACAATCGCTTCGCACTTGTAGGCCTACCCCTACGCAACCAGATCAACCGGCTGGAGATGGCGTGGGGCAACTCCGCCGTCCTGATCGCGCTGCGCTGCACCGATGCGTTCGGGGAGATCCTGATTGACCTGCGGCCGGCAGAGGGGACGGCCACGGCATACTCCAACACGATCAACCGGATTATGAAGGGCGGGGTCAGCCATTCCTCGCCGATGCCCGAAGAGACCCTGGTTGAGCGCATAGGCCGATTCCAGTTCGCGCCCGCGGGCGAGGGCGGTCACCGGCTGACCGTCTCAGCCGTCGAGCAACAGGTCCGCGTCTCGATCGATGGCCAGGACGCGATCGCCTTCGAAGATCCGGACGTTGCTGGCGGCTCATTCGGGATCGGCACGCCCGGTACAGTCTCAATCTATTCCTTCAGCCAACATGAGTACGTCACGCCCGACGAGCAGAAGCGCCGAGACGACTTCGTCCGCAAGATGCACGAATTCGCTCTGGAGCTTGACGCGGAGTACGAGGCGGACGTCGAGCGGAATAACACACTCTCAATCCGGGGCAACACACTGACTTGGACGTTCCCCGACACGGGCGCCCAAGTCGTCCTGACGGCAAAGCAGGGATCGCTGACCGGGACCATGAACGCAGGATTGTACGGCAACGCGCGTCTGCTCAGCGGCAACTTCGCACATGCCAAGATCGTTGCTGAAGATGGTGAAGTCTATCATCCGGCGCCGGACGCGAAGCCCACCCTCCAAGGAGATGCCACACACCTTGACGTTCAGCTTCCGCTCCAAAGCGCCTCCGGCAAGACCGCGAACATGCATGTCTTGGCCAAGTTTACCGAAAACGCCACCTGGTTCTGGACGGCGGAGATCGAAGGCGTCTCGGTAGCCACGGCTACGCTCTCGTTCGGACTCGACAGCGCATTCGCCCCGAACCGAGAGCCTACGGGCTTGGCCAACAGCGTCCTGCGCACGGACGCGGTGGTCGGGCATTACTGGCAGCGCATCAGCGGCCAGGATACGCGCGTGGCAATCCGGGAAGTGGACGATAGCCCGACCCTCGTGCTCCAGTCGAAGCGGCCGCGATTCCGCTGGGCCACCATGTGGCTGCCAATGCACAAGCTCATTCTCACCGGCTACAAGAAGCGCATGCTGCACTTCATCCGCTATCCCGAGACGCCCGTGCAGGAGTGGCGGGAGCGCCCCTCGCGCGACGAGTATCCCACGGATGAGGAACTGCGTCGGTACGCTGCGCACGGCGTCGAGGCCATGGTCTGGCACCATACTTGGACCAGTAACAACTATCGCCTGCGCGAGGGCTTCGTGGTCCATGAAGCCGAGATGCGTCGCGCGATGAGAAAGGCACACGATCTGGGAATCAGCGTGATCACGTACATCGGCATCGTGCCAGGTCGCCATCCTGTTCTGCGGTATGAGGACCTGGCCGGCTCGTATGATAAGAACTGGGATCTTCAGGATTTCACGTTCTATTCCGTGGCCGGACGCTGGCCCGATTTTCTTGCCTACATGACGGACTACTGGTGCCGCGAGTACGGCCTGGACGGCTTCTACGTGGACGGGGGATTGGCGGGTCTCTCCTGGGGAAACACGGGACTCTGCGAAGAGGATGTGGGCGGTCTGTCTCTGGAGGAATTGAACGACCGGCTGTACAGCCGCGTCAAGCGCGTCCTACGTCGCCATAGCGCTGGGTTCGGATTGGAGAATTGGGGCGGTCAAGCCATACAGCTCGCCGCGCCGTTCTACGACTGCCGTATGATTGGCGAATCGTTCCAGGAAGCCTCGCCCCATACATATCGCGATTCGTACAATCCGCTTCTGACCGGGACTCCGTTCAAGATGTACGGCATGAACCTGAAGGCGCGGAACCGCTATAACGTGGCAATGGCGGCGGTCTGCATGACCGACATTCAGCTCTGTAGTGGGAACTACGCCTGGGGAAACTGGCCGGATCGACCTTCAGACTGGGCGAATCTCAAGCCATTCTGGAGCATCCTCGAAAGCATTGAATGGGATCACCTCGTCGATGCCAAGCCTTGGTGGGCGCAGGAGTTGGTCGAAGGCGAAGGTTTCTACGCGGCCTATTATCTTACGCCGAGCCGAGCAGTGTTATTCCTGGCAAGTCGCACAGAGGAATGGTCAAGCGCGTCTGCAACGATTCGCAAGGACCTGTTGCCCGAGAGGCTCAGGCGCGGCAGGTTCCGTCAGGTCTATCCTGAACGTGGGCAGTACTCCGCGCTCGGCGAAGGAACGTTGCAGCCCCATCTTCCCCCGCTGCACTACGGACCGCTCGGGTACGAGATTGTGCCAGTCAGGTCGCGGTGAGGTGCAGACCTCCGCCAAGTGGTAGGGCCCCCCTAGGACGCCCTGCGCGATGCCGGCCGTGCGGCTGCCCTGGCGCATATCAGCTTTGTGCTTGTTCCGCTTCGGCGCCTTGTCATATTCCTCGGAAAGAGTGCCTACGCGCACGCGGGATCCATCGGGGCAGCGAGGGCGATGTGAGAGACCGGATAGCCAGCGTCAACGCACGTCTATGTCTTCAGCCCGATGCGCGGCTATCGGGGGACGAGGCTCTTGGACGAGTAGGAGAGATACCTCACAACCGGCCGAGAACAGACCGGATGAGACGCGGGCCGACACCCTTTGGCGAACCCGGGATCGAGCCGGCAGACAATCATGTGTTCGTTCTTCTCGTCAAGCTTCGTTGTCGCCACCATCCGGCCGGTTGGGTCCACGAAACAAACCGCTCCCGGGACCAGAGGCCTAGCGGGCTTACTTCGGTCGATGCTGCACTGATCGCACGCGACGTACCAGACACCGTTCTCCCGGGCACGCTGCTCGAAATAGCGGCGTTTGCCTTCTTTTATCTGCTTTGCGGTTACGCCGTTGGCATACGGAGCCAGGATGACCTGAGCCCCTCCGGCAGCAAGCGCACGGCAAGTCTCTGGATGCACCGACTCGTAGCATATCGCGATGCCGACCTTGTATGGACCGATGTCAAAGACGTTCGCATCATCGCCAAGATCGAACCATTTCTCCTCGCCGTCGGGAAAAGCGCTCTTGCGGTGCGCCCCGAGCACGCCCCGCGGGCCAATGAGCACGTGGGTGTTATACTGCTTCCCGTCCGCCTGTTCTATCAGACCGACGGCGATGATGACGTCCAGCTCCTTGGCAAGGTCGTTCAGCCGTTGCACGGACGAACCGTCCAACGGCTCAGCCAGACTGCGAAGCCGAACATTCTGCCAGTACCCAGGGACGCACGTCTCATTGAAAAGGACGACGTCCGCTCCTTGTGCAGCGGCCCGGCGGGTCCACTTCTCGATCTGCGCCAGGTTCGCATCCACCCCGCCCGCGTGGATGAGACACGATACCGCGGCGATGGTTATAGGCTCCATTCGAGGCCCTCAGGAAAGGCGGGCTCCCCCCGCAGCGTCTTCGTTCCCCGCCGCCATACCAGAACGCATCCATCCGGCACGAATGTTTCCCCCACTGACGATTTCACCACAGCTACGCTGGACGTGTCAACCTGAAACGGCTACCGTTATTGTTCAATCGCGAGAACTGTTCGGGCCCGCAACAGTCGTCGCCCGGTGTTCTGCCTTGACGAAGAGCGGGCCCGACCATCGACCGGCCGGTGAGGTTGAGGAATGGCACCTTCGCTGGGCGCCGCTTGGCGTCGCCTGTTGGCAAGCGGGTGCCGGCGCCCGGGACAGCAAGACAACAGTCGGACTGCGCGCAGCCCATCGGCCAGCCGGCTTCCAAAACGACGGAGCACGTACTCGTCTCCAGCCGGCTCGGACACGCCGGCGCCTAATGCCGCAACCAGGAGATTCCCCTTGTCATGTCCAAAGCACCTCGTCTACTCGTCGGCTTGCTGTTAATGTGCTTTGTGGCCGGTCTGCGCCCAGCCAGCCCCACGGAGGATAAAGCCGTGCAACCGCCTCAGCTGCAACTGGCAAACCGTGAACTGCGGGTCGAGTTCAGGTTCGGCCTACAAGGATACTATCGTATAACCGATCTGCGGACCAACGAGAGCTACGAAGCGCCGGACCTCGGTGTGGTTCGTGCCTGGGACCGCACAGAGGACCGCCTTCGCCCGGAACTGCTGGTTCTTGATCCTGAAAAGCGCAAGTCCGTCACCGTGAACCGGATATCGGATACGCAGGCCATTATTCACGTTGACGTTGGCGGCGGCGGATCAAGCTCGCCGATGTCGCCGATCATGCTGGGTATTCAGTTCGATATTTCCGTCGAGGTGACTGGCAACACCATTGATATCTCCATACCGGAAACCAGTCTGAAGGAGAATCTCGCCGACCGATACAAGCTGTACTCGATCGAGCTCCTACCGAATCTTGGCGCCACGCCTAAAGGGAGCCCCGGCTACCTGCTCATCCCCAGCTGGTGCGGCGGGGTCTATTACTTCGACCGAGATCATCCCAAAGCTGACCGGCAGCTCACGGAGTCCCACGCACTGAGCATCGCGACCGAGGAGGGCATCCGTCGGCGGTGGACCTATCCGGACGATGCGCCGGTTGAGTACGGCTCGCTCGTTTACGGCGTCCAGAGCGCGTGGGAAGACCAACTAGAGCTCGGCGTGTACGCCACCGTGCGAGAGGGCTCAGCTTTGGCGGGCATTCTGATCGGCGGGGCCTATGACACCGAACTCATCGCCAAGCGCGACCAGGGGCGCTTGGGCCTGGCGTGCATCTATCCTCGCTTCCACTACCGGTACTTCTGGCACTCCAAACGGGACACGGAGTCCCGCTGCTTGCGACTGGTGCTGCTACGAGGCGGGGACGCATCCTATTGCGGCGTGGCGAACCTCTACCGGGAGTTCCTTTTGAACGAGTGCGGCGTGAAGCCCTTGAAGCAGCGAGCCGAAGAAAATGAAAAGATCCGATATTTCGCGGATTCGCTTTATGTTCGTTTCCTGTTCGGCATGACTCACAATAACGTGCCAAAGTGTTACCAGGGCTTCGCCGACGTCGCTAAGGTTGTACCTTTCTTCGCAAGGGCCGGCTTTGAGAAGGTCTCGTTCATTGGCGTGGGAGCCAATATGGGTGGCCATGATTGGGCGCACCCGACGATCTTTCCTTTCGAGCCTGCCTACGGAGGCATGGAGGGGTTTAAGAGTCTAATAAAGAGCGTGTACGGCCATGGATACAGACTAGGTCTGCACACGAACTACAAAGACGTATATCGACATTCTCCGGATTGGGAAGAACAGGCGATCCAGCGCAACCATTGGGGGGATCTGCGCTACCATGGGGCCTGGATGGGAGGCTGGTCGTATCAGGGAATCCCGCGAAAGATGCTTGAGCTGTACGTCAAGCAAGATTTTCCAAAACTCAAGGCCATGGGCCTCTCAGGTTTCTGGTATTTTGATGCGGTCGGCTCCGTGATGGAGGAAACATTTCCTCCCGGCG
>CAYGAN010000165.1:2085-10224 GCA_964347585.1 uncultured Planctomycetales bacterium | reverse complement strand
CGTCCCACCTGCGCGGCAAGGAGAAGTTCCAGAAGGCCGCGCACCACGAGCTGAACAATGTGACCAAGCGTCGCAACTACCAGTACGTCAAATTCACGTCGGACGATTACCGCGTAATGATTGAGACGGGGATCAACCTGTTCACCGTGGCACCCGATCAAGAGCAGTACGTTCGTGCCGAACCGGTCTTCTATCGACGCGGGGCAGGCGGCGATCCGGCGCTGCGCTACCCGGCTGATCTGTACCGCAGCAACTACGTCGGGCGCGTGATGTTCATGGACGAGCCGACGATCATCATGATCGGTAACAAGCTTGTCCACACCACGTTGAAGTACTTCACCGATGCGGCCGCACTGATTACGAAACGCACCCGCGCCCGGTACTTGTCCTCGGGAGGCTACGGCGCCTACCGACTGGAGGAGGAGTTGAGGAAGCGGGGCATCAGCCTCGGCGACATGCGTCTGGCGCAGCTTGACTATCCATCGTGGGAAACGAGATACGAGACGGCCTGGTATCAACTCGCGGGCGGCTTGGCCGGCATCGTGCACGAAGGACGTTATCAGCTTGGTGAGTTCAACGAGTTCGCCAAGGCCTCGACCGGCCTGGAGCGGGGACACACCGCTGAGGAGATGTTCCGCTACCACTACGCCTTTCTGCGGGGCGCGGCGAGGCACTTCGGCAAGGACTGGGGCATGAGCATCTACGGTCAGGCCGATCCCAAGCTCTCGCCGATCGGCGTCAAACTGGCGTACGACATGGGCGCACGCTACATCTGGTTCTGGACCTCTGATCACGATCACCATCTGCCCTGGCCCGAGCAGCTCGAGCTGACGCGCATCGTCCGACAACACGCCGCCGAGCACCGGCGAAGCTCCCTCCGAGGCCCTCGGCTGGTGCTCGACAAGGTCATTGTGATTCCGTACGGCTACTTCTTGACGCTGGAATCCCCGACGCACCGCAAGGGTCACGGTGATCTCTGGTGGGTGCGCGAACTGGACCCCGAGGGCGAGAACGAGTCTTCGCAGAGGTATCGACGCCTGATGCGCCGAGCGCTGGCCGAGATCCACAAGGCCTTCGACGCCGGCGAGGACTTCGACATCACCGTGGACGACGGGCGCCGGATCACGGGATATCGCCGGGTCGTCAGGATCAGCGATGAATGAGGCGCCCGCACCGGCCCGCGCGGTGCCGCGAGGCCGTTGGCTCATCGGCTCGTGCGCCGTAACGGAACGCCCCGCAGGCCAGCCCGATGGTCATCGAGGATAGCTCTTCAATGCAGCAGCAACCCACCGGCCTTCGCAGTGCTCTCGCTGAGCTCGCGCGGACGTGTCTGGTGCACCGATACCTGCCCGTCGGTCTGGCAGTCTTGGCGATGGCGCTTGTGCTTGGCTCTCTCGGCGTCGGCTGGATGACCGACGATTACGCTATGGCCAAGACCATGGATATCGTAAGCAAACATGGCGGTATGGTCTGTGTGCACGATAGTGGGCTCCAGTCGTTTTGCCGACATCGCCCCCTCGCCGATGGACATATTCTACTTCCTTGACGGCGATCCGCAGCGGACGGGGCGAATCGTGGACCTCGGCTGGCTTCCGTGGTGGACCTACGAGTGGATACACGTAGCCTTCTGGCGACCGCTGGCTTCGCTGACGCATTGGCTGGACTACCACCTCTGGCCGGACAGGCCTGCCCTGATGCATGCTCAGAGTATTCTGTGGTTTGGCGCGCTCGTGGGCGCTGTGACGCTGCTGTATCGCAGGTTCATGGGACTGACCTGGATAGCCGGCCTGGCCGCGTTGCTCTATGCCATCGACGACGCGCACGGAATGCCGGTCGGCTTCCTGGCCAATCGCAACGCCCTTTTGGCCGCGCTGTGCGGCGCCCTCGCGATCCTTGCGCACGATCGCTGGCGACGAGAGCGCTGGCATGCCGGCGCTGTGCTGGGGCCGCTGCTTTTGGCGGCGAGTTTGCTCGCTGCAGAGGCGGGAATCACGACGTGCGCCTACCTGGCGGCCCATGCCCTTTTTGCGGATCGCGCATCGTGGTCGCAGCGATGCAGGGCGTTGGTTCCTTACGCTGCTGTCGTGCTCGTCTGGCGGTTCCTGTGGACACATCTGGGCTACGGAGTATCAGAAATGGGCTTGTATGTGGAGCCCGTTGGCGAGCCCGTGCGGTTTGCGCGCGCAGTATTGAACCGGGCGCCGGTCCTCTTATTGGGTCAGTGGGCCCTGCCGCCAGCAGACACAAGGATGATGTTGGGAGCCGAAGGCGCGAGATGCATTTGGATCGTGGCGTTGGCTTTTGTGGCGCTGTTGGCCGTGGCGCTAGTCCCGTTGGTCCGCAGGGACAGGCTGGCGCGCTTCTGGACAGCCGGAATGCTCCTGTCCGTCGTCCCCAGCTGCGCAACGTTCCCGTCGGATCGGCTCCTCCTCTTCGTGGGCATCGGCGCGATGGCGTTGCTCGCCCAGTTATTGGCTGCCGTCTTCGAGGAGCCCGTCCGGCAGGCACGCAGCCGTGTCAGGCGCATCGTCGCCGCCTGTTTTGCGGCGGTCTTCGTGCTGATCCACTTGATTGTTGCGCCGATAGGGCTATTGCTTCGCGCCAGCTACCCGGCGGGCCCGAAAGCGCATCTTGAGCAGCTGCTTATCCCCGCGCCCAAGGACCGCTCTGTTGAGAAGCAGGACCTCGTCATTGTCAATCCGCCTCTGGCTCTTGTGCTCCACCATTTGCCGGCGGCATGGGACCTGAACGGCCAACCGGTCCCTCGTCGGTTAAGGGTCCTTGCCCCAGGCCTGGGCCCCCTGGCAATTCGCCGGCCGGACGCGCGCACACTCGTCGTTCGTCGCGAGGAAGGGTTCCCCACCTCGTACTTGGATGGGCTGTTCCGCAGCGAGCGGCACCCGATGTCACCCGGCCAGCGAGTCGAGCTGACGGGCATGACGGTCGAAGTCCTCGCGGTGACAGACGACGGCCGGCCGGCGGAGGCTGCGTTCCGATTCGCCGTGCCCCTCGACGACCCCTCGCTCCGATGGCTGCAGTGGAAAAACGGTGCGTTCGTACCCTTTACTTCGCCTCCCATCGGCGAGAGCGTGGAACTCACGCCCGGAGAACTCGCCGGCTGGTGGTAACCGCCGCAGAGGCCAGCCGAACGCGGATCGGTCGTTGGCCACATCCGGTCCAGCCAGACCACGGTGGGTGCCATTGATCGACCCGTCGGGAGCGCACTGTTCCGGCCAGACCAAATGCCACGTCTGCAATGTTCAGTAAGACAGGGCAATTCGTCCCCGCAAACATTCCACCGAGGTTGTGCTTGCTACAGCGTTCGGCTGCCGCTGCGCCCTGCCCGCGATCCTGACCGAGTCTCAAAACTTGATATCGAAGTTGACTCGCGCGGCGCCAGCGAAGTTCGCTTCGTGAATTCGCAAGCCGAACCCCGACGTGTCGGGCACGCTAGAGCTCCCGTCCTTGATCTCGTACCCCTCGGCTACGAGCACCGAATTCGAGAGGGGTTCGTGTTCGGCTCGGTAGAAGTTGGTAATGGCCCGGCCCACGTGCAACTGCATGTAGTACCCCGTGAGGGAGCCCCAGTTGTGAGGGGCGATCTGCAGTCCCTGGGGCTCGGCCATGGCGGCTTCGGCCAGGATCCCCTCGATGCCGAAGTGGTTCATGTCCCCCTGGAGCAGATCGATGGCTTTGGCGGCTACGAACGGCTCGTAGGCGTCCAGTCGGCCCTGACTCTCGCCATCAGCGATCAAGGTCCGCCAGCCGTTCTGCTTGATGAAGGCCTTAAGCGCCAGGCACTGCTGGACATCCTCCGGGAACATCTCCTCGACGAATGCGAACCGATAGTCGGGCAGTTCTTCGAGCAGGCGTTCTGCACGCTGCAGGTCGTAGCCGTTGTTGGCGTCCACGCCGATGACAACATCCCGCCCGACATGATCACGAATGCTCTTGAGCACCTCCACGTCGCGGGCGTAACCTTGCTCGGGCGGCATCCACTTAAGCCCGCGGCCAATCTTGACTTTGAAGGCGCGGTGCCCCCGGGCGAGTCCCATGTCGTGTTCCTCCTTGAACCGATCGAGCGGGCGATGGCTATACTCCGGGAGCAGATCACTAAAGTAGATCGAGCCGTCATAGACCGCCACGCGTTCGGGCCCGGTCCCACCCAGTAATTCATAGACCGGCTTGCCCAGCGCTTTGCCCACCAGATCCCAGAGCGGCATCGTGCCGGAGCCCAACGGGCCGATCATTCGCTTTTCCTCCGGGCGGTAGAACTCGAAGGGATTCCTACCCAGCAGCTGCGCGAGCGCGTCTCGACCAGCGCCGCAGCTGCCAATGCCTTCGAGACCGGTGTTGGTATAGAGCCGCACCATCCGATCCATGGCTCGATCGCCATGCACGTCGCGCTGGGCGTTCTTGCCGATCATCTTGGGACGCATGCTCACCAGGTCGAAGCTCACCGCCCGCGTGATCCTGAGATCGCGGGGCACGTCGGTCATCGGGGGCGTTGCTGGCAGGACCATGGCCTCCACCGCATGGGCAGGCGATCCGCGTTCGCTCATGGACGAGGTCGCACAAGTGTGGATCGTCCGCATTCTCGACGCGCCTTGTCCCCCCGCGCTCCTACTGCTGATGCTGGGGGGCGAAGGGCAAGACGAACCACCTGCGAGTGTAACAGACGACTTGATTGTCCGCCTGTTGGAAAGGCCCTGCCCCCCCAATGCCGAGCAGAGCAGGCAAGATGCGGAGCAGGGCGCGTGTTGTCAGCCAGGGGCGAGAGAAAAAGGCCCGGTCCATGCACTTGACGCTGATGTTTGGGTTCTGTTAGGATACCTGCGATGTTAGTTGTATCGGGCGATTCCAGGTCTCTCGCGACCGGCAAGATTGGCAAGCCGCTCCGCAGTGAGAGGATCATCCGCTACGTAATCCTGCGCGGATCAAGCTTCTCTGACCACGAAGAGTGGGAAAAGCGTCACTGCTCAATTGCTGAGAACATGTTACGCAATCGTTGTTGAGGATTTTGATTCGTCTCCCGAAGATCTCCTCGACCACATGCAGCAGTTCGGCCTGTCCAATGCGGCTGTGATCCAATTCGTAGATGATGGTTTCGCCACCGAAGCGTTCCACTACATCGTTACCGAGCCGGACGTCGCAAACCATTAGAAAGGGAAACGGCTGTGGTAGAAGTCATTAGGAAACAGCGCAAATCGCCTGTTCTTACACCATCGTCGATTCCCTGCCTGCGTCGTTTGCCGACGATCAACATCACGCAAGGGTGTGCGTTGGGGTGTACGTACTGCTACATAAAGGGCTACCGGGACTATCCTGGTCCTCACCGCATTGTGCTGTTCGACAATACCGCCCAACTCGTGCGCGAGGAATTGGCGCGGAAGCGAAAACCGCCAACGCGTGTTTACTTCAGCCCTTCCAGCGACGCATTTCAGTTTCCTCCAGAGGTTCAAGAGGTCACCTACGACGCGATGCGCGTACTGCTCGATGCGGGGGTGGAGGTGTCTTTCCTTACGAAGGGGTTTGTCTCGAAGCAATTCCTGGAACTGTTCGGTAAGCGCCCGGCGCTCGTTCATGCACAAATCGGCGTCACCTCGCTGAATCAGAAGCTGTGGCACATGTTCGAGCCGTGCACAGCTCAGCCTGCGCGACGTGTCGATACGATCCGCGCGCTAGCAGAAGGCGGTGTCAAGGTGACCGTTCGACTGGATCCGTTGATTCCTGACGTGACGGACACAACCTCAAGCCTTGCTTCTCTGTTAGAGCAACTCAGAGCTGCTGGAATCACATTCTGTGCAGCCAGCTATCTCTTCCTGAGGCCCGCCTACGAGGAACGCGTGGCCCGGCAGCTGAAAGGACTTGGCGTGGGAAGCCTTCGACCTCAGGAATGGACGTACCAGCAGTTCACCGACGGCTGCGGCGGTGGCAGATGTATTGGCGAGCAAGAGCGACGTGAGCGGTTCGAGGGATTGGCTCTACTGGGACGACAGTGCGGAATGACCATCGCCCCCTGCCGCTGCAAGAACCCATCCCTTGCTAGGGGGAACTGCCACATCGCCGGTCCTCCGAGCCCAGCAGGTGAACAGTCGGCCCGGCAGCTGAGACTGCAATTCTGAGTGGTCTCAAGGAAACGCTAGCCGAGGCCATCAACCGATCTCCCAACTCATCCGAACATCTCGATTCGCCGTGGAGAGCAATGACTGTCAGGACAACCGTTTTCCCTGAGGCCCAGGCACAACGCTGGCGGAAGGGATGGCAGCGGTGTAGATGACTGCTGCCAAGACGGTCCCACTTCCCCATGGCCCAGCAACGCCAATCATTGCGTAGGGAAACGGACGGGCTATACTTATGTGGTCGCCACTGTAGCTCAACTGGAAGAGCAGCGGTTTTGTAAACCGCAGGTTGGGGGTTCGAATCCCCCCGGTGGCTTTCGGGGGAAGCGATCAGCCGGCCGTGGTCTAGCGATCCCTGCCATCTGGTGCAATCCGGGGAAAACGCCAAGTGTGCTCTGGCGGGTGGTGATGAGCGTCGAAAAGGGAGCGAGTGAGGCAGGCTAACGGTGATGCTCAAGCGGACACGCCGGCGCCACGGCCTGACGCCCAAGACGCTCGGGGCGGATGGGGCGTACCAGGACGGGGGTTTCCTCAGGCGGTTGGAAGCCCAAGGCATTCGGGCGCATGTGCCTGCCGGGTCCGTGTCCATTCGGGCGTGCAACGAAGCCGCCGCGGCGCGAAGGCGGGCCCGGCGTTACCAGCGGACCGAAGGCTATCGGCTCAGTCAACGGATTCGCAAACGCCTCGAAGAGATCTTCGGCTCGTGCAAGACGATCGGCGGGCTGGCGCGGGCGCGATTCGTCGGACGCTGGAAGACCGCTCAGCAAGCCGAGATCAGCGCAGCCGGGGTGATCTTCCTCCTTGCGCCTTTCGGACGTACGCTGTTGCTGGACAATGAAATGGGTTCACATACGCCACCGACGCGCACCGTAAGTGGCTGATCGTGACGAAGCAACCCCAGCACAGTATGAGCGACGCTTTCCGTTCACCATAGTCCTCCGACCAGACGCCAGGCATTGGACAAGTCAGTATGCTAGAGGCCAAAGCTTTCAGAGCATCCGCCCGGGCAGACCACCAGAGAGATCCGCAGTAACTGGCACCCGACCTAGCTCGGCGTTCCTGCCCGGACGGCATGTGCTCACACCCGCGCCGCGTACGTCAGCGCGTTTGAATGGGTGGTTGCCATCTGCGAGCCGCGCCATACAATGTGGATGAGGGTACGGGCCGACTTCGATTGTGATGGGATCTGCGGCCCGAAGATCATCGGCGGGGTACAGGCGATCTGCCTAAGATGGTCACGAACATGAAGCACGCGCTCTCGGTTTGCGTGTTGGCCGCGGGCCTGGTGGCCGGTTGTCACGGGCCGGTTCAGTCCGAGGCGCCGACCGCCGCCGTAGTTCGTGTCCCGGACCAGCAGCACCTGGACTTTCTTTGGGACACGTGCGTTCGTGTGTTACGGCGCCATTGGCTCGAGCCTGATCGGCAAGATCGCCACGCCGGTGTGATCACGACTCGCCCGGTGACCGTACCCAACTGGTTCGAGTTCTGGCGTCCGGACATGCCGCGAGGCTTCGAGTTCGGCGAGGCCAACCTGAGTACTATCCGCCGTGCTGCGGAAGTCCAGATCAAGCCGCTGGAAGCAGCGGACGAGTATAGGCTTACCATGGAGGTGAGCCTGGAACGTCACAGCACGCCTGAGCGGCAGGTCACTACCGCGGCCGGCGCAATTCAGATCTTCAATACGAAGCTGCCCATCTACACGGGGGAGATGATCCAGGAGGGCCAAGCCGTCCGGTGGATCCCGCTGGGGCGCGACGTTCTTCTTGAAGTGACTTTGCTGGACAGCATCCTGGCCTACTACGGTGGGGAAACGTACGCGTACACGGAATACGCGCCGGAATCCCGACCATGATTGTTATCGAAAGCGTCGTTCGGGAGCGCCTGGCAATATGATGTTGGCCGCAGCTGCCAAGAGCGTCAGAGGCGTAAGAGCACCCAGCGACAAGCGACGCAGGCTGGTCAAGCCCGGCCGCCGCTCCATGGGCCGACGACTGTTAGTCAGGGCGCATCTTCCCTT
>CAYGAN010000165.1:0-2075 GCA_964347585.1 uncultured Planctomycetales bacterium | reverse complement strand
GAGACCGGCATTGGCATACCCCGGACCAGCCAAGCGGACGGTGCGGACGGCCCAACTGGCAGCTGTACGCTTGCTGGCCGGTCACGGCTGCGCCGCCCTCGCCCATTATCATCAAACCACCGACGGCACCATTCGTGTGACAGTCAGCCGGAGTTGGATCTCTTTTTCGACCTGCGCGAGTTCCCGGTCTGTCAGTGCCGACTTGATCCGGTCGGGTTGGCGGAGGACCTGCGCCTCATAGCCCCCCGGGGTACGCTGGGCCGTCAGTTTGGCCGTGTAGAGCACTTGACTGGCCAGGACGTGCGGACCGATTGTTTCATGTCCCACAGGCTGGACCTCCGCCGGGGTGCACGCAACACTCGAACCGTCCCTAGACAAAGGCGCCTTTTGGACGCCGCGGCCGCAGAATTGGCCTCAAGCTCCCTTCGTGAAACCTGCTAGCTTCCGGGTGGCAGGCCCCGACTTAAGATCGCAAGGAGTTGAAGTGGCGGCTAATGAGACGCGAGGCAAGCGGGCGATCGGCTGCGTCAAGCGGCGCCCCTGGCCGCAAGCCAGAGCACCGCGTTCACATTCAAGCAGGCGTGTAAGGTTCAGACCCCTGACGATCCTATGTTTCCTCGGTCCTACAACAGGTCTCTGCTCACCTTCCCCTGCGTTCGCTTCTCTTCCGGATCAGGCCGTCGCATGAGCAGCAACTCTGTTGCCGCCTGCCGCTTGGGCCCCGGGGGAACGAGCCATTTGACGTCGCGACCTTCTTGTTCCAAGCGGCTGTCGGCGTGTACTTGACGGCGTCTGCGCGCTGCGTCGGCTCAGTACCTCGGTAGGCTGTCACGCAATGTACGATCTCATCGCGGCGAGTGCGCCGAGGCTGGATGCGCTGCTTGCCCAATGACCGAACGCGCCATGGCTAGCTTGAGCCGTGATGCGCCGGGACGCCGCCCTTTGGCGTCAAAGCGCTTTCCTGACGGGATCGGTCGCGGCGCCTCCGTTCCTTCCGGGCGGGATGACCGAGGGTCGGCTGCCCGATCTGGCTTGCGAGTCTTCGTTCTCTGCTGTATTCCACTCGTTCGTGATCACAACCAAGGCTTCTTCAGAGTCGTTGGGATCAGTCTGAACGCGGAGAGACTCTTTGTACTGCACCTTTGTGAACTGCTTGAACATCTTGAGTGTTCCCAGATCATCGAAGATGAAGTATTCCTTCCGATCGCTTTCTAGTCGCTCGGCGATGCGGTCCGCTCCCTCGAGGAGTAGGTCCTGCGGGACGTCAACCCGTCCTCTTCGCCGCGTCGCCATCTCCATGGGAGAGTACAGTGGACGTATCTGGAATCCCCCGTAGTAACTCAGCCGGGCGTCGGGGCGCCCGAGCGCCCACGTGATGTTGCCGTCTGGTCCGATCGAAAGCTGTCTCAATCGCTTCGCGAGTTCGACTTCCGCCTCGCGGTAGTGACTCCTCCCGACCGACGACCAAGTCCAGGCGAACACCATCAGCGTGAGCGTGAAAATGCCTAAGAGGCCCGCCTGTCGCTTCCCGATCCAGAACAGGTAGCTGGCCAAACCAATCCCGCCCAGCAGGATCAAGAGCCCTACCGCGAAGGCCCAAAGGAGCTCAGGCGATTCCTTCTGGACTTGGTGCAGGCTGATCGGGGTGGCAATGACAAAGCCGGCGCAGATCGCCGGAATAGCCAGGCGGACCCGACGCGTGTTGAACTGTGTCGCGCTCAAGAACAGCCGATCGATCACCGGTGCCAGGAGGAGACAAAGACCCGGCAACACTGGAAGCATGTAGTGGGGCCGTTTAAAGGCAGATGTGCTCAGAAACCCGATGTAGACGACCACCCACGTCAGCACAAACAGCAAACCGGCTCGCTCCTCTCGAAAGACACGGCGGAAGGGCGAGGCGAACGCCTCGGGAATGGAGAGGCAGAACGGCACTGTCATTGCGAAAACGAGCGGCAAGTAATACCAGAAGGGCCTCGGCTCAGCGCTGAGCAGCCCTGTGTACCGGTCGATGAACTCCGTACGCCATAAAGGGATCGCGTTCTCGACGTTGAAGTAGACATAAAGGGGCCACGGCA
>CAYGAN010000164.1:0-10320 GCA_964347585.1 uncultured Planctomycetales bacterium | reverse complement strand
GTCGTTGACCCATCTCCTTGCCCCGCGTTTCCGTAGGGTGGGTCCTTGACCCACCTTCGTCGTCCGTAGGGTGGGTCATCGACCCATCTCTCCATTTGCATCATTCCCCGGTGATGCTGTCGAGCCATTCGGATCGGGCAGCCCTCGGCGCTGTCCGTTTCCAGACACATCGCCAATCATATTCGTACGCTTCGCCGTCAACGAAACGGGCAAATGACCAATGAGGCCACGCGTGCGGACAGGTGGCATGACCGTGTTTGACGGGATTGTAATGGATGTAATCGCACAGGGCCCGGAACTCCCGTTCGTCCCTCACCGTATGTTCCCAGAACCGCCGCTGCCACACGCCACGTTCTGCTTTCCGATTCAAGATGCAGACGAGTGGTGTTGGGGTAGGCGCAGGTTCGACGAAGTGAGTGATGCGTCGCCCCTGCCGATGCATTGGCACTTGTGCAGGCCTACCATGTCGTAGGTCAGCCTCGGGTGATCGCAATCGCGCAGCCCACGCAGACTCCACCCTTGAAAAGGTGGACGACCCAGGCGACGTTGGGCAGTACGGGCCGGTGGGCTGTTAGCCGAGCTGTTTGCGGAAGCGGGCCAGGCTCAGGGTGAGGATCGCCAGGCAGCACAGGCTGAGCCCGAAGATGTGCGGCGCCAGGTCGATCGCGTCCGCAGCCCGCAGAATCACCCCGCGCAGGATCTCCAGAAAGTACGTCACCGGCAGCAGGAAGCTGAGCAGGTAGATCGGCAGCGGCATCTCCGAGCGGGGGAACATGAACCCTGATAGCAGCACGGAGGGCAGCATCACCAGGAACGCACACTGGATGGCCTGAAGCTGCGTGGCTGCGAGCGTCGAGATCAGCAGGCCCAGGCCCAACGCCGTGATGATGAACAGTCCCGACAGCAGCATGAGCAGGCCCAGGCTGCCGTGGATCGGCACGCCGAAGATGGCGACCATCAGCGTCAGGATGATCAGCAGCTCGGCGAATGCGAGCAGGGCGTAGGGGATCAGCTTGCCGAACAGCAGGCCCGCGCGCCCGACGGGCGTGACGAAGAGCTGTTCGAGCGTGCCGAACTCGCGCTCGCGTACGATCGAAAAGCTCGTCAGGAACAGCAGGACCAACTGCAAGACGATCGCGATCAGACCCGGCACGAAGAAATGCGAGCTTTCCAGGTTGGGGTTGTACAGCAAGCGCGTGCGGGCCTCTATCGGCAGGGCCAGCTCGCCGGTTTCGTCTCTTGCCGGACCGACCTGGAGCGCTTCCCCGACGGCTCGGGCCCGGCCGATGGAGAGTCTCGTGGCCAACAGGTTCACGGCGTTTAGTGCGGTGGTGGCGACCTGTGCGTCGCTGCCGTCGATGAGCACCTGGACTTGGGCCTGCTCGCGTCGGAGCAGCCGCTCGGAGTAATCGGATGGGATCAAGACCCCCGCCTTGGCCCGGCCGGAGTTCAGCGCTCGCCTGAACGACTCGGCATCCAAGACGCGCTCGACGACCGCGAACGCACGCGTGTTGCACATGGCCTCGACGAGCTCGCGGCTATCCTGCCGCCCGTCCAGGTCGAGCACCACGAGCGGGATGTTCTCCGTCGTCACGTCGATGGCGTAGCCGAAGATCGTAAGCTGCAGCGCAGGCACCCCCAGCGCGAAGAAGATCGTCAGCCGGTCGCGCCGAACGTGGGTGAACTCCTTGAGCAGGATGGCCAGAAAACCGTTCATGAGACCCCCTGATCGGCTTGCGTCCGGCTGAGGGTCACGAAGACGTCCTCGAGCGTCGGGGCGATCGCCCGGAAGGAGGCCGTCGGGTCTTCGGGGGCGATCTTGGCAACCAGTGCCTCCGGCGAGAGCTCTTCGGCAAGCAGGACGTGCAGGACATTGCCGAAGAGCGTGGCATCGCGGACCTCGGGGACGCTCCGTGCGCGAGCCAGCGCCGCCGGCGGGTCCGCACAGGCGAGCTCGAATCGGCGGGTACCTTCGGGTGTGACGTCATCGGCTGCTTTGAGCGCTTCCGGCTTGCCCACGGCGATCAGTTGCGCAACGGATATGTAGCCGACGTGCGTGCAGCGCTCGGCCTCGTCCATGTAGTGCGTGGTAACGAACATCGTCACGCCGCGGCTGGACAGGGCGAACAGCAGGTCCCACAGGTCGCGTCGCGCGACCGGATCGATCCCGGCGGTCGGCTCGTCCAGGAAGAGCACTTCCGGCTCGTGGACCAGCGCACACGCCAGTGCGAGCCGCTGCTTCCACCCGCCCGATAGGGTGCCCGCAGCCTGATCTGCGTAGGCTCCCACGCCGGTGAGCTGCAGCACCGCCTCTTCGCGCTCGCGCTGGCGCGTGGGGCTCAGGCCATAGATGCGGGCATAGAAACGAACGTTCTCGACAGCGCTGAGGTCGGAGTAGAGGCTGAATCGCTGCGACATGTAGCCGATGCGGCGTTTGATCGCCTCCGGATCCTTGCGGATGTCGAGGCCGAGCACTGACCCGCCGCCGGCGCTTGGCCGCAGGACGGCACAGAGCATGCGGATAAGGGTTGACTTGCCCGAGCCGTTCGGTCCGAGCAGCCCAAAGATGCTTGCCCGGGCGACCTCGAACGTGACGTCGCGCACGGCCACAAGTCGGCCGAACCGTCGCGTCAGTTTGTCCGCTCGAATCGCCGGCTCGTTCATGGGCCAGCGTCCTCGCTCAGCAGGACGTCTGCAGCCATACCAACCCGCAAGCGATCCAGCCCTTCGTCAAGTGTGACCTTGATGCGGAACACCTGCTTGCTGCGTTCCTCGGGCGTCTGCACGTTTCTGGGGGTGAATTCTGCCTCCCGCGCGATGAAGGTCACGCGCCCCGCGAACCGCTGGCCGGGGAAGCTGTCCACGCGCAGCGACACATGCTGACCGAGCTTGACCTCGCCCAGGCGCGATTCCGGCACGTAGGCACGGACCCACAAGCGTGACAGGTCCAGCAGGGAGACCGAGGGGGCGTTTTGAGCCACCAGGTCCCCCGGTCGCAGATCGATGGCTTCGACCAGGCAATCGCTGGGCGCGACGACGGCCAGCTCGTGCATTCGGACCTTGATCGCGTCAGCTTTGGCCTGGGCTGCGGCGACGCGCGCTGCGGCCTGGTCGATGTCCTCGGACCGGAAGCCCTGCTGGGCTAGCTTGAGGGCCTGCTCGGCCTGGGTGAGTGCGGCTCGCGCCTCGGCGATCTCTTCCTTCCTGGTGCCTTCCTCCAGGAGCGCGAGTTCCTGCTTGGCGGCTGCTGCTTCGGCCCGTGCCGCCTTGAGCGCGCGGACCGCGTCGTCGAACTCGGTCTTGGCTGCTTGGGCCTTCTCCAGCAGGCCTGCCAGACGGCGGTATTCGGATTCCGCGAGGTCCAGATTGGCAAGGGCGACGTTGAGCTTCTCACGAGCGATCTGGATTTCCCGCGGGCGCGGGCCGGTCTGAAGCTTCTCAAGGCCGGCGGCGAGCCGATCGCGATTGGCCCGCGCCTGTTCGATTTCCTCCGGTCGATAGCCCGCCTTCAGTCGGGCGTGCTCGGCCTGGCTCGCAGCCAGCTCGGCCTGTGCCTCGGCCAGCCTTTCGCCCAGGTCGAACGGGTCGATGCGAAACAAGGGATCCCCGGCGCGAACAGCCTGGCCCTCGCTTGCGATGACCTCCGCGACGCGGCCGCCGACGCGCGAGCCGACGCGGATTTCGTCCGCCTCAACGAACCCGGAAACGACCAGGGGCTCGGGCTGATTCTGGCGCCAGTACAGCCATCCGATGATGCCGGCACCCACGACGACCGGGATGAGCACGAGCTTGCGCACGACACGTTGCCTCCGGGCCGGTGAGGCTCCCGTGAGCTCACGCGGCACCCTCCGCAGAAGGGCTTTCACGAACGGGGGCGCGTCAGCACCGACCATTACTTCAACGCGGACCGTGACAGGTCACCCCACGGGTGCCACAGCGCCCGTTCGTCCGTGGGACAGTTGCCTAGGCATTCTAGCTCTAATGCTCGATGATCGCAGCGGGATTCTGGCGCGCCTCCTGCGTTCCCGGCCTCTCTGAGTGCGAGCTTGTCAACCTGAGCGTGGTCCGGACCAGCGGGGCGACTCGATGGGGTAGCGCACACGTGGAGCCCCACGCGGTTCGGCGCGTTCCTCAAAGAGCTGTCCTAGACTTGCGGCGCGGGCATTCAAAATGGTCGCGCGGCAGGCAGCATCTAGTTCGCGATGAAGTCGTCGCAACTGGTCGGGTGCCGACTAATTGAGACTGAAGATCAACACAACTACGCCCGAGAAACTGCATCAGCGGCCTTGTACAATTGTCGCATGGGTGGGGGGACGGTCTGCGTAAGCTGCGGGTTCCAGGATGGGCTGCCAACAGATTGCTGATCAGCGTGACGAACGTGCGCAGTTGCGTGTCCGCGCGGTGCTTATGGCGGTCTTGTGCAGCGGAACCGTGGCGATCGCGCAGATTGTGTTGGGTGCGATCTTCCATCTGGCCAGCGTGCTGTCGGAAGGCATCCACACGCTGGCGGACATGCTCGACTCGCTGGTCGCACTGTGGGCCGTCCGCAAGTCAAGCGAGCGTCCGGACCGCGAACATCCCTACGGCCACGGCAAGTACGAGTCGCTTGCGGCAGCAGTCGAAGGCGGCGCGGTTGCATGCGTGGCTGCGGGCATTTGTTACAACGCCGTCAACATGCTGATCGCGGGACGTCGCGAGCCGGTCCTCGATCCTTGGGTGATCGCTTCGATGGCGGTGGCGGCGGTGGTCTACTGGTTTGTGTCGAGCTGGGTGATCCGTGCATCGCGGGCGACCGGATCCCCGGCGGTCTTCGCCGAGGGCGCCCATCTCCGCACCCACGTCTGGATCACCGCGGGATTGTTCGTGGGCCTGGGCGCAGCGAAGATCGGATCCTGGCTATGGCTGGATGCGGTTCTGGCGCTGGGGGTTGGGCTGCTGTTGGCGCGGACCGCGTGGCGGATTCTGCAGCCGGCGCTGGCACAACTGACGGATCGATCGCTGCCGGATCGTGAGTTGAAGCGAATCGCTGAGGAGCTGAACGCGTTCCGGGACGAGTTCGTGGAGATCCACGCGGTGCGCAGCCGGGCGGCCGGTGCGGAGCGGCACGTGGACATCCACCTGGTCGTCGATCCGACCAGGTCTGTTCAGAGCGCTCACGAGTTGTGCAACCGCATCGAGTCAGCCATCGAAGGCAAGTTCCCGGACATGGCGCTGACCGTGCACATAGAACCTGCGCCAGGCGAGAAGGTCGAGGTGGGCAGAGGCCAGCAGGCCGTCCACCTGACGCGTCGAAGGCCCGATGAGAGGGAAACTTTCCATCTGGATCAGTCGCGCGACAGCGACAAAGAACCTACATAAGCCATAGGCGGTGAAGAGAACAGCTGATAGCAACGTGCCAGCGAGAACCTTCCGTAATCTGATGCGGTAGGGACCTACGTTGGACCAAGGCGCGCAATGCGTGGTCAAGCGAGTGTCCTGCCGGCGAAGTTGATTCTGGTTCTAACGCCCGGCATGAGCTGGTTGCCAAACACCTGCGGTGCGTTGACGAGATAGCCTCCGAAAGCGGCGAGAGTTCCCTGATGGTGAGCTATGTCTCGCGGGGTCCACAATACGTCGAGCCGGGCGGGACGGTCCCTGCATGTCCCTTCGATCAGCATCGCGTTTGCGTTCGCAGCAGCGGGCTGTGCTGACTCGTTCGTCCCGGAGCAAGGTCAGTTCGCGCCGCTCGAGTCATTGAAGGATAGTGGATTAAGCGTCGTCAGGCTGTATGCTGCGCCGCTTGCTTGCCTGGAAACGGTCGCGGTCCACCCGTGGTTCGTGGTCAAGTCGGCAGATTCGACGAGCTTCAGCCGCTGGGAAGTTTGGGTGCAAGCCGAACAACCATACGGTCACGTCCGCAAGAACATGCTCCCGCCGACAGCCGACCTCGGTTCCGGCGAGGCGTACGTTCTCGCCGAACGGATCGGCGCTGAGGCCGATCTTGTCGTCACGTTCATCGAAACTTGCTCTCCCGCCTACCCGTGCAGGCAAACCTACGTCCTGCTGCCAGGCCCGAACAGCAGCACCTATGCGCAGTGGGTGCTGGACTGCACCGGATGGGACGTCACGCTTCCGCCGGCTGCGATCGGGAAAGACGTTCCGCCAGGGGAGTGTCCATAGCGAGGGGAAGGATCCGCATCGGCTGGACACGGATTGGCTATCGTGCCCCCGTTTGTCAAGCACGAGCCGCTGGTAGGGAGCCGCCCGCACGAAGCGCATCTATCCCAGCTGTACCGGGAAGGCCCGATCTCAGAAACGACCATCTTGCCGACGAGCTGGTCGATCCATAAATGACGCGCGACGCCTGGGGAGCAGCGTGTCGCGGCGGATAGGGCCGTATCGCTTTTGCGCAGAAGCACGGCGCTTCGGTCGGCTCATCGCGTGGCTCAGAAGGGCGCCGGGGATTCGCTAAAGAGCCCGTGCTCGGGCGACCGATAACATAGCGTCAGTACGTGCTCCACAAGCTCGCCGCAGGCAAGGATCATCCGCACATGGACGAACCGCAGCTTTGCCCGTTTATCGAGCGGCGCGACGCACGCTGCGGGGAAAGGCTGACGCTCGAGAGGCTCGGCGAGGCGTTCAAGCTCTGCGCCGGCAGGCACGGGGCCTGTCCGATCTACCATGACCTACATTTCGAAGACCGTCAGCAGCGGGTCTGGCGGCAGGCCGCCTGGCAGCCCCGGTCGGCGAACGTCCCGGCTGGGGACCTCTGCTCGGCTTAAGTCCGGCACCGGCCTCTCCGCTCCTACCTGCCTGGCTTCGGCCAGATCGGGGCGTCATGGGCCTGGGGATTCGCCTTCGACGGGCAAAGACGTCTCTGCGGTCAACGAGTTCCTGAGCTATCTTCGCATCGAATGTGGCTTGGCGGCGAACACGGTTGCCGCCTATCGTCGTGATCTGCGCGACCTACTGGCTGTGCTGGGGGGTGACGGGACATCGGCTCTTGCCCTCAAGCCGAGCGACATACAGCGTTTCCTGAAGGCTCTAGAGCACAGGGGCCTCTCATCGGCCTCGATCGCAAGGCATCTGGCGGCCGTCAAGATGTTCTTGCGATTCCTCTTCATGACCGGCCGGACTGACCGGGACATCACGACCGTACTCGAGTCGCCACGGCGATGGAAGCACCTGCCAGGCACGCTTCACTACAGCCAGATCGACGCGCTGCTGGCTGCGCCTAACCCGAAGGATCCACTCTATCTTCGTGATCGGGCGATGTTGGAGTTATTGTACGCGACGGGCATGCGGGTATCGGAGCTGGTCGGTCTGGCCACCGACCAGCTGAACTTGAAGATCGGCTACCTGCGATGCATCGGCAAAGGCAACAGGGAGCGGATCATTCCCATCGGCCGCCGGGCGATCGAAGCCGTCGCCGACTACCTGCGAGAGCTGCGTCCCGCGCTGACGGCACGCCGCGAGACGAACGCGGTGTTCGTGACGCGCACGGGCCGCAGCATGGACAGAACGAACGCTTGGCGACTCGTGATCAAGTACGCCCGCCGGGCCGGCATCGCCAAGAAGGTTTCCCCGCACACGCTGCGCCACTCCTTCGCGACGCACCTGCTGGAGGGGGGAGCCGATCTGCGCATCGTCCAAGAGCTACTGGGCCACGTGGACGTGTCCACCACGCAAATCTACACGCACGTGGATGGCGCTCGGCTGAAGCGTATTCACCAGCGCTACCATCCTCGCCCTTGAACCGCGGGCGCGGCCGGTCAGTTCGTCGCCCCACTGCGTTTGTATTCCGCCAAAGCAGCGGCGAGTGCGCCCGGCCGATTCAGGATCGATTCAAGCGCTGCCAGGGCGAGCAAGACGTTCTTGTCGGTGGAGGCATGTCCCATCAGCCCGATGCGCCAGGCCTTGCCCTTGAAGGCGCCGAGTCCCCCGCCGAACTCGATGCCGAACTTGTCGAGCAGCTGGCGCCTAACAGAAACGTCATCCACCCCGTCTGGAATGGTCACGGCGTTAAGCATTGGCAACTGGTAGCCCGCCTTCGGCAGGTATCGGATTCCGATAGCTGCCAAGCCGGCTTTCAGCGACAGGTGATTGCGCCGATGCCGCTCGAATCGCTGCTCGAGTCCCTCTTCGAGGACGATTCGCAGCGCCTCATGCAGTGCGTAGATCATGTTGATCGGCGCGGTGTGATGATATAGGCGCTCGCTGCCCCAGTACTGTCTTACCATGGTCATGTCGAGGTACCAGCTCTGCACCTTCGTTTTGCGGGCCTCGATAGCTCTTACAGCGGCGGCTGAGAACGTCACCGGCGCTAGCCCCGGCGGACACGACAGACACTTTTGCGTGCCGCTGTAGCAGGCATCGACCCGCCAATCATCGACGCGCACGTCAACGCCGCCCAGCGAGGTGACCGTATCGACCAGCAGCATTGCCCCGGCATCGTGCACGACGTCAGAGATCGGTTCGATAGGCTGGTGCGCGCCGGTGGATGTTTCGGCATGAACGATGCCCACGAGTTTGGTTTTCGGATGTCGCTTCAACGTTTCCGCGACCTGGTCAGGCTGAATGACGTCGCCCCACGGCACCTCAAGAACGTGAACGGCGGCTCCGCAGCGCTGCGCCACGTCGGTCATGCGCTGGCCAAACACGCCGGCCACACACACGATCATCTCGTCACCCGGTTCGATCAGGTTCACCACGCAGGCTTCCATGCCAGCACTGCCTGTGCCAGAAACGGCCAGCGTCAACTCGTTGCTTGTCCGGAAAGCCTGCCGAAGTAGATCGCGCGTGTCGTTCAAGATGGCTAGGAATTCAGGATCGAGATGGCCGATCGTCGGACAGGACATCACTCGGAGCACCCGGTCGGGCACGTCACTCGGCCCGGGTCCCATCAGGATGCGCGTCGGCGGCTTTAGCTCGTTCGCTAGGGTCATGACGCGTTTGTCCTTTCGTCAGTTCTCACGAAGGCGATCGCTCCGCGACTGCCAAGCATCGTGCTGAAGGCAAGCCCTCCGGCCGGGCTCAGGACAAGCCTGAACCGTTCAATTACGCTAGCGCAAGACTGCGCACATTGGCGTGGATTCTAAGCCGAGCGGAGCGAGCGCCCAAGGCTTTTGATTTGACTTTCCACAGTGGCGAATCTTCAATGGGCAGCGCGCGGCTGCGCAGGACAACCCGATCGGACCGCCTATGCGGATTTGCAACACAACTGCCTTATCGACGCGCCGCCTGACGGCCATGTTCCAGAGCTGCGTTGACGGCTGGCCGCACGAGTTGTTGACCGTCAGCATACGGTACAGCCGGGGCGCCGATTTCTCCGGCACCTGCAACTACGAGAAGAAGCGGATTCACGTGAACATCGGGCGCCACGTCGGCTTTCCCTACCGCGCCCCGACGCACCTGGCCCGGGCCCGTTCGAACCGTACACACTGGTGGAAACCGGTTTATGCGGTCGAGCTGGCCGATGGATATCAGCTCGTGCTGTTCGTTTTTCTGCACGAGTTCTACCACTGGCTGATCAAACAGGCGAAACGCAACATCCGGCAAAAGGAGTCGATGTGCGACCGGTTCGCAGCGCGTGCGCTCGTGGCAATGTACGGGGTAAACGTGCACGATCCCGACGGGGGGTTCGTCAGCCGAGACCAGTGGGACTTTCAGGATCTCGACAGATTCGTGGCCGCGGCCAGGGCCGGACGCCTCCGCGCGCGACGGAGCGCCTGAGGCTTGGCCGCACCGGACGCTTGGAACGACCAAATGTCGCGAAGTGCCTGGAGCCTGCTAGCGTTCGTGGGACTGGCAGGTTGCACTGCCGGGCCGCGAGAATCTTTCTGGCCCCTGTTGAAACAGCTCGAACGCGGCCGGTGGGTCGATCTGACACATGCGTTCCGCCCCGGCATTCCAAAGTGGCAGGGATTCCCGGATGGAATCGTGCAGGAGATTCACAGCTACGAAAAGGACGGATTCCGGGCCGAGCGCTTCAGTTTGGTGGGCCAATACGGTACGCATTGTGATCCGCCCGCGCACTTCCACAGAGAGCTGCGCACCATTGACCAGATACCCGTCCGCGAGATGATTCTGCCGATGGTCGTGATCGACGTACATGAGCAGGCAGCGAGGAACGCGGACTTCATGTTAACGGCAGAGCATGTGAAAGCGTGGGAGGCCGAAAACGGTCCGATCCCGCGTGGCGCGTTCGTGGCGATGAGAACGGATTGGTCCAAGCGTTGGCCCTCGCAGGAGGCCATGCAGAATCGCGACGCGGCCGGCGTAGCTCACTACCCGGGTTGGACGCTCGGCGCCCTCAAGTATCTCTATGAGACTCGTGGAATA
>CAYGAN010000163.1:3510-10361 GCA_964347585.1 uncultured Planctomycetales bacterium | reverse complement strand
GATCTGGTGGCTCGGGCCGCTCGGCGCATGCCTCGCCCTGTTGTTCGCCTACATCTTCTACAAGTCGATGATGCGCTCCGCCGAGGGCGATCCCGAGATGCAGGAGATCGCCTCGCACGTTCGCGAAGGCGCCTTTGCGTACCTGAAGCGCCAGTACAAGGTGGTCGCGATCTTCTTCGCGGTCGTTTCGGCCCTGCTGGCATTGATGGCGTTCGGTTTCCACGCGCAACACAACATCGTGTTCCTGGCATTTCTGACCGGCGGGTTCTTCAGCGGGCTGTGTGGCTTCCTGGGAATGAAAACCGCGACCAACGCCTCGCACCGCACCGCCGCCGGGGCGCGCGAGTCCCTGGACCGCGGGCTGGTGGTGGCATTTCGCAGCGGGGCAGTGATGGGGCTGGTGGTGGTGGGGTTCGGCCTGATCGACATCTGCATGTGGTTCCTGGGGCTGTACTACGTGGCCCCACGGTTGGGGGCGGAGATGACTCTGACGGAGATATCCGTGGTGATGCTGTGCTTCGGGATGGGCGCGAGCTCCCAGGCACTGTTTGCTCGTGTCGGAGGCGGCATCTACACCAAAGCAGCCGACGTGGGGGCGGACTTGGTCGGCAAGGTCGAGGCCGGGATTCCGGAGGACGATCCGCGGAACCCGGCGACCATCGCTGACAACGTAGGCGATAACGTGGGCGACGTGGCCGGCATGGGCGCAGACCTGTACGAAAGTTATTGCGGGTCGATCCTGGCGACGATGGCGCTCGGGGTGGCGGCAGCGGCGGGGATGGCGGCCTCGCTGGGCGAGAGCGTTGTGGAATGGCAGATCAGGTTGCTGTCTGCGCCGATCGTGCTGGCGGGCATCGGCATCGTCCTGTCCATCCTGGGCATCTTTATGGTTCGCACGAAGGAGGGCGCGACGATGCGGGGGCTGCTGCGCTCTCTTCTGACAGGGGTGCTGGGCAGCTCAGCCATGATCGCCGTCGCGGGCTTGATCATTTGCCTGATACTGCTTCGCGGCGCGCCGCCGGACGTGGTGATCCGCCCCATTGGGGTCTGGGGTTCGATCATGGCCGGCTTGGTCGCCGGTTTGCTGATCGGCCAAGCCACGGAGTACTACACCAGCTATGAGTACAAGCCGACACGTGGGATCAGCGAACAGGCGATCACCGGTCCAGCGACCGTGATCATCGCGGGCATCGCTGAGGGCATGAAGAGCACGTGGGCGGCCTTGGCGACGATCATCGTCGCGATCATCTGCGCGTTCGGGTTCGCCGGTGGCTTTGCAGAACTGACGATGGGCCTGTACGGCGTAGGCATTGCTGCGGTGGGGATGCTCAGCACGCTCGGGATCACGTTGGCGACGGACGCGTACGGCCCGATCGCCGATAATGCCGGCGGCAACGCAGAAATGACCAGCCAGCCGCCCCACGTACGGGAGAAGACGGACGCACTCGATTCACTGGGCAACACGACGGCGGCCACGGGCAAGGGCTTCGCGATCGGCTCTGCAGCTCTAACCGCCTTGGCCTTGCTAGCGGCCTACGTCGAGGAGGTCCGGGTCGGCCAGAACCGCGAAGCGCAGACGTACATCGTCGCCACCGCGATGCCCGAGGCTAGCCGATCGGCCGAGGCCGGCGTCGGCAGGACGTTCTACCTTGGCCACGGCAAGTTCGCGCGAAAGCGATCAGTAGGCACCGGCATCCGAAACTTCGAGGCCTTGATGCTGCTCTCGAAGATACCCGCAGGCCTTGATCGCGGAGCGGAGATTCAGTTCACAGGTGAGCCAGATGAGGACAACGTCTGGTCGGTGCCCTTCGCGCGGGCCGGGAGAAATCACACGCTTGATCTGGTCTCGGCCAGGCAGGCCTCTATGCGACAATACATGGAGTTCTACCAGGTGACCTTGATGAACCCGAAGGTATTGTGCGGGTTGTTCAGCGGCGTGCTGCTGGCGTTCCTGTTCTGCTCGCTGACGATGAAGGCCGTCGGACGCAGCGCCAATCGGATGATGCTCGAGTGTCGCAGGCAGTTCGGGAAGATCCGGGAGTGGATGCATCGCGAGGGCCGAAGCGAGGCCGATATCGGCGATCCGAACAAGTGGCCCAAGCGCGTCGAATTGGACGGTCACCGGTATCCGGACTATGCCCGCTGCGTGCGGATCGCAACCGCAGGGGCGCAGCGCGAGATGATCTTCCCTTCGCTCTTGGCGGTCATCACGCCGGTGGCGGTGGGGCTGATCTTCGATGTGGGCGGGGTGATGGCGCTGTTGGCGGGCGGGTTGTCATCGGGCTTTGCGCTGGCGATCTTCATGGCCAACGCGGGTGGTGCTTGGGACAACGCCAAGAAATGGATCGAGACCGGACAGTTGGGCGGCAAGGGGTCTGACGCCCACAAGGCCGGAGTCGTCGGCGATACCGTGGGTGACCCCTTCAAGGATACCTCCGGGCCGAGCTTGAACATCCTGATCAAGCTCATGAGCATGGTCAGCGTGGTGTTCGCCGGCCTGGTCGTCAAGTACTCACCGCGAATCAGCGACCTGATCGGTCTGAGCTAGGCTCCGGCCCACACGCTGATCGCGGCGGCGAAGACGAGTTCCAGAGACGTGCAAGCGGGCCCTCGACGGAAAGCAAGCAATCGCAGCGAATATCGCAGCAACTCGCTCGAATCGAGCGTCAGCTTCGCCATTCGGTGCGCGCAGATCGCGGAGGAGCACCGCGCTGAAGACATCGTCGTGCTCGATCTGCGGGGAATCAGCTCGGTCGCGGACTTCTTCGTCATCAGCACAGGCACGTCGGATCGGCAGATGCGAACGGTGGCCGATCGTATCGGGGAGCACGCGAAGACCGTCCGTCGGCGGCCGTTCGGGGTGGCCGGCTATGAGGTCGCTCAGTGGATACTGTCGGACTACGTCGATGTGGTCGTCCACATCTTCGACGACGAGCGTCGCCACTACTACGACCTGGAGCTGCTCTGGGGCGACGCGCCGCGGATTTCCTGGCGGGACGAAACGCCTGCGTCTTGACCAGCCGATGATCGCTGACGCGTCAGACCGCACACTACCTCATGTCAACGATGCAACCTGACGGGGGGAAACTGACCCCGCCCGATGACTGGGACCGCTCGTGGCGCGGGCGGGGGTTGCGACGTGTGCACTGGGTGGAACTACGATCACGCCCGCTTCGCTGAGCTGCTTGCTCGGGCGTGTTCAGAGGTCCGTGGACCCGCGTTGGTCTGGAAGGCATAGCCTCATGAGCGCTGCCGATATGGATGCAGCGCACCGCTCGGCTGGGCTGGATATCGTCGAGCCGGCGAGATACTTCGGCTCGTCCGCGATCGGGGCGCTCAACCTCCAGCGGGCGCTGCGGGGGTGGTGGCGGCCTCTACGGCGGGTCGCTGTGGCACTGCTGCTGGCAGGCCAGCAAGCGATCTGCGATCCGCCCGAATCGCAATACGTCTCGCCCTGGATCGTGGGTCTGTATCGGCGGCCGCACGGCCTGGGCCAGCCGGCGCGGTGGTCGGAGTAGATGCGGGCCGCTTCGAGCGATATGATCCGAACCGGGCACCGTCGAGATGAAGGTCGGGTACGGTATCATGGGCATGATTGTGGCAGCCGGCGTCGGATGCCACTCCGGTCCGCCGGCGGGTCCGGATGATGTGTTCGCCGTTTTTCGCGCACCCGACGATTCGCTTCGGCTGAGGCGCACCGAGCTGCCGGAGGGGATCCGCGCGGTCTGGATCGGCCACGCCACCGTATTGATCGAGCTGCCCGGAGGACGAATCCTGACGGATCCTCTTTACGCCGAGCGGGTCGGCCTGTCCCTAAGACTGCGCCCGCCGGCCATCGCTTGGGAGGACCTCTCGGTGACACTGGGCGTCCAGGAGCGTGCCGAGGCAGATCCGCCCGGTACGGAATGCCCGCGAGGACCCGATCTGGTGGTGATTAGCCATGCGCACCCGGATCACTTCGATCCGGCCACGCTGAGGCGGCTGGGGACGGGCGCGGCCGTGGTCTGCCCCAAGGGCATGGCGAGGACGGTCAGGCGCGTAGTGGCCGGGCCGGTGGTGCCGCTCGAGGTGGGCCAGGACACGCAGATACGCCAACTCCACGTGACAGCCGTTCACGCCGAGCACGGGGGTGTGTTCTGCCCGGCCTTGGGTTACGTGATCGAGTCGGCCGGGCGGTCCGTGTATTTCGCGGGCGACACCGGCTACGGACCGCACTTCAGCCGGATCGGCCGGCAATTCCAGATCGACCTGGCGCTGCTACCGATCGGGACGCACAAACCTCGCTGGCTGCTCCGCCGCCAGCACGTGAATCCCGAGGAAGCAGTGCAGGCTGCGGCCGAGCTGAATGCCAAGTGCCTCCTGCCGATCCATTGGGGTACGTTTCGGCTGTTTCCGTGGAACGAGCCCGCAAACGAGCCCCGAGCACGGCTCGAGAGCTTCATTGACGAGCGGGGCTGCGCGACAACAGGAGCGGCTGCTCAGTGCACACCGCGCTAGCGTAGTTGCATTTCATCACCAGATGTGGTCAAACGATGCGGCGATTGTGGTGGCAATCCAAGGAGCATAGGGCATGGCTGGTGAAGAGAGTCTGACCAGAGAGTTCGAGAATCCCGGCGCGGCGTATCGCGGCAAGCCATTCTGGGCCTGGAACGGGCGGCTGGAGGAGGCATCGCTGCGTCGGCAGATTCGCGTGATGCATCAAATGGGGCTGGGCGGAGCGTTCATGCACTCGCGGGTCGGGTTGGCCACGGCCTATCTGTCGAAGGAATGGTTCAAGCTGACGGCCGCATGCGTGGACGAGTGCAAGAAGCTCGGCATGGAGGCGTGGCTGTATGACGAAGATCGGTGGCCTTCGGGCGCCGCGGGCGGGCTGGTCACACAGGATCGACGCCACCGGCAGAGGCGACTGCGGATGGACATCCTGCGCCCAGGCAAGCCACTGCCGAAAGGCAGGCAACTGCTCGGGACGTTCGCTGCCAGACTCGAGGCCGACAAGGCCTACGACGTGCGGAAGGCGACGCGTCGTCAGGCGGCTCGGCTCGGGCCCGAAACGTCGGTCCTGGTATTCCGAGTCCTCGAGGCACGCTGTTCGTCGTGGTACAACGGCTACACGTACCTGGACACCCTGTCTCGACCGGCCGTCAAGAGATTCATCCAGGTCACGCACGAAGCGTACCGCAAGAACATCGGCACGCAGTTCGGCCGCACCGTCCCGGGCATCTTCACCGACGAGCCGAACCACGGCTCGACGCTCTCGGCACACAATATCGAGCAGGCCAGGACCAATGGCGATCAGATCCCCTGGACGCCTACGCTCCCCACCGTGTTCAAGAAGCGGTACGGCTACGACGTGCTTGACCATCTTGTCGAGCTGTTCCTTGACGTGGACGGGGCGAGCATCTCACAGGCGAGGTACCACTATCACGACTGCAAGACACACATGTTTGTCGATGCTTTTGCAAGGCAGATCGGCGAGTGGTGCCGAGGGAACAGAATGATGCACACCGGCCACGTCCTGGAAGAACCCTCCCCCAGCAGCCAGACCAGCGTGGTTGGCTCAGCCATGCGATTCTACGAGCACATGCAGGCGCCCGGCATCGATATCCTCACCGCCGCCAGGGGCGAGTTCGACACCGCCAAGCAGTGCGCGTCCGTGGCACGGCAGATGGGCCGCAAGTGGGTCCTGTCGGAGCTGTACGGGTGCACCGGGTGGGAGTTCTCATTCGAGGGCCACAAGGCCGTGGGTGACTGGCAGGCGGCGCTGGGGATCAACCTGCGATGTCACCACCTCTCGTGGTACACGATGGCCGGCGAGGCCAAGCGAGATTACCCGGCCTCGATGTTGCACCAGTCGCCGTGGTGGCAGCACTACCGCAGCGTGGAGGACTACTTCGCCCGGGTCGGCGTGCTCATGACGCGCGGCCAGCCGGTCCGTGACGTGTTGGTCATCCACCCGCTGGAAAGCACCTGGGTACGTTGCCGCGTGGGTTGGCGTCAGGCAGACGACGTCCGCCAGCTTGACCAGAATCTAGTCAACCTGCGCGACTGGCTGCTCGATTCGCAGATCGACTTCGACTATGCCGATGAAGAAATGCTCGATCGGCTGGGGCGGGTCGCTGCGCTCGGGCAAGGGCCGCCTGAGCTGTGGATCGGCAAGGCCACGTACCGGCTCGCCGTCGTACCGCCAATGCTCACGATTCGGTCGAGCACGGTCAAACTGTTGGCCAAGTTCCGCCAGGCCGGCGGGACGGTTCTCTTCGTGGGCAAACCGCCGGGCTTTGTGGATGCGGTGCCGGATCGAGCCGCCATGGCACTGGCCCGCTCGTGCACGCGGGTGGGCTTCTCGAAGCGGGCTTTCGTAGCTGCGGTTGAGCCGCTCGGCCGAACCGTCAGCATCACTGACGCGAAAGGCAGGTGCGTTGCATCGGCGATCTACATGCTTCGCCGCGACAATGATGCTCAGCTCCTGTTCGTGTGCAACCGCGATCGCCAGCGAGGGTTCGACCCGGTTCACATCCGTGTGGCGGGCGCATCGGCTGAGGAATGGGACGGTAGGAATGGCCAGCGGTACCGTCCCGATCAGACGCGCGAGGGCGAGCAGATCGTGATCCGCACGTCGCTGCCGCCGTCGGGAAGCCGGCTATTTGTCATTCGGTCTGCCGGCGGTGTCCAGCTCCCTATGCGAACGAAGTACGCCGAGGTCCGCAGCGTCCCGCTGGCCGGCGCCTGGGCATACCAGCTCGACGAGCCTAACGTGCTCGTGCTTGACGCTGCTCAATACCGGGTCGGTGACGGTGACTGGCAGGGGCCAAGGGAGATCCTCAAAGACGACGCCGCCATTCGCGACGCGC
>CAYGAN010000163.1:0-3500 GCA_964347585.1 uncultured Planctomycetales bacterium | reverse complement strand
CGCTCGGCCTGCCGCGGCGAGGTGGCGCCATGGTCCAGCCCTGGGCTCGAAAGCCCGGCAAGGCCAAATCCTCTCCCGTCACCTTGCGATACGAGTTCCAGATTGATGTCTTGCCGCGGGGAGCCGTGCACTTGGCTGCCGAGACTCCCGAGCGATTCGCCTTTTGCGTCAACGGTCAGCGGATCAGCCCGGAAGCCGACGAGGGCTGGTGGGCAGATCCAGCGCTGCGCCGCGTTCCGATCGACGTGGCGATGCTGCGAGAGGGCGTCAACGAGATCGTCGCTGCCATCGATTTCACGGAAAGCGACGACCTGGAGGCGATGTTTCTGCTCGGCTCGTTCGGCGTGAGCCTCGATCGGTATCAGCCGGCGCTTGATGTCTTGCCGGCCAAGCTGAAGCTCGGCAATTGGGTTAGCCAGAAGCTCCCGTTCTACTCAGCCGGAGTGACCTACCGCCGGACGCTTTCGGTGGACGTCCAGCCGGGAGATCGAGTTTTCCTGGAGGTCCCGAAGTGGGCCGGCACATGCGCGCGGGTAGTCAGCGGCGGAAGGGAGCTCGGCTTGCTGGCGTGGCCGCCTTACGAAGCAGACGTTACCGACGCGTTCATCAACGGCAAGATCGATCTGGGCATCCACGTGATCTCAAGCCGGCGAAACTGCTTCGGCCCGCTGCATCAGGCCCCGCCCGAGCCGCCGTGGGTCGGCCCCGGCAACTTCGTCACTGAAGGGGGCGCGTGGCAGGATACGTACAATCTGAAGCCGTGCGGCTTGCTCGCGGCGCCACGGCTGAGCATTCGCCGGCCAATCGTGTAGGCTTTGCCACGCCGGGCTGGCGCGTGGGGATGAAGCGGGCACCGCTGCCCCGCGGTGCTCCGACTCGAGCTGAGCCTGAGTTCTGCGGCTGGCCCATCCAACCGGAATGCACGATGACCGGGGAAGAGATCGCCTGGCACACGCTGGCAATGGAGCGCGTCGAGCAGCCATGCATCATCGCCTCGTGGTGCATGAAGCGCGAGTTTTTTCGGGCCATGATCGGGCGCCAGGACATCTACGCCGACGCGCCCGCCGCAGCGGCGCAGGCCTACGTGCGAGCCGGCGCAAATCTTTGCCCGCAGTTCATCATGCCTTCGCCTCATGTCGAGCACCTCGCCTGCGATCCGTTCCGCGCAGCCGATCTGACCAGGAATCCACCGGCGAGCGCGACCAAATCGCACGACGAGGCCTGGACGGCGGAGCGCATTCGCGACTACATCGAAGCCTTGCCGGACATTGATGCGCTTGAGCGGGACTTCGACATCGAGTCCGCAGCCGCTGACTATGCCCGGCGTCTGGCGCGGATGGGCGATCTGGCCCCTGGCGAGATGCTCTTTATCGGGATGTTCGCCCAGCCCGACTTCATGGGCGGATACACACGGTGGGGGTTCGACAGCTACCTACTGGCCCTGGGCCTGTACCCGAAGCACCTGGAGCGCTACTACGCGCACAGCGGCGAGCAGGCGCGCTTACACAACGTCGCTATCGCCGAAGCCATCCAGAAGCACAACCTGGCCCCTTTTGTCTATGGCGGGCAGGACATCTGCTTTAACGACGGGCCGATGTGCTCGCCGGAACTGCTCTCGCAAATCTACTTTCCACACCTGGCCAGCGCCGTCGAGCCGCTGCACGCGGCGGGCGTCCGCATCATCTGGCACTGCGACGGGGACATTCGACCGATCCTGGACGAGTTGATCCACCGCATCGGCGTGGCGGGCCTGCAGGGGTTCCAGGAAGAAACCGGCTGCACGCTGGAGCAAATGGCCTCCGCACGCACTCGCGAGGGCGCCAAGCTCATCCTGTGGGGAAGCGTTTCGGTTACGACGACGCTCCCGTTCGGCACGGTCGAGGACGTAAGGCGCGACGTGGAGCGATGTTTCCGCGTGGGCGCACCCGGCGGGGGATTCGCGCTGGCCTCGACCAGCAGCATCCTGCCCGAGACGCCGCTGGAAAACATCCTGGCGATGTTCCAACACGCCCGCCAGTTCGGACACCAGTTCCTTGCGGGCAGTTGATCACGTAGGCGCGCGGCCGCCGCCCCCGCCCCCCGCAGCGTGAGCGCCCTCGACCGAGGATCCTTTCTCGGTCCACGAGTCCCGGCAGTCAAATGGAAATCCTGGTCAAGTGCTCGGGACCGAGATGGGAATCTCGGTCCAGCGAGGTTCAAACAAGTTGGCGGAATGCGCGCCAGCGGCGGGCGGCCTGGTGTTTGTATTGGCCTCGCTCGGCCAGGATGAAGTCGCTATGGACGGCCATGACCTCCGTGTAGCGAATGCTGTAGTGCGCTGAGCCCTCGGCGAGCAGTTCGTCGGACATGGCCCGGTCTCGGTCGAGGATGCTGTCACTCATCTCGTGCCATTCGTCTGCGGACATCGACTCGACTTCTTCCAAGAGCTGTTCGTAGCGAGGCGCGCTGTCGAAGCCGGTCCGCGCGTTCACGTGCCAGTGGAATGTCCGCTGGAGCTTGCGAATAAAGAGATCGGTGGCCGGGTCGAATCTCAGGCAGCTCGCGCAGAAGTAGTTGTCCATCGCGCGCATCTTCGGATAGTCGATCAGGTCCGCCAGCTGGCAGATCGTGTAGCTTTTCGTTCCTGGGAAGGGGAAGAAGATCGCCCAGCGCATTCGGCCGGGCTTGATGCGTGCGATCAGCTCAATCGTCTCTTCCATCATTGGCCGCGTCTCGTAAGGCAGGCCGAACATGAGGAACGCCGACGTGTGCAGCCCGTACGCGTGGGCCAGCTCGAAGGCGTCCGCGATCCGCTGGTTTGTCACGTGGCGGTCGAGCACTTTGGAGCGCAGCTCCGGCGAGCCGCTCTCCACGCCGAACTTGACGATCATGCACGGGGCCTCAGCCAGCGCTTTGGCCACCGGCTCGGTAAACGCTTGGACGTGCGCGTTGAGAACGAACGGAATGCCGATTCCGGCGTCGGCGTAGGCTCTGCAGAAGTCGATGCAGTAGCGCTTGTTCAACGTGAACAGGTCGTCGTCGAAGATGATCACCTCGATGTTCGGATGATCCTGCTTGAGCCGGCGGATGTCATCCAGCACGCGCTCGATCGAGTAGTGCCGCAGGTACGCCTTCCGCGGGTGGCCGCCCTCTTCGAGGTACCGGTCCGCCAACTCGTGGTTGAAGCAGTACGTACAACGGTACGGGCAACCTCGCGAGGTCAGGATCGACTGCCAGCCGTTCTTGCACGCCAGCATGCGCGACAGATCGAACGCCTCATAGTCTTTTGGCGGCAGCTTGTTCAGATCCGGATAGGGACCAAGCGGATTGTCCCGGTAGGTCCCGTCGTCACGCTTGACGCAGAAGTTGAGCGCGCCGCTTGGGTCTTCGCCGCGCTCCAGCCGGTGCTGCGGGGGGCTCCGGCGGGCGAAAGAGCTTGGAGTACTCAGCGAGGCGCTGGTCCCCGGGAACCCGGATCTCCCCAAAGGTGGCCTCGAACTTGGAGAGGTTATCCCCCAGGG
>CAYGAN010000162.1:6809-10388 GCA_964347585.1 uncultured Planctomycetales bacterium | reverse complement strand
GGCGCACGTGGCGGAGATGAACCGATCGCACAGGACGGTCTTGCCGGCGCGCAGGGCTGGTGCGATCACTTCACCGACCAACTGGGCGCGCGAGGCCATGAACAGCAGCGTCTCGCAGCGAAGGTCCATCTCGCGCAGATCGTAATTGAGCAGCACGTGCCGGATGCGATCCCCGATCGTCGTGCCGCCCGGGTCCTTGGCCAGGACGATCTTGGCGCCGTCGGCGCTCAGCCGATCCGCCAGCATGCGGATTTGCGTGCCCTTGCCGGCCCCGTCGGGTCCGTCGAAGACGATGAACTTGCCTGCGAGTCTGTCGGTCAAGTCGCTCATGCGTGCGGCTCATGGCCGGTGCGGCTTTGGCGCGCGTCTCGGTACACCTCGGCGGCATTGTAGCTGCTGCGGACAAACGGGCCAGCAACGACGGCGGCAAAGCCCAGGCCGCCTGCTTCGCGGGCCAGATGATCGAACTCTTCGGGGCGATAGTAGCGTACGACTTCCGCGTGGTCGGTGCTCGGCTGAAGGTATTGGCCGACGGTCAGGATCCGGCAGCCGACCTCACGCAGATCCGCGAACGTTTGTCGCAACTCTGCGAGCGTCTCGCCGAGTCCCACCATCAGCCCGCTCTTGGTGACGATGGTCGGATCGAACCGCTTGGCCAAACGAAGTACCTCAAGTGATCGCCGGTAAGAGGCCTGGGGCCGGATGGCAGCGGATAGCCTCTCGACGGTCTCGACGTTGTGGTTGTACACGTCCGGCCGGGCTTGGCAGAGCCGCTGGATCAGCTCCGGGCGAGCAGCAAAGTCGGCGGGCAGTACCTCAACGGTCGCTTCGGGTCGGCGACGACGCACGGCCCGAATGCAGCGGGCGAAGTGCTCGACTCCGTGATCACGCAGATCGTCGCGCGAGACGGCGGTGATGACGACGTGGTCGAGGCTGAGTTTGGCGACGGCTTCGGCCAAGCGGTCCGGCTCGTCGTCGGCTGGGGGCAGCGGCTTGGCTGTCTGCACGGCGCAGAACCGGCAACCGCGCGTGCACCGATCCCCGAGGATCATGAACGTAGCCGTTCGCTTCGACCAGCACAGCCCGAGGTTCGGACAGCGGGCCTCCCGGCAGACCGTCGCCAGCCCGCTCCGAGCGATAACGGCCTGTGTATCGGCGAACGCTTCGCCTGCGGGGAGGGGTCTCTTGAGCCACGGCGGCAAGCGCCCGATGGAAGCGGCTTGTCTCGGGCGCCCCCGGTTGGTTCGTACATGGAGCATATCCGTAGCGTAGGCGGACGAGGCGAGCTGTCAAGGCAGGCACGCTGCAATCAAGTTACGATGGGCGGCGTGCGCAGACTTGCCAACCGGGACGCTACCTCGGCGCTGGATCTCGGCTGCGGCTGCGGGATCGTCGCCGTGGCGTTGGCGAAGTGAACGCTTGCCTATGCCACACTTGTCCTTTGCGCGCCTCAATGGCGCCGCTGCGCCCCTACTGTCAACGCGCGTGCTGATGCGCTTCCTGGCCGAGATAAGCAGCGCGAAACTGACTCAGGAACTCCCGCAGTTTCTCAACGTTGCCAAGATCCGTGGTTTGCTTGGCCTTCATGGCATAGACCAGCATCTTGTGCAGGAGGGTCAGGCTCGCCTGTTTGGACAGTTCGGCCACCTGCTTCATCGACTTTTCTACTGTCGTGATGTTCTCTGCGATCATGCGGAGTCTCATCTCGTCGTCGTAGATCCCGCACGGTATCTCGCAGTGAGAAGAAACAGGCGTCGCAAAGATCGCCAGCCAAGCGAGGCCAACAAGAGTTCCGATGACTTTTTGTGCGGCAGAGTTCATCACAGAATCCTCCTTTGCCAGTTAGTACCAGTAATCACTGATTTGTGCGCAATCCACGCGCGCGTGTTTGAAACGCTCGCAACGTGGACGTGTGGAGCGCTGGCACCTCGCTCGAATCCGCAGTGACGGCGAAGTCTTCTCATCGCACGTGCCATTCGTGGCCGTGGGCCCGGATGAGCGCGTCCGCCTCTTGCGGGCCCCAGGTGCCGGCGGGATAGACCGCAAGCCGCCCCGCTTGTGGCCGGGCGCAGCCTTCGAGAATCGGCGTGACGAAGTCCCACGCAGCTTCCACTTCGTCGCTCCGCGTAAAGAGCGTTGCCTCGCCCAGCGCCGCGTCCAGCAGAAGCCGTTCGTAGGCCTCCGGGGGTGCCTGGCCGAAGGCGGCCGCGTAGCCGAAATCCATTTTCAAAGGTTGAATGCGCATGGCCGGGCCGGGCACCTTAACCTGAAACTGCAGCGAGATGCCCTCGTCTGGCTGGACACGCACGGCAAGAACGTTGGGCTCCATTGGACTGGCGGCCAGGGCGTTGAAAAGAACCTGCGGGACCGCCTTGAGATGAATCGATATCTCCGTCACTCGGGCCGCAAGTCGCTTGCCGGTCCGCAGGTAAAAAGGGACACCTGCCCAGCGCCAGTTGTCGATGAGCACCCGCAATGCGACGTAGGTTTCTGCCATCGAGTCCGGAGCCACTCCTTCTTCCTGGCGATAGCCGCAGACAGCCTTGCCGGCGCACGTCCCAGCCACGTACTGAGCCCTGACGACATCCCGAGCCGTGCAATCCGGCGGGATGGGGCGTAGCGCTCTTAGGAGTTTGACCTTCTCGTCCCGAATAGCGTCTGATTCCAGGGTGCCCGGCGGCTCCATCGCGATCAGGGACAGCAAGTGCATCATGTGATTCTGCACGATGTCGCGCAGCGCGCCGGCCTGCTCGTAGTATCTGCCGCGCCCCGCCATGCCGATCGTCTCGCTGACGGTGATCTGGACGTGGTCCACGTACTTCTGGTTCCAGATGGGCTCGAAGATGGCGTTGGCGAAGCGCAGCACCAGAATGTTCTGGACAGTCTCCTTGCCCAGATAATGGTCGATCCGGAAGACCTGCCTCTCTGAGAAGGTCTCTGCGACGTGTTCGTTGAGGGCGCGCGCCGTTTGCAGATCCCGCCCCACCGGCTTTTCAAGCACGACACGACACCAGGGCGCCCGGCTCGCCCGCGGACAGGCCAGACCCGCCCGGCGCAGGTGACGTATGATCGGCAACACCACGTTCGGGGGCGTGGCCAAGTAGAACAGACAATTGCCAGGCATGCCGTTAGCGGACGCGATCTCTGTCAGACGTTCGCGAAGCGACTGGAACCCCGCGAGCTGCTCGTAGTCGGCGCAGTGGTAGTGGAGCTTGCCGGCGAACGCTGTCCACCTGTCCTCATTCAGCCCCGGGGTACACGAGGACCCCTCGACGGCCTGACGCATCTCGCGGCGAAAGGTCTCATCCGTCTTCTCGCGGCGCGCGAACCCGATCACAGCGAACCGCTCGGGCAGCAGGCCTTGACAGAACAGGCTATGGACCGCCGGTATAAGCTTGCTACGCGTCAGATCCCCCGAAGCGCCGAAGATCACGAGCGTGAACGGATCCGGCAGGCTCCTCTGTGCGGCGCGTCGGTCAAGTCTGGCATCCGCTGAATCCGACATCGAATCGGCCTCTTGTCCCCGTGCCGAGCCCCAGCGACCCTTCTCAGCCGCGTGTGCGATCGCACACGAGCTTG
>CAYGAN010000162.1:0-6799 GCA_964347585.1 uncultured Planctomycetales bacterium | reverse complement strand
GCGCGACCGCGTGCGCGACCGGAGCTCGGCTGGACAATGACTGACCTGTTCCAGTCACAGCGCGCTCTGGGGACGATAGAGCCCTTATTTGCGTGTCACCTGGCGCGAACTACCCTGTGCGCGATCGCACGTGCCCAAGGCCCGTTCGGACCGGAACGGCCCGTTTGAACGGGCCCATTCGGCGATGTCCCGTAGCGCATCCTCACCTCTGAGAGAACCCGCCATCAGAAGTTGTACAGCTGCGTGGTTGGGATGCGCCGCAGTGACGCTCCTTAAAGGGGACCACTGCGTCCCGCTCTGACATAAGCCACGCATGCGACCATCGCCCGGCCAGCTCCCGATCAATCATGAGCGAGCCGCGTGTGCGATCGCGCACGAGCTTGAGGTTCTGCACGGCCTCGCGGACGCCTGCCTCCTCCTGCCCGGTGGCAAGCCATCAGCGCCGGACCCCTTCAGCGTCTCGCTACCCACGTCGGTCGTTGAGCTATTGGGTATCTTTGCGAGAGGCACGCTCTCTCTTCTTGCACCGCGGACACACGCCGAGGAACTCTAGCCAATGCCCGATGATCTCATAGTCGCTTACGCTGCGCAGATCCTCCTCGATGTCGACGAGCCGCTCGATCGGCGCGTCATCGACTCGCCCGCAGCGTGTGCAACGGAGGTGATAGTGGTTCTCCGCGTTGCCGTCGAATCGCTTCTGAGTGATGCCCAGATCGAGCCTTTGTATCAAGCCGCACTCGGAGAGTATCTCCAGGTTGCGGTACACCGTGCCCAGGCTAATGCGCGGCACGCGTCGGCGGACCATTTCGTACACTTCGTCGGCAGTGGGGTGCGAACGGACCCGCCTGAGTTGCTCCAGGATCACCCGCCGCTGGTAGGTCATCCTGAAGCCCCGGGCACGGGAGCTTGGGGGCCGGCTACCCATAATAGTAACCGTTATCGTTTGTAACGATTCTGCTGGACGTCATCAACTTGCCTTTACCAGGGGCGCACAGCGAATCATAGCGCAAGTGTGCCTGGTGCACGACAAAAATAATGGTCAATGCCTCACGCTCCCTGTGCGCTATTGTTCCACCCCGTTGGCCCCTTCGCGCGCGAGCAAGCACGATTGGTGAGGAAAGCCAGCGCCTTCAGTTTCGATCCGCCCGACCTGTCGCCTCTGCCCTGCTGCATCGCGGCGCGGACTGAGGGGTCATTGATTATCATATCCCCCGGCCAAAGCGAGACACAAGCTGTAATCGGCGCTGGCTTGTGCTGAGACGGGAGTCGCGTCGCGCCGGCGTGCGCGCGCGGCAAGCCAAGCAGCAGCCAGGAGCGGTTCTGCAAGGGACCTCACGCGGGACTTTGCGGTGTGTTTCCCCCTCGGGACGGGCCCCTTTCACGGATCGGGCGACGTCCGTGGCTCAGCGAGCCGTCTTACTTCCCGCAGCATCCGGCCTGGACCGTCGCCGTGGTAGGGCTCGAAGGCGTCCGGGTCAGATTCCTTCCATTGCTTGGCGCGATCGTGGATCCGCTTCTCGATTCGCGAGAGGTCCGGGAGGGGCCTGCCGTTTTCGGCGTCCAGGCCCACGCGAAGAAGCGCCATCTGATCGGTAACGCCGTGCGCCACGAACCACTCGATTCGGGCGCCCCGCAGCAGAGCGTCCTTCCAATCCCGCGGCACGCTCGGGCCCAGGTTGCTGACAAGGGCTTCAGCTTCTTTGAGAGCCGCGTCAATATCGCGGCGACGCTCCGCCAAATCTTCGGCGGGGAATCGATAGCCTGTTGAGATGAAGGATCTGAGCTTGCTCCGCACGCGCTCGAAGGTCGAGGTCTCGCGGCGGAAGATGCGGCTGTGATCGTTAGCGTTGCGCCCCCGATAGGTCATCCAGACTCTCTGCAAGGCTGCCGAGCGCTTGTACAGCCGCATCGCAGCCTGCCTAGCGTTGGGAAAGTAGCGTTGGGCGATCCACTCGCGTAAGGCGTCGTCCGGATTCAGCGCGGGGTCCTGGGCGAGCTTGGCGTAAACATAGACGTTCACGTCGTTCCCCCACGGGCGGGCGAAGATGGCGTTCGCGAAGGGGTTCCAGCACAGACGAGCGGCGACCCGCCTGACGCCCCGCGCGGCAGCGAACTTCATTCGCTCGGCCATCACGTCGCCCAGGTAGCAGGGGAAGTTGTTCCAGCCGAAGTATTCGCCCCAGCAGTCGAACTCGATCACTTGCCTGTCCCGGCCGAAGCCGATTAGGTTGGAGACCGGCTCGGTGAGGTAGAAATCGCCGCGGGTGTTCTTGATCGAGACGATCACACCTTTCGGAAGATCGTCGAGCATACGCGACGGATCACGCTCTCGCTCGAGTTCGCCGACCCGTCCCCAGGTTCGGGCCTGGAGTTGCTTACCGAGGCTGTCGCACACGGCTGCGGCCTCGCGGATCATGCGGTCAACCCGAGCCGCGACGGCCATGTCCTTGCAGGCTTCGCACCGGCACGCCAGCGCGGAAACCTGCGTCTCGTCTGCAGTGATCTGGAGCCCGTCGCAGGCCGGAAACTTGGTGAAGAACTCTCGTATCTTGCCGCGAAACAGTTGCCAGACGAACTCCTTGCCGGGACAGACCTTGGCGGTGCCACCCATGCGGTCGCCGAACCTGCGGTGGACCTGTTCGGGGAACTCGAACTGGTTGGTATGGAAGAGTAGGCGAATCCGTTTCGAACCGGCGTACCGCAGGGCGTCGGTGAGCGCCTTGCCATACATCGCGGCGTTCTTGCGTTGATCGCAGTCCTTGGGAAAGGCCTGAGCCCCGATGTTGCCGACGCCTTCAATCTCGAAATCGTAAGTGATAAGCCGCTCGAATCCGCGGCTGAACAGCACGTAGTGGGTGATGCCGTACTCCTGGGCCTTGTTGAGGTTCGACTTGATCTCGGCGACCTGCGAGGAAATCGCTTCCTCGTCCGGGTGCAGGTGCCTGAGGTTGTGGTGGTCGATGAAGCCGCGGTCCTTGAACGGCGGCACATCCGCGGCATACGCGGCCCGTCCGGCCATGTATAGCACAAAGGCGAGCAGTGTGAGCCAGTCGAAGCGAATCAAGTGCATCTGCTCCGCATCCGCGGCTTGCTGCTGGCGCTTCAAGACAAGCTACGCCGCCGTCGAATAGGCTGTCAAATCGTGATCGCTCGAGCTGGCCCGGAAGGGGCTCGCCCGGGCGCCGCGCGCTTCAGCGAAAGCGGAGAGGTCCGCCGCCGTGGGGCGGGCTGCCGGGGAGCGCCCAGCCGGGGCCACGCTGGGGCAGGATTGAGCAGCGCAGCCTCTTGAAACCCTCCGCGGGGCGAGCATAATCCTGGTTGGCTTCGGCGCGGCAGGGACGCCTGGTGTGGGAATTAAGCTCAATCAGATCCACCAGATCGATTGCCTGAAGGGCCTGGGCCGGATCCCGCCCGACACGGTCGATCTTGCCTTCGCGGACCCCCCGTTCAACATCGGCTACGAGTACGACGTTTACGACGACCGTCGAAAGCCGGACGCGTACCTGGATTGGAGCCGTCAGTGGATCAGCGGCGTGGTCCGTGCGCTCAAGCCGACCGGCACGTTCTGGGCGGCGATCGGCGACGAGTACGCCGCCGAGATCAAGCTGATCGCGCAGAAGGAAGCCGACCTCACGTGCCGGAGCTGGGTGATCTGGTATTACACCTTCGGCGTGAATTGCACCAAGAAGTTCAGCCGGTCCCACGCCCACCTGTTCTACTTTGTCAAGGATCCCGAGCGTTTCACGTTCAACGAGCAGGCGATCCGCGTGCCCTCCGCCCGGCAATTGGTGTATGCGGACCGGCGGGCGAATCCCAAAGGGCGCTTGCCGGACGACACGTGGATTCTTCGACCTCAGGACCTGCCCGACGGCTTCGAGCCCCACGAGGACACCTGGTATTTCCCTCGCGTGTGCGGGACGTTCGCGGAGCGCGCAGGCTGGCACGGGTGTCAGATGCCCGAGCAGCTGCTCGGCCGCATCATTCGCGCCTGTTCGAATCCCGGGGACCTGGTCCTGGACCCGTTCGCCGGAAGCGGTACGACGGTGGCTGTCGCCAAGAAGCTCGATCGACGATGGCTTGGCTTCGAGCTCTCTGAAGAATACGTCGGACGGATCAAGCAGCGGCTCCGAGAAGCCAAGGTTGGCGATCCGCTGGAAGGCTCTGAGGAGCCGCTGGCCAGCGCCCCAGCGACACCCGTGGCCGGTGAGTCACCGCGAGCCGCCAAGCGCGCGCCGGCATCGCGCGCTGCCGAAGGCGCTGGTTTAGACGCTCATCGCCCCGACCGCTCCCTTGGCCGGATCGCTGTGGCCACCGGGGCGATCTCCACAGCCATCGCAGAGGCCTATCTTGCCGCGTGCGAAGGCTTTTCTATTGATCGCGTCATCGCAGACCCGGAGCTCAACAGCGAGTTTCTCAAAGCCTGCCGCGAATTGGGCATCGCAGGCCGGCCGGTGGATTGGAACCACCGACTGATCGGGCTGCGGAAAGGCGGCAAACTGAGCCCTCTGCCAAAACCAAAGAGGACACTCATGCGTCGCGAGGACATGGATGACTTCATCTTTGCCAGTGAGATCGCCTGGCAGTTGCTGTCAGAAAAGCACGAGGTTTCGCTTGATGAAATCCTTTGTGACCCTGATCGCGCAGCCGAATTCGACGAGACCGCGTCGAGATTCGCCCCCGGATGGATGCCATTCCATTATCGTTGGGGGGCGCTCAGAATACGGAAAGAGGCGAAAAAGAAAAAGGAGTATGCCGCGCGGCTTCCCGAAAACATCCGGGGTGCACGCTTCAAGAGGCGGGCCGTTTCAGTGCAGGACCTTCGCCAGGTGCCGGTCTGTGAAGGGCTTTACCTTCTCCAAGCCAATGGAACGAATCTCTACCTGGGCGAGACTTATCGACTGCGCGAGCGGATTGAGAAGCAAGTCCGACACTTGTCTGCACTCCTGGCCCATCTGAAACTTGCGGACCTCAGTGCGAAGGACATAAGCATTCGCCTGCTTCCGCTGCGCGAGGTATCCAGACATCACCGTTTGGGTCTGCAATCACGGTTGATGGGCGCGATCAAACCCAAGCCGCTCGCCAACGCGCACTTCGACAAACAGGCCTTTCTCGGCTGAGGACAGAGCGAAGCGGAACGCTTCAAGCCTGCCGCAGCAGCAAACCCCACGGTCCGCTCACGGCGAGACAGAATCTTCTCCAGCCGTCTCGATAGGCGGGCGAGACGCGATCGCGCGGTTGCGAGCAGTCACGCCCCTGTGCTCGCGATCTAGCGTGAATTGACAGGCGCGACGAGCGGGTCTAACGTCTCGCTCGTGGGCCGAATCGTCGTCTGTCTGCTCTGTCTGGTGGTTTGCGCATCCAGTTGCGGCGTGTGGGAGGCGCCGACACCGGCCGGGGCCAAGTCCGCGGGGGTCTATTCCGAGTTCCTGGCATACGATGAGGTGGCCAACGTACTGCCGGCGCTGGCTGAATGGGGTCTTTCGCTGAACCTGGGGGTGCCCGCCGAGACGATTGGCGACGCGGCTCTCGCATCGCTGCTGCGCAGCGCCGAGGCCGCCGGCGTGGAGGTGCGCATCTGGCTCTTGCTCGACATCGCAGACGGCTATTGGCCGAACGAGCAGAACATCGAACTCTTCGCCGGCCAGGTAACGCGACTGCTCGATTGGCTCGAAGCAGAGGGGCTCACTGCCGCGGCCGTCGTGTACGACATGGAGCCCTCCTTCGCGTACAGCCAAGAGCTGCGCGACGCGTGGGATTGGGGCATTGACGCGGTTGCGGCGATCATGCGCGGGCACATGGACCCGGCAGCCTTCGAGGCAGCCCGCACGCGTCTGGCCGAAAGCGTGCGCGAGGTGCAGTCGCGTGGCTTCAAGGCCGTGTGCGCGACGTACCCGCAGGTGGTTGACGACATGCGCGACGGGGACGACGACCTGCAGGACGCGCTCGACATCCCCGTTCGGGGGGCGGGCTTCGACGAGGTGGCCTTGATGGTCTATCAGACGGCCTTCGGCGAGGCGGTCGGAGAGTGGCTCGGGCCGAGTCTCGTGCGCAGCTTCGCCGCGGACGCCAGGAGGCAATTCGGCGATCGAGCCGCTATCGCCCTTGGCCACGTGGGCGCCGTCGGCCTATTCGAGCCGACGGGTCCTGTTTACGAATGCCCTGCGGATCTGGCTGCGGACGTCGCGGCGGCTCGCGCTGAAGGGATCGGGCGAGTCGAGATCTACTCGCTCGACGGCGTGCTGCTTCTGGGCGGGCTGGAGGACTGGCTCGCGGCGAGCGCAGCCGCGCCGCAACGCGCCGAGAGCTCCGCGCAGGTCTGCCTCGTCCGCTTCGTCACAGCGTGGCTCGACAACGCGCTGGATGCGCCCCCGTGCAGACGCTGAGTCCAATGGCGAGGGGAACGAACGCACACCGGCTCGGGGCTCGGCCTCCGTGCCGCAGATTGTTGCGCAGGCCGGGCGTGGAACGGGAAAGGATTTGACAGTTCCGGCGGCGCGAACCACGATGGCGTCATGCATTGGTTCTGGCGAGCGTTGATTGCGGTGGCCTGTGGCACGGCGGGTGGCTTTGCGGCGAGGATACCCGTCGGCATGTTCGCAATAAACCCGTTGGCCGCCCCCCCGCCTGCATCCCGGCCTGCACACTGGGAGTACTATGCGATTGCTCTTAGCGCGATCCCGCTCGCCGTGGGGTGCGCGGTCTGCTTGGCTGTTGCTGCCGTTCTCAGAAGCCGATATGGCCCAACTCTTGATCGTGAGACCCGGTGCCGCGTGTGCGGCTACATCCTGCGAGGGATCAC
>CAYGAN010000161.1:0-10509 GCA_964347585.1 uncultured Planctomycetales bacterium | reverse complement strand
ACTCCCCAGGCGGCGCACTTAGCACTTTTGCTTCGGCACGAGCGCCGTCAGAGACCCTCGAACCTAGTGCGCATCGTTTACGGCGTAGACTACCGGGGTATCTAATCCCGTTCGCTCCCTACGCTTTCGCGTCTCAGCGTCAGGACAGGCCCAGCGCGCCGCTTTCGCCACAGGCGTTCCTCTAGATATCTACGCATTTCACCGCTCCACCTAGAGTTCCACGCGCCCCTACCTGCCTCAAGACCGCCGCTAGCCTCCTCCGTATTACCGCGGCTGCTGGCACGGAGTTAGCCGAGGCTTCCTTTGGGATCGCTCAACGCACTCGCTTGTTCGGCGAGATTGCTTGCTTAGCCCTGACAGCAGTTTACACCCCGAAGGACTTCATCCTGCACGCGGCGTCGCTGGATCACGCTTTCGCGCATTAGTCCAATATTCGTTGCTGCAGCCACCCGTAGGTGTCCGGGCAGTGTCTCAGTCCCGATGTGGCCGGCCACGCTCTCACGCCGGCTACCCGTCGTCGCCTTGGTAGGCCGTTACCCTACCAACTAGCTGATAGGACATGGGCCGCTCCCAGGCCGGCAGGCCCGAAGGTCCCCACCCTTTGCTCTACGATGCAGGCGCACCGCAGAGATCATCGGGTATTACCGGCACTTTCGCAAAGGGATCCGAAGATCCCGCCGCTATTCCCGTGCCCGGGGTACGTTACCCATGCATTACTCACCCGTTCGCCACTAACCGACGCATCAGTTACCCAACGCGTCAGTCCGTTCGACTTGCATGCCTTAGCCACGCCGCCAGCGTTCGTTCTGAGCCAGGATCAAACTCTTCAGTTAGAAGATCGAGCCCTGAGGCAACAGGCCACAGACCGCCGGGCCTAACCCGGCGTCAGCGCCAGCGCCTCGTTGCGTTCGATCAAGCGCTTGAACACACTCGCCTACGCACGAGAATGTCTGCAACCCGCCTATCGGCGGGTCCACACCTTTGTTCCGGGGCAGCTTTGCGCTGCCCCGCGGATCTAAGTCAGCCGCCGGGATCGTAGCCGGCAACCGACCTCACATTCTCGCGGCGGACAAACTGTTCACTTGTCAAAGAGCGGTTGTTGGCGACTCCATCGCCGCCGGAGTCTACCCCTCTGCCGGAACGTGTCAACCATTCCCCTTTGCCGGATATCGGCCGACAAGCGCTCTGGATGCACAAAAGAAAACCGGCTTCGCACTCGCCGGCACGCCTGCCTTATCTGCAGCGGTTCACTCACCGGCTGCGGGCGGGCCGCCGACCAAAAAAGGGTACGCCCGGCCAAGAGGAGCCCCATCTATTGCATCTAGTAATCTATCACCGATTCCGGGCTTGTCAAGTAGCCCGGTCGCGGAATCCTGGGGCTCTGACCGCCCTCGACCTCGGACTTGCTAAGTATCGTGGCAAAAGGGGGTTAGGTGTTCGCCGCGCCACGCGCGTCGCATGCTATGCCCCCGCCCGGCATCGCAGTATCGTGGCAACATGCTCAGCGAAGTCCCACCAGCCGATCTTTTTGCCCTCTCGCCTTGGCCGGCCACAGTAGCTGATGGGTACCTCAACTACACGCCACCGGCCTGCGGCTATTCTCATCGTGAGCTCTGCATCAAACGCAAAACGGTCCTGTTTCAGCTGCGCCCGCTGGACCACCTCGACTCGGAACATCTTGTAGCAGGTACACATGTCCGTCAGTCGCATCCCACCGAGTATGTTCGAAAGACACGTAAGAACCTTGTTGGCCAGGACCTGCCTCGGCCCGAGGAACCGTCGTGGTCGGGGGCCCATGAATCGAGACCCGAAGACAACGTCCGCGCGGTCCTGGAGGATCGGCGCGAGCATCTTCCCGTAATCCTGCGGGTCGTACTCCAGGTCCGCATCCTGGACCAAGATGACGTCACCGGTGGCGTTGGCGATTCCCGTCCGTACCGCCGCTCCCTTGCCCCGATTTCGCTCATGACGAAGCAAGCGGACGGAGGCGCCCTGAAGCTCGTCAACAAGGCCGCTGGAGATAGCACCTGTGCCATCGGTCGAACCGTCATCGACAAGGACGATCTCCTTTTCGACTGGCAGTCGGACCCCCAGTACAAGGCTGATTAGTGGCCGCAGGGTGTCTTTCTCGTTATAGACCGGTATGACCACTGATAGACGCACGATTGATCACGCCGACTTGTGGGTCGTTATCTTGCTTTCCGGCGAAGCCCGGGCGAGAAGGTTCCCCGCTGATCTCCCAAGCTCGTCGGCCCCCAAACATGACATCTTCCAAAGCTATCGAGCTCATGCTACCGGCTGGCGCGGAACCAGTCAACGTGGCGAGGCTCCCCGGACGGGCGTCATCGTTGACAGTCTGGAAGCGCCTCCTAGAATCAACATTTGGACGGCTGGGAACCATGTATGAGAAAAGCATAGAAGGCTCGTTTCGGGCCAAGCACCGGCTCCGACTGGCCAACGGCGGGGTGGAGCAGCTGCATAGCCATGACTGGAAGGTCGAGGCACATTTCGTCGGCCGGTCGTTGGACAAGCACGGCGTCCTGATCGACTCCGGCGCCGCCCAGGACGCGCTGCGGAGAGTGCTGGCTGAGCTGGATGGTCGAGACCTGACGGACGCGCGGGAGTTGGACGGGACGAATCCGTCTGCTGAGAACCTGGCCTGCTGGGTTTTCGCTCGCCTGCGCGATCGGCTGAAGGGGCGAGCCGAACTGGCGCGGGTACGAGTGTGGGAGTCGCCTGGTTTCGCGGCGGCCTATCAGGAGACCCAGGAGTAGCGCCAGCGGCTCGGGATCGATGAATCGAGCAGCCATTGGCTGAATGCGGCAGGCTGGGTTGACGATAAAATGGGCGCCGCCTAAGATTGACGCGGCTCGAGGGGCGCTTCGGAGTAGCCAATCATGGCTGGGAGCGTTTGTCAGCGGTGCGGCAAGAATGCTGCAACGATCCACCTGACGGACATTCTCAAGCCCGGCGGCGAGAGGCGGGAAAGGCATCTGTGCGAGGAGTGTGCAATTGACGAAGGGGTGACCGCCAAGGCGCACACGCCGATCAACGAGTTGCTCACGAATTTCCTGATGGTGCAGGCCGGCGCCCAGGAACTCGCCCAACTCAGCTGCGATCAGTGCGGAATGACCTTCGTGGAGTTCCGCAACCGCGGTCTGTTAGGCTGCCCGAACGACTACGTTGTCTTCGCGAAAGCGCTTGGTCCGCTCATCGAACGGGCGCACGAGGGGGGCACCCAGCACGTCGGCAAGATCCCGTCGCGGTTTGGCGGCACAATGAAACAGCAGCAGGAGCTGGCCAAGCTGCGCCAGGAGCTGAACGCTGCGATCGAGCGGGAGGACTACGAGGAAGCCGCCAAGCTCCGCGACCGGATTAGATCGACCGAAGCGTCATGAACATCGATGACCTCATAGGCCGGGCTGGCGAGTGGCTCAGCGGCAGCGGCCCGCTGGCCGAAGTCGTTATATCATCGCGGATCCGCCTCGCTCGGAACCTGGCTGGCAGGCCGTTCCTTCCCAAGAGCACCGAGACTCAGCGTCGAGAGATACAGCGCGTGCTTTGGCAGACCATTGGCCAGACTGAACTCGGTAATGAGCTGCTCTACGTGGACATCGAACAGGCGGATGAAATCGATCGCCAGGTCCTTGTGGAGAGGCACCTGATCAGCCGACAACATGCCAGCGGTGAGGGCAGTCGCGGTGTGGTCATCACACCGTCCGAGACCACCGCGCTGATGGTCAACGAAGAGGACCACCTGCGCATACAAGTGCTTCGCAGCGGGTTCCAGCTCGACGAAACCTGGGCAGAGATCAGCCGCATTGACGACGTGCTCGAGAAACGCCTCGACTACGCGTTCGATCCTCGTTACGGGTACCTTACCGCCTGCCCGACCAACGTCGGGACGGGCATCCGTGTTTCCGTGATGTTGCATCTGCCGGCCTTGAGACTCACGGGCGAGATCGAACGGGTCTTCCGAGCTGCCAAGGACATGCGCCTGGCCGTGCGGGGACTCTACGGGGAGGGTACGGAAGCGACGGGCGATTTCTATCAGATCTCCAATCAGACGACGCTCGGTAAGACAGAGGAAGAGATCATCGATGACTTCAAGCACGTCGTGATCCCCAAGGTCGTCGAGTACGAAAGACGCGCCCGCGAGAGCCTGTTGAAAGACCAAGTTCGCGCGCTGGACGACAAGGTTTGGCGGGCCTACGCCGTTTTGACCAACGCGCGTGCGATGAGCAGCGAGGAGACGCTGTCGCTACTTTCGCACCTACGGATGGGCATCAGCCTGGGCCGACTCGACCAGGTCGATTTGCCCACCATCAACGAGCTGTTCCTGCGGACGCAACCGGCCCACCTTCAGAAGATCCGCGGGGCGCGCATGGACGGCGAGGAGCGGAGTGCCGTACGCGCCGACTACATCCGTCAGCGACTCGGCGCCGACGGGAGCAGCTGACCCCGCTGCTCCAGGCACTCGAGCCCCATTGCCGCTCAGTGGGACATCTGATCCAGCCGGCGCGTGTTAGCGAGTCCGCAACCACGTCTCCAAGCAGCAGATCGGATGAACAAGGCTAGGCGGCACGCCCGGCCTTCCCTAGGCCTGCACGGAACCGAGGCGCGGGCATCCCCGCGACAGGCCGTGCCGCGCAACGTGGTACAATCAGGTGGGCGGAAGGATTGCCAGAGTGTCGCATCGCCTGAAAATCCAGATGGGCAAGTGGCAGAAGTGAGCACCGAGCCGGTCGATTCGTGGATTGAAGACATCTTGCGGGTCGTGGCGCTGCCCGCGGGCGGAGCCCTGGCGTGCCCGTACCTGCCCGGCCGGCAATCGTGCAACTGTGCGTTCGCGGCTGATTCGGTGCCGCCGGAGCTGTACCACAAGCTGATGAACCGAGGATTCCGCCGCAGCGGGCACGTTTTCTATCGACCTGAGTGCGATGGCTGTCGCGAGTGCACTCCTGTTCGTGTGCCGGTAGCTTCGTTCCGCCCGAGTCGATCGCAGCGGCGCGTCTGGCGGCGTAATGCGGACGTCCGTGTCTCGGTCGGCGAACCACGACGTAGCAAGGACAAATGGCGGCTGTACGTCCGTTACCTTCGCCATCAGCACGACGGCAGCATGAGTGAGGCATTCGGGGATTTCGGCAGCTTTCTCTACTGCTCGCCGGTGGACACGCTGGAGTTCTGCTATTACCTGGACGACCGCCTGATCGGCGTGGGTCTGGCGGACGTGTGCAGCCGATCAGTGAGCACCGTCTATTTCTACTTCGCTCCGGAATGTTCCAAGCGAGGTCTCGGCACCTACTCGGTGTTGTGGGAGATTGAGTATTGCCGCCGCCAGGGGATTCCCTACTACTATCTCGGCTTCTACGTCCGCGACACGCCGAGGATGAGTTACAAGATTCGATTCCGCCCGTGTGAGCTGCTCGGGGCAGACGGCGTGTGGCGAGTTGTACAACCAGGCGATCCACCCAGGTCAACCGAGCTGCCGGCCGGATTGCTCGGAGATTAGGAGCCCAGGACCTGGTTTGCATCCGCAGCTCGGGCGCGTCCGGCACGGTGACGTTGCCGAGGTGCCAGCCCACGGATAGGATGGGTCGTTGCGTGGGCCCTGCAACGCGCGGGGAGAGGGTCGCGCGTCGGAATGACCAGCGCGGGAGTAGCTCGGTGAGTGCGAAGTCGAATCTGGCCGATCGCCGCTTCGAACGCATCCTGGTCATCAAGCCCAGCTCGGTCGGGGACATCGTGCATGCGCTGCCCGTTCTACACGGCCTGCGGGTGCGCTGGCCCTCGGCGAGGATCGGGTGGCTGGTGGCATCGCATTTCGCCGAGCTGCTGGAGGGACACCCGGAGCTCGACGAGGTGATACCCTTTGACCGCCGCCGCTTCGGACGTCTTGGGCGAAGCATCCCTGTCAGCGTGGAGTTCGCCGAGTTCGTGCAGTCGCTCCGCGCACGATCTTTTGATCTGGTGATCGATCTTCAAGGTCTGTTTCGCAGCGGCTTCCTGGCGATGGCAACGGGGGCGGGCGTGCGAATCGGTTTTCCCGAGGCCCGCGAGTTCGGCTGGCTGTTCTATACCCATCGCGTTGAGGTGCCGACGTCGGACATGCACGCAGCCGACCGGAACTATCAAGTCGGCGGGATGCTGGGCTTCGGCCATGTGCCTATGGAGTTCCGCCTGCGGATCGGCGAGGCGCCGCGCGGGGAGGCGGCACAGTTCCTCGCCGAAGCGGGTCTGCCTCCTGGCCAGCCCTACGCAGCGCTCATTCCTGCTGCCCGTTGGGAAACCAAGCTGTGGGCACCTGATCGGTTCGCTGCCGTCGCCGATGCTCTCCAGAAGGACTGGGCGTTGCGCGTAGTCCTGGTAACCTCAGCCGCTCACAAGCCGATTGCCGAGGCGATTGCCGATCTCACCGCCACCGCGACGATCAACCTGGCTGGGGCTACCACGCTCAAGCAGATGCTCGCGTTGCTTGAGGCGGCGTCGATTGTGGTGACCAACGACTCGGGCCCGATGCACATGGCAGCTGCGCTTGGCCGCCCGCTCGTGGCCATCTATGGCCCGACGAATCCGACCCGTACCGGTCCTTACAACAGGCCCCGTGCGGTGGTCCGCGCCGAGTTGCCGTGCTCGCCGTGCTACATACGGAAACTGTCGCAATGTCCTCACAAGCAGGAATGCATGAACCGGGTGACTGTCGATGACGTGCTGGCCGTTGTCAGTCGCGAGCTGGCCGACGCGGGTGCACGGGCTTCATCGGCTGCTTTTGCACCCGGCTGTCCGTGATGTGCGAGTTGTGTACGCCGAGGCGCCGTGCCGGTCGCTGCCTTTGCATTCACGCGCCGGCCAAGCTGCACGGGTAAACGTGAACTTACCGGTAACGAGACGTCGCTTCCGACGAATCGGACGAAGCACAGGCGGACGCTCCGTTCTGCTCAGGTCAAGCCCTCGACGCATTGAGGGCAGGGCAAGTTCGCCCGTACAGCCGCCTGTCCCTGGAACCAGGGGGTGGTGCCGCTGGCGTGTTTCCAGCGGGGGTTGCTGGAATAGTCGGCTCCTCGGTTGCACGCGGCAGTCGGCGGCGCCACAGATACCATGCCTTATCAAATGGTTTGGAAGAAAGCCCGCGACTTCGTGATTTATCGCGTCCTCGGCGCGGACGACACGCCACACCGAATCGCACTCGGCGTGGCCGTGGGGTTCTTCGTCGCCTGGACGCCCACCCTGGGTTTCCAGATGATGATTGCAATCACGATGGCCTCCCTGCTTCGGGCCAACAAGGCCGTGCCCGTACCGATCGTCTGGATAAGCAACCCCGCCACGATCATCCCGGTTTACTACCCCAACTACCTCGTTGGGCTGTGGCTGGCGGGGGGCGAGCGGCGAGGCCTGGACGAGTGGCGCCAGCTGCTGAACGGCTTCGCGGGCTCTGAAGTGGGGTGGTGGACGGCGATTCAAGAATGGTGGCGTTTCACTGCCGAGATCGTCGTGCCGTTGTGGGTCGGTAGCTGCACCGTTGGCCTTGTCCTCGGCTTCGTGACGTACGTGCTGACGTGGTGGGCCGTGCGCGCCTACCGGCAGCGCCGTCCTCGGCATTCTCGCCGGCGTGACGCTGCCGCCACGTGACGGTCGCTGTGTCATTATCCGGGATTCGACGTCGGCGCGCGTCAACGGGCACGTGGCGAGAGGCAACTTCAATGGGCCCGACAGAACGCCCCGCTGAGTCATCGCGAAGGCTGCGTAGGCTGGTGTTGGCCTCGGCCAGCCCTCGGCGCATCCAACTGTTACGCGAGAAAGCATACGTCTTCGAAGTGGTCACGCCACCCCACGCCGAGCCAACGGCGCGAGTTGGGCAGTTGTCCGCCGAGCAGCACGCAGAGGCCTTGGCGTATTACAAAGCGCGCAGCGTCGCTACCTCGTGCCGCGACGCGCTGATCCTCGCTGCCGACACCGTGGCCGCTCACGGGGACTGGGTATTCGGCAAGCCGAAGGATGCCGACGAGGCTAGGTCGATCCTGTTGGCACTGGCGGGCACGAGCCACCGAGTGATTACCGGCGTGGCCTTGTTGGAAGCCTGGTCAGGCCGGCGGCTGATTCGACACGAGACCACCCGCGTGACCATGCGGCCGATCCCGGCGAACGTGCTGGATCGGTACATCCAGAGCGACCTGTGGCGAGGCAAAGCCGGTGCATATGGAGTGCAGGACCGCGATGACGCTTTTATCGAGCGCATCGATGGCAGCTTCACGAACGTGCTTGGCTTGCCGATAGAGCTTCTGCAGCAACTGTTTGCCGATTTCGAGTATTCACCCCCCGTGCGAGGGCCCGGTGCTCGGACCGTCCCGAATGGCTCGCGGCAGGGATGAGCTTTGCAGAGAAAGGGCTCGTATTCGCGGGGAGACGCTCGATGGCTGGTGGCAGGCTGAGGGGTGGACGGGCTAAAAATCTTTCAGAAAGGTAGTGACTTTTCTGGCGGGCCGGGTTAATATACGTGTGTTCCTGTGGCCTGGGCAGGCGACAGGACTGCCCACCTGAGCCCGCAACACCGACTCGGCGTCATTTCCAGCGCCAGCGGCATCTGCAACGACCGAAGTTGTGGCTCGTAGATCGGTTGGGAAGGCCCTTTGCTAGCCTGCCCGTGAAGGCCGCCGCGGAGCTCGATCATCGGACCTGCGGCGGCGCCTTGGCGGTACCGGAAGCCCGGTCAAGCTGTTGGCGGCGAGGGCGGGTACGTCGATCGGTTCGCCGGGCGAAGAGACCATAGGATCTTGACGGCGTGGACCGGGCGCGTAAGCCGATCATCGGACTCGCCGGCGGCATCGGCTCCGGCAAATCGCTGGTGGCCAGATTACTCGGGGAGCTTGGCGCAGCGGTCATCGACTCCGATCGCTTGAACGCTTGCGAGCTGAGCGAGCCGGAGGTTATCGAAACACTGCGCGGGTGGTGGGGCGAGCAGGTCGCTCCTGAGGGAAAGCGAGTCAACCGCGAGAAGCTGGCTGAAATTGTTTTCGAGGCCCCCGAACGGCGTAAACGGCTGGAGGCGTTGCTTCATCCTCGTATCGCTTGCGGGCGCGAGAAGCTGATGAGGCAATACGCGAGCGACCCGGCCGTCAAAGCCATTGTGCTGGATTCTCCGCTCCTGTTCGAGACGGGGCTGGACTCGGCGTGTACCTGTGTGATCTTCGTCGAAGCTGACAGGCAGGACCGTATCGCCCGCGTTCGGAATGACCGAGGCTGGTCGGCTGAGCAGTTTGAGCGACGAGAAAATCTCCAAAAACCTCTGGACTTCAAGAGAAGTAGGGCCGATTATAGATTAGCTAACAATTCCACCCCCGACGCGCTCCGCCTTCGGGTGGCGAGAATCTTTTCCCAAATAGTTTCCCGCGAGATGCAGTCCTGAAGCGTGAAACGTCGCAAATGTGAATGCTCTTAGCTGAAACCGTAGGCAACTGACTGATCAACGGCTTGATGCGTTTGTTTGTTGGAGGAACGTTATCATGGGTAAGGCCAATTCAGGTCGGCCCAGAGCCACCAAGAGAGAAGGCGGTGGGGCGACGCGGAACAAGGCGCCCTCGCCCGAGACCGAGGTGGCCGTGGCGAACGAGGAAAACGGCGGCAACGCCGGCGATGCCGGCACCGATCTCCAAGCCGCCATCGACGCCGAAACCCACGCCAAGTACGAGGAGATCAAGCGCGGCGAGCTGCACATCACCGATCTGCAAAAGATGACCGTCGCCGAGCTTCACGATATCGCCAAGAACGAGGGGATGACCGAGTTCACCGGGCTGAAGAAGCAGGACCTCATCTTCAAGATCCTCAAGGAGCGGATTCGCCAGAACGGCCTGATGTACGGCGAAGGCGTGCTGGAGATCCTGCCGGACGGGTTCGGCTTCTTGCGAAGTCCGGAGTACAACTATCTTCCCTGCCCCGACGACATCTACGTCAGCCCGTCGCAGATCCGCCGTTTCGGGCTGCGCACCGGGCACATCGTGGCCGGTCAGATCCGTCCACCCAAAGAATCAGAGCGATACTTCGCGCTCTTGCGAGTCGAGGCGATCAACTTCGAGGACCCCGACACGGTCACGGAAAAGACCAATTTCGAGGATCTGACCCCCGTTCATCCCGGTCCGAAGGACGCAGTCGATTTCAAGCCCGGCGAGGGGCGGGTCGTTCTGGAAACTGCCGCTGACGAGATCAACATGCGGATCGTGGACTTGGTCACGCCCATCGGCAAAGGGCAGCGCATGCTGATCGTCGCGCCGCCTCGAACCGGCAAAACCGTCCTGCTCAAGAAGATCGCTAACGCCGTCGCCAAGAACCACCCGGATGTTTACACGATCGTCCTGCTGATCAACGAGCGCCCCGAAGAGGTCACTGAGATGGAACGGGAGACCTCCGCCGAGGTCGTCAGCGCCACCTTCGACGAGGACGCCCGCCGCTCCGAGCGCATCGGCGGTGCGCTGACAATCGGCGCGGAACGACAAACCGGTGGCGAGTTGCTCGACG
>CAYGAN010000160.1:5007-10557 GCA_964347585.1 uncultured Planctomycetales bacterium | reverse complement strand
TTCTGGTGGTCCGCGTTCCCAAGCTGGCCCACGGTTGCACGACACGCTGCATGCAGCTGACGCATCTCGCCGGAGGGCAGGACCAAGACCGCCCACTCGCCCTCCCTGGCTACCAGTCGTGCCGACGCTCCGGCGCCGCGCGCCAACTGACCGCCGCCCCCAGCTGTCAATTCCACGTTGTACACGTCCAGCCCCACCGGGATACTGCGCAGCGGCATCGCGTTGCCGGGCTTGGGCTCCACTTTGTCACCGCTTTCGACCATCTCGCCCACGACCACACCCGCGGGAGCAAGGATGTACCGCCTCTCGCCGTCCTCGTACTCCAGCAGGGCGATATGGCACGAGCGGTTCGGATCATACTCAATGGACAGAACTCTCGCTGAGCACTCATCCTTGTTCCGCTTAAAGTCAATCCGCCTGTATAGCCGCTTGTGCCCCCCGCCCCGGTGCCGCGCGGTGATCTTACCGTGGTGATTCCTGCCGCCTGTCTTCTTGAGCGGCTCCAGTAGAGATCGCCCACGGTGCGTCCGCCGCCCCGTTGCCTCGGTATGCTCATTCGCGGACGCCCGTCGTCGTCCCGGCGAAGTCGGCCTATAGATCTTGATCCCCATCGTTGTTCCGTAGTTGCCAGCCTGTCTCCTGCCGACATGTCGCGCGGTCCTCGGGCACCGCGCAATCGCTGCCTGAGATCAGAACAGGTCTATGTGATAGCTCGGATCTAGCACGACCACAGCCTTTTTCCAGTTTCGCGTCTTACCGGTCTTGAACCGGACACGACGCGGCTTTCCTCTGCGATTCGCCGTCCGCACCGACATAACCTTGACGTTATATATCTTCTCGACGGCCTGCTTGATGACGGCCTTCGTCGCGTCCGAGTGGACCTCGAACGTGTAGGAGCCGCCGCGAGCCGGACGCGTCCCGCTCGCCTCATGCGATAGCTGGCTTTGGAACGTGCCCTTCTCAGTTACCAACGGCCTGATCACGGTATGGTAGATATCCATTTACCTACGGTTCCTCGAGATCAGTCTTCCGGCGATTCCTCGTCCCTGCCGCTCTGCCCTCCGGGCCCACCCCGGCTAAGCGTCTCGAACGCCTCCTTCGTGAACAGGAGCCTCTTACGTCGGAGTATCTCGAAAGCGTTCAGTTCCTGCAGCACCCGAATATCCACCTTTGGAATGTTACGAGCCGACCGAAACACGCGCTCGTCCGCTTCCCCCAGGGCCACCAAGCACCCGTGATCCGCCCCCAGCGCTTTCAACATTGCCGCAAATTGCTTCGTCTTCGGCTCTGCGAATTCCAAGTCCTCGATGACGACCCCTTCATTGGCCTGAAGCTTCGCCAGGATGGCGTTATCGCGGGCCAGGCGACGCATCTTCTTCGGCATGGCGTGCGAGAAGTCCCTCGGCCGCTTGGCGAACGTTCTGCCGCCCCCCCTTCGGAGCGGGGTACGAACGGTTCCTACCCGCGCCCGTCCCGTCCCCTTCTGGCGATACAACTTCCGCGTGGACCCCTTGACCATCCCCCGCCCAAGCGTCGCCGCCGTCGCGCGGCGCATGCTCGCGCGATACATCACCACGGCCTGTTTAAGCAGACCAAAGCGCACGCGTCCGCCAAGCTGAGCCTCGTCGATCTGCACTGACCCAACCTGCTCGCCAGTCATCCTGCAAACGGGCACGCTGATCATCACTCAACCCGACTGCCTGCCTGTCTCGGACCTCGCCGTTGCCAAGCCGCCAACGCCGTTCAGGCCTCCCGTCTGCACGCCGCAGCCGGCTCGGCACGGCTTCACAGCGTTCGCCGCCGCTTACTGTCTCGTCTTCGCCGCCCGAACAACTACCAGCCCGCCGTTCGGGCCGGGTATGCTCCCCTTGATCAATAGCAGATGGTGGTCCGTGTCCACGCCGACCAATCGCTGATTGCGAACCGTACGTCTCTCGTTCCCATACTGCCCACTCATCCGCAAGCCCTTCTTGATCCCGCGCCCCAGGGCGCCCGGGGCGTGCCCGCCGATGCTCCCTGCTGACCGATGTTTGCGCTCGGTGCCGTGGCTTTTCGGCTGGCCCCCGAATCCGTGGCGCTTCATGACACCGGTGAACCCGCGGCCCTTCGTTGTCCCCGTCACGTCCACGTACGAGACGCTCTTATCTCGGAAGGCCGCCACGGTCACCACATCGCCAGGACTCTTGTCCGTCGGTTCGGTCAGGCGGATCTCGCGCACCAGCTTCTTGGGCCCGGTACGCGCCTTGGCCGCATGGCCGATCATCGGCTTCGTCGATCGGTGAGGCTTTTGATCCTCGTATCCCAATTGAACAGCCTCATAGCCGTCATGCTCTGACGTTTTGACCTGAAGCACCGTACAGGGACCCGCCTGTATCACAGTGACCGGCACAACCGTGCCGTCCTCGCCCGGCACCTGCGTCATCCCGATCTTTCTTCCGATCAACGCCGCAACCATACGACAACACTTCCCCTTGCCGGTCGATCTGAATCGACCAACGCGCGATTAGGGCTCGCGCGCCCAATGGTTCCTCTCGGCTGGGGTAACGATTCTCGATCAACCGCTTATGAGTCCGCATCTCGAACTGCTCGCGCGACTTCTTGTCTATGTGAGGCGATCGCAACACCGTGTATCTTTCTATGCGCGTCGGGAGCGGTATCGGACCCCGGACCTTCGCGTTCGTACGCTTCGCGTGGTCCACGATCTCCTTCGCGGAAGCATCCAAGGCCCGGTGATCGTAGGCCTCCATGCGAATCCGGATCCGCTCCCCGTCCATCAGGTCCCTAGCATCAAAATACCGACAACATCTGCCCAGCTACTGAGAAAATTACACAAACCATTAATCTTATCAATACCAGGAGATACGTCAACCGCCCCTGGGCCGCTTCCACAAGGAAATCTCCCGGCCCGGCCGATCGGCACGCCAATGGCAGGGTCCGCCCAGCAACCCGGTCCTAAAGCACCTCTTCGGGCGCCAGTGGGGCTACCGCGTAGTGCGATGGCTCCATAGTCCAACTCGCGCGGCCCTGCGTGAGGCTGCGCAGCCCGGTCGCGTACCCAAACATCTCCGCCAGAGGTACTTGCGCGCGAATGACGCGCCGGCCGCCGTGCACGTGCGCGTCCGTGACGACCGCGCGCCGGCTGTTGAGATCCCCCGTCACGGCGCCGAAGTACTCCTCCGGCACGCCAACCTCGAGCCTCATTATCGGCTCCATCAGGACCGGCTCGGAGGATCGCATCGCCTCCTCGAATGCAATGCGCCCGGCATTCTCAAAGGCCACCGGCGAGCTGTCCACCTCGTGTTCTTTGCCGTCCAGCAGGACCGCCTTTACGTTGATCACCGGGTAACCTGCCAACACCCCGTTCTGCGCCGCACCTTGCACGCCGCGTCTCACCGCGGCGACGAATTCCTCCCGAACCGCGCCTCCGGTCACCCGGCTTTCGAACACGACACTGTCCTGCCCCGGCTCGGGTTGATGCGGCTCGACAGACAGCCGCACCACCGCGTACTGCCCCCGCCCGCCTGTCTGGCGAATGAATCGGCCTGCCGCCTCCGAGTATCTTCCTACGGTCTCGCGGTATGAGACGCGCGGCATGCCGACGCTGACAGGCACATTCATGTCCCGCGCAAGTCGATGAATCAACACCTCAAGGTGGAGCTCTCCCATCCCGCTTATCAGTAGCTGCCCCGTTTCAGGATCCACTCGACTCTCGAACGTCGGATCCTGCCGAGCAAGAACGCTCAACGCCCGCGCCAGTCGGTCCCGGTCCGCCATGGACCGCGGCTCAACCGTCATGCTGATCACCGATCCCGGGAACTCAATGTCCTCCAATACCAGCGGCTCATTGGGATCGCACAGTGTATCGCCCGTCAACGACTCCCGAAGCCCGGCCACCGCCACGATGTCCCCGGCTTGCGCGAGGTCCAGTTGTTCACGTCGCTTCGCGAAAACCCGATAGATTCGACTTACGTTTTCTCGGCAATTGTGGGTGGCGTTGAGCACCCGGGTCCCGGCGCGGAGCTTGCCGGAGTAGATCCGAACGAAGAACAGATCTGCCTGCTGTGTCGATACCACCTTAAAGACCAAACCTGTCAGGGGTTCTGACGGATCGCGCCGACGAGTCGCCTTCTTGTTCTTCTTTCCAGGCACGTGACCTTCGACCGGCGGAATGTCCACAGGCGCCGGCAGAAAATCTCCAACCGCATCCAGCAGTTTCTGAACGCCCACGTACTTCAGAGCCGCTCCGCAAAGTACCGGTTGCACGAGGTTGCTGATTGTCGCCGAACGAATCGCCCGGCATAGCTCCGCCGAGTCGATCGCCTCCTCGTGGACGTACTTGACCATGAGTTCGTCGCATGTCTCCGCAATCTGCTCCTCCAGTCGATGGCGCCATCGCTTCGCTTCCGGTAGAAGATCTTGCGGTATCTCATTCTCCTCGAATTGCGTGCCCAGCTTATCTTGTCGATACAAAACCACCCGCATGCTCAGCAGGTCAATCACACCCACGAAGTCACCCTGCGCTCCGATCGGAATCTGCACAACCAGAGGATTTGCCCCAAGCCGGTCACGGATGGACTCCAACGACGCAAAGAAGTCCGCCCCCGTGCGGTCCATCTTGTTGATGAAACAGATCCGCGGCACGCGGTACTTGTCCGCCTGCCGCCAAACAGTCTCCGATTGCGACTCCACCCCCTCCGTGGCGTCAAAGACCACGATCGCGCCATCGAGTACGCGAAGGCTGCGCTCAACTTCGGCCGTAAAATCCACATGCCCGGGCGTGTCGATCAGGTTGATCGTGTGGCCTTTCCAAGGGCAACTAACCGCGGCGGAGTAGATCGTGATCCCCCGCTGCTGTTCCTCCACGTCGAAGTCGGTCACGGCAGTCCCATCGTCCACCTCGCCCATGCGGTGTGTCCGCCCCGTATAGTAGAGGATGCGCTCCGTGATGGTGGTCTTGCCCGCGTCGATGTGGGCCGCTATCCCGATGTTGCGAATCTTGGACAGATCCAAGGCGCCCATCATACAACTCTCACCGAAAAGCACGCCACGCAGCAACCAACCTTGCTCTCAGCCTCTACACCGCCGATGGGGCCCAAGCCTCCCACACAATGCAACGGACCCGCAGGAGCCGCCGCACGCGACGAGTAGCCTGATTCGAGGTGCCCGCCGCATTCCTACCGGATCAGCGGCCCCTGCGGGTCACGCAGAAAACGGGCTCGGCCAAGCGCACGCGCCGCTCATGCTGACGCGTGCAGGGAACCGTCAGCATGAGCCTCCTGCCGGTTTGGCGTTCAAAGGCCTATCTCCATGCACACAATCCCGATACGCTTACCGCTGCCATCCCAACGCTATCCTAATCTCAGCATCGGCCACACTGTCAATCCCATAGAAGAGAAACTCCTTTCCGGGCGGCATCGCTCCGATTCGATCCCGAGTGCCGCCCGATTCTCACCCGCGCGGGTCGCTTGACGACCCGGCAGACGAATCTCGACCTCCTGCCAAACCGCGACCCCTACCAGGCGAAGTGAGCGAAGGCTCGGTTCGCCTCCG
>CAYGAN010000160.1:1496-4997 GCA_964347585.1 uncultured Planctomycetales bacterium | reverse complement strand
CCGGCCGGTTCCGGGGCCGGGCGCGATGTAACGGCCCCGAGGAGGCGACGATGCGTGGCCCGATCCGTCAGGTCGAAGCGTTCACGGCGCGGCCGTACCGCGAGACCAAGTCGTACAGCGCGGGCACCATAGCCACCGGCGAAGTGAGCGAAGGCTCGGTTCGCCTCCGCCATGCGATGAACGTTCTCCCTCGTGGTGATGGCGGCCCCTTCACGGTTGTAGGCGTCTATGAGTTCCTGGGCAAGCTGCTCGCACATGGGCCGACCCGTCTTATCCCGCACGGCGTGAATGATCCACCGGATCGCGAGCGACTGTTGCCGCCTTCTAGTAACCTGCATCGGGACCTGATAGTTGCTTCCCCCAACACGTTTGGAGCGGACCTCAATGTTCGGCTTGACATTCTGGACCGCCGTCTCAAAGACCTCCAGAGCGGGCGTGTCCTTGATGCGTCTGCCGATGACATCCATGGCATCGTAAAAAACGCGCCTCGCCACGCTCTTCTTGCCCCCCCACATCAGACAGTTGATGAACTTACTGACCAACTTGCTACCGAAGCGCGCATCCGGCTTGAGCTGTCCTTCCGATTCTGTCCATCGTTTGTAGGCCATGGTACTAGGCTGCTCCTGAGGTCCGAGTGCACAACTCTTATTGTCGATCCCGAGCCCCTGGTCCCTGTGCCTGACGCAGCTCCGTGCGATTGGCCAGCTCTGCCGACAGCGGGCGGCGTCCAACCACTAGCTCGGCGGCCCGACTGGCGAGTGTCCAATCTGCCACCGTTCCCGCCTGAAGGTCCCCCTGCTCAGGCCGCCTCGTTCCTCGCAGGCTCCGCACGACGGAGGCGATCTCGATAGCCGCAGCGCAAATCAGCAGCCCGCCAGCCGCCAGGCAAAACCACTTCGGCACGAACGACTGCCGAAGTGCCTCAACCGTCTCCGTGAATGTCGCATTGTCCAGCGGCACCAGATCCAGCAGATCTCTCCTTCGACAGCCGGCCGCGGGCCCAACGGCACTCTCATCACTTGCGCCGCTTCGTACCGTACTTGCTCCGACCTCGGTTGCGGGGATGTCCTTCTTTATCGGCCTCGACACCCGCGCAGTCGAGAGCGCCTCGAACAATGTGATATCGCACGCCCGGCAGATCCCGCACACGTCCGCCCCGCACCAGCACGATGGAGTGCTCTTGCAGGTTGTGGTCGACCCCGGGAATGTACGCTGTCAGCTCCTTGCCGTTCGTCAGCCGCACGCGCGCGATCTTCCTGAGCGCGGAGTTCGGCTTCTTCGGGCCGGTCGTCTTCACCTGCAGGCACACCCCACGACGCTGGGGAGACTGTTCAAGGTCACGCGCTTTGCTCCTCTTGGGCGCTTGCCGACGCCCACGTTTAACAAGCTGATTGATCGTTGGCATTCATCAGCCTCGCAGTCGCCCCATCACCTACACTCACCCAGAATACACGAATCCACACCCCACCGCCACACACGCCGGACCACTGGGCCCCCGTGGTCGGGCCAGCGAATCCACTCCGCTCAACCGTCCCCTCTCTGCCGGAGAGCACTCACGACGCGGACACTTCCGCCGCCGACTCAGCGGCCTCGGCCTTTTCAGCCGCATCGGCGGTCCTTAACAACTCCTCCGCCGGGGCCCCCTCCGGCTCCGGGATTGGCTCGCCCACTCGCCTGACCTTCAGATCGAGGTGTGGCTTGAACGCGGTCCCGGCCGGGACCAGGTGCCCGAGAATCACGTTCTCCTTCAGGCCGATCAGCCGATCCACCGCCCCGGCCAGAGAGGCCTCTGTGAGCACCTTGGTCGTCTCCTGGAACGACGCTGCCGATATGAACGATTCACTCTGCAGGCTAGCCTTGGTAATGCCCAGTAGCAGCGTCTTGCCCGTCGCGGGCTTAGGCCTCTTGCCCTTGGCACCGTTACCTCCCTGCTCCTCGATGTCCTCGTTGATCTCGGCCAACTCCTCCTTCGAAACGATCTGGCCTTCCTCCAGCTCCGTATCGCCGACGTCGGCAATCTTGACGCTCTTCGACAAACGCCCGTTCTCAGCGCGGAATCTGAACTTATCCACCACCTCGCCGGGCAGGAAGGACGAATCGCCCGGTGAATCAACCTTCACCTTGCGAAGCATCTGGGCAATGATGATCTCGATGTGTTTGTCGTTGATGTGCACGTCCACGCCACGATACACGGCTTGGATCTCGTTCAGCAGGTACACCTGTAGGGCCTCCTCGCCCTTGATCCTCAAGATGTCGTGCGGAACCAGCGGGCCCTCGATGATCGGGTCCCCCGCCTCAACGTAATCGCCCGCGTGCACGAGCAGCTGCTTGTCTTGCGGAACATGGTGCTCCTTCTCCATAACCGCCGCTCCTGCGCCGCCTTCCGAACGCACGATGATCGTCATCTTGCCTCGCCGCTTATCCGCGCGGATCTCCACTCCGCCGGAGATCTCGGCCATCACCGCCGGCTCTTTCGGCTTACGGGCTTCGAAAATCTCCGTGACACGCGGCAGGCCGCCCGTAATGTCCTGAGTGCCGGCAATCGCGCGTGGCTGCCGGGCCAGCAGCGTACCCGGGACAATCTGCTGACCTTCCTCCACCTCGATCCGCGCCTTCGCCGGCAGATAGTGGTAATCCAACACCGCCCCCTCCTTATCCTCGATGATGATCTGCGGGTGCTTTTCACCCTTGTGCTCGATGACCACAAACCTGGCGTCGGCGCGCTCCGCCTCACGCCGCACCGTCTCCCCCTCGGCAATATCCTGGAAGCGGACGTAACCTTCGACCTCCGCGAGAATCGGTGACAAGTGCGGGTCCCACGTGGCCAGCACCGCGCCAATCCCGATCCTCTCCCCGTCGCGCACCTTGATCTCCGCTCCGTACGGCACCTTGTACCGCTCCAGCTCGCGTCCCTTCTCGTCGTTGATGGCGATCTCGCCGTTGCGTCTCAGCGCGATCACGTGCTTGCCTTTTCCGGTCTCCGGGTCGGGCACCTGCACCGGCCAGAGCTCGTGGTACACTACAGTGCCCGCTTGAGCATTCTGGAGCTGGTGTTCGACCACGCTGCGAGAGGCCACGCCGCCAGTGTGGAAGGTCCGCATGGTCAACTGCGTTCCCGGTTCGCCGATCGACTGGGCGGCGATGATCCCCACGGCCATGCCCTCTTCGACGAGCTGACCCGTGGACATATCGATCCCGTAGCAGCGCGCGCACACCCCAAGCGGACTCTCACACGTCAGCGGGCTACGCACACGAATCGTATCCAAGCCCAGTTCCTCGATCCGGCTGGCGATTTCCTTGGTGATGACCTCATCCTCCCGGACGATCAATTCGTCCGTGACCGGATTGCGAATCGGATCGCGCGCGACGCGACCGACGATGCTCTCCCGTAGTGGAACGGCAACTTCCTCCCCCTTGTAGATAGCTCCTTTCGTGACCCCGTTGATCGTCCCGCAGTCGAGCTCGTTGATGATCACGTTCTGCGCCACGTCGGCCAGCTTT
>CAYGAN010000160.1:764-1486 GCA_964347585.1 uncultured Planctomycetales bacterium | reverse complement strand
ACCCTTGCGCGCTCCGTGTGTCGAGCTGAAGTACTCCAGGACGCTCAGTCCCTCACGGAAGTTGCTCTTGATGGGCGTCTCTATGATCTCGCCGGAAGGCTTGGACATCAGCGCCCGCATACCCGCCAGCTGCCGAATCTGATCCACCTTGCCTCGCGCCGCCGAGGTCGTCATCAAGAAGATCGGGTTAAGGTAGTGCCGGCCCTGCGGGTGACCCGGTGCAAGGTACTGATCGTCCTCATCTCGCGTGTCGTGCTCGAGCTCCTTGATCATCTCTTCAGTGACCAGGCCCATCGCATGGATCCATACATCCACAAGCTGATTGTGGCGCTCCATGGGCGTGATGGCGCCCTGGCGGAAGCCTCGCTCGACCCGATCAACGGCCCTCTGGGCCGCCTCCAGAATCTTCGGCTTGGCAGCCGGAACGCGAACGTCCGTGATCCCGAAAGACAGTCCCGCCAACGTGCTCTGCTTGAAGCCGAGGTCTTTGATCTGGTCGAGCAGGTCGATCGTCGCTGCCCGGCCCATCAGGGTATGGCAATCGCTGATCACCCGCGCGATTCCCTTCTGGGCCAGCGGGAAGTTGTAGAAAGGCGCAGCCAGCGGCAGGATGTCATTCAGGATCAGCCTGCCGACCGTGGTCACGATTGCCTGAGCCGAAGGCACGCGTTCCGGCGGGCTGTCGTGGGCTGTGATCACACCATCACGGTTGATGCGGCAAC
>CAYGAN010000160.1:0-754 GCA_964347585.1 uncultured Planctomycetales bacterium | reverse complement strand
AGAACGACTTGAGCCGGTCCGCGTCTTCCGGTTTTGGGCTTTCCATACAGGTCAGGTAGTAGATGCCCAGCACGATATCCTGAGAGGGCGTCACATTCGGTGTGCCGTTCTTCGGGTCGAAGATATTGTGAGTGGCCATCATTAGCACATGTGCTTCGGCCTGAGCCTCGATGGACAGCGGCAGATGCACCGCCATCTGGTCCCCGTCGAAGTCGGCATTGAATCCCTTGCAAACCAACGGGTGGATCTTGATCGCATTGCCTTCCACAAGAACCGGCTCAAAGGCCTGAATGCCCATTCGGTGAAGTGTGGGCGCGCGGTTCAGAAGCACCGGATGCTCATAGATGACCTGTTCGAGAATATCCCAGATCTCCTGGTCCCGCCGCTCAAGCATTTTCTTGGCGCTCTTGATCGTGTCGGCGAGGCCCCGCTCCTTGAGCCTGCGAATGATGAACGGCTGGTACAGCTCCAGAGCGATCTTCTTCGGCAAGCCGCACTGATGCAGCTTCAGTTCCGGCCCCACCACGATGACCGATCGAGCCGAGTAATCCACGCGCTTGCCCAGCAGGTTCTCCCGGAAGCGTCCTTGCTTGCCCTTGATCATGTCGGTCAAGCTCTTGAGCGGGCGGTTCGAAGAGCCCAGCACGGGCCGCCGACACCTCCCGTTGTCGAACAGCGCGTCCACCGCCTGCTGCAGCAGCCGCTTTTCGTTCCGGATAATCACCTCGGGCGCATTCAGATCCACCAGCTTCTT
>CAYGAN010000159.1:8029-10700 GCA_964347585.1 uncultured Planctomycetales bacterium | reverse complement strand
ACTTCAAGAAGATCTCGAACCGTGTGTGCGAGGAGGCCTTCGAGATCAAGCTCCGCAATCACAAGAAGCAGGCCGTTACCGTCAAGGTGCTGGAGAAGCTGTACCGCTGGCGGGAATGGAAGGTTCTGGACAAGAGCCACGACTACGAGCCGCTCGACAGCCGCACGATTGTCTTCCCGGTTACGATCGATCCGGACAAGGAAGTGATTGTTACCTACCGCGTGCGGTACCAGTGGTAGCCGCTGTCAACGTGCGAGGGGGCGGAGCGCCGTGGGAGGATCAGCGATGAACCGCAGGCGCACGGTTGTGGCAGTTTGCGTGGCGCTATCGGCGGCTCTGGCGACTTGGCCAGGAACCGCAGGTGCGGTCGCCCTCGAAACGGAAAGGGCTGTCGAGGCCGATAGCGCCCGGGCGAGACCAGGACCGGCGCCTGAGATCGACGCGGACACGAAGAGCGTCATCGAAGGCAACAACGCCTTCGCGCTCGACCTGTACGCCCAATTGCGCAAGGGCGAAGAAGGCAACCTGTTCTTCTCGCCGTACAGTATCTCGGCTGCGCTAGCCATGACCTACGCCGGCGCCCGCGGCGACACCGAGGCCCAAATGGCCAAGGTGCTGCACTTCAAGCTGGAGCAGCTGCTGCTGCACGCCGCGTTTCGAGCTCTCAACGATCGCGTTCTTGGCGGGAAGAAGGAACGAGCCTACCAGCTCCACGTGGCCAACGCCTTATGGGGCCAGAAGGGCCACCGTTTTCTGGACTTCTACCTGGAGCTTGTTCGTGCCAACTACGGGGCCGGTCTGCGCCAGGTGGATTTCATGCGGGCAACCGAGGAAGCGCGACAGAGAATCAACGCCTGGGTCGAAGAACAGACTCAGGACAAGATCAAGGAACTCATCAAGCGCGGGATACTTGATCGACTCACCACGCTCGTCCTGACAAACGCGATCTACTTCAAGGGCAACTGGGCCAGCCGGTTCGACGTCAAGCAGACCCGGGATGAGCCCTTCACGCTACTGGACGGCAAGAAGGTCAACGTCCCGATGATGCACCAGGCGGCCAAGTTCAAGTACGTGGGCGACAAGTCGGTTCAGACCCTGGAGTTGCCTTACGTGGACGACGAACTGTCGATGATCGTGCTGCTTCCCCGCAAGGGCGACGGCCTGCCGGCATTGGAACGATCGCTCACCAAGAACAATCTTGCCAAATGGCTTTCCGGTCTCCGCGAGCAGGAGGTGGAGGTCGCGTTGCCGCGATTCAAGAGCACTTGGGCCTGTGAGCTGCAGAATGAGCTCAAGTCGATGGGCATGACGGACGCGTTCTCTTTGCCTGCGGCGGACTTCTCCGGAATGACGGGCGAGCAAGACCTGCTCATCGACAAGGTGATCCACAAGGCCTTCGTCGATGTGAACGAAGAGGGCACAGAAGCGGCCGCAGCAACGGCCGTCGTCGCGAAGCTGAAAAGCGTTCCGGTGACGCCAGCAGTTTTCCGAGCCGATCACCCGTTCATGTTCCTGATCCGCGACAACCGCTCGGGCAGCATCTTGTTCCTGGGCCGCCTGATGAGTCCAAAGGGATAGAAGCCGCACACCCGCCCTGCCGGTAATCGCAGGAGCATTCCGTTTCGAGGGGAACGCGATCGCAGAGGCGGGCAAGCCGGCGCCGAACGGACCAGCACGTCAAAGCGGTGAGTCAAGCAGGCCTTGAGGCAGCGTGCGAGCTTTGGCGTTCTGGCGACTTGCCGTTATCATTCCTTGCGTGAGTGGCCAAGCGGACAGTGATCTGTTCAATATCCATGGACGCGTGATCCTGATCACCGGCTCATCACGAGGGCTGGGACTGGCGATGGCGCGGGGCTTGGGAGAACATCGTGGGCACGTTGTTCTGAACGGTCGGAACGAGAAGCGACTCGCTGAGGCGGTTGAGTCACTGACTAAGGACGGGCTCGCCGCGTCGGGCTATGCCTTCGATGTAGCAGCTGACGATCTGGAGCCGGTTGTCGCGCGGATCGAGGCCGAGGTCGGGCCGATCGACGTATTGATCAACAACGCCGGCGTGAACTTGCGCGGCCCCCTGGAAGACATCGACGACGCGCGCTGGCAAGCAGTGTTGGATGTGAACCTGACGGGCGTGTTTCGCATCTCGCGGGCAGTGGCTAAGGCTATGATCGCGCGTCGTTGCGGCAAGATCATCAACGTCTGCTCGCTGATGAGCGAGGCGGCGCGGCCGACGACGGGGCCTTATACTGCCAGCAAAGGCGGTCTGAAGCTGCTTACCAAAGCGATGGCTCTCGAGTGGGGCCGGTATAACATCCAGGTCAATGGGATCGGGCCAGGGTATTTTTTCACGGAGATGACCAAGCCGCTGGCCGAGGACGAGCAGTTCGACGCGTGGGTCAAGGCTAAGACGCCTGCGGGCCGGTGGGGGGATCCCGCGGACCTCGTTGGTACGGTTCAATACCTCGCGTCACGAGCGTCCGATTTCGTCAGCGGTCAGGTTATCTACGTGGATGGCGGCTGGCTTGCGGGGCTATGAAGGTGGCGCCGAGCCGGAGCGCGCGTGTGGCGTCGGTCCCTGGTGGACGAGCCATAGGAACATGGTACAATTCGTACGAGGTCAACGGCTACATCACTTCAGTTTTGGTGGGAGATGAACCATGAGCGCATACGGAAG
>CAYGAN010000159.1:4213-8019 GCA_964347585.1 uncultured Planctomycetales bacterium | reverse complement strand
TTGGGATCGTGGCGGTCTTGGCGCTGCTTTTGACCGGCTGCGAGGACAAGGGCAAGATCGAGTCGCTGGAGAAAGAGAAGGGCGAACTCGGCAGTGAGGTCGGCAAGCTCAAGACTGAGCTCGGTGAAGCCAAGGACAGCTTAGACAAGGCCAAGAACGAGCTACAGGCGGCGAAGGAACAGATCAACGAGCTGACCGCAGAACGCGACAAGGCGCGGGACGATGCTGCGTCCATCAAGCAACAGGCTGACAAATCAGCCGAGCAGCTCGCCAGTGCGGGGAACGAGATCGAATCTCTGAAGGCAAAGCTCAAAGCAGCGGAGAAGGAAACGGCAGACCTCAAGGCCCAAGTGAGCAAGGCACGCGACGAGGCCGCAGCGGCCAAGAGCCGAGCGGACGAACTGGCCAAGCAGCTCGAAGCAGCGGAGAAGCAGATCGAGGCTTTGAAGAAGAGCAAGATTGAGGCGCCGACGCCTCCCGCTGAACCGCCCCTGTAGGAAGCAGCAAGAAGCCGTCGGGCAGTAAACTTGATCGCAGATACTGGCTCCTTGGTGCGAATGCCAAGCAACGCGCGTCCTGCCAGGAATCAGCTTGCGCCATCCCGTTTCAACATAAGTCGCTTTTTTATGGTGAGTTGCGCGCCAGCCCGGCTACTAATTATTTAAAGAATCGGTATTGACGGGAACCTGTGTGCGGGGTACATTCTCTAACAAATTAGTAGTACCTCGTGCATTTTCAGGAGGCAAGCCGTTATGGCGCGACCGTCCTCACGACACCCGACCGAACTGGAGTTGCAGATCCTCAAGGTCCTCTGGCGGGACGGACCGGCCACGGTCCGAGAGGTCCGTGACGCCTTGGCCGAGTCGCGCAGACTGGCCTACACCTCGGTCATGACGGTCATGAACATCATGACCAAGAAGAAGTACCTGGCGCGGGCCAAGGATGGCGGCAGCTACGTGTATCGCCCGCGGATCACCGAGCGGGCAACAGTTCGGCGGATGCTGGGCGATCTGATGGACCGGGCCTTCGACGGATCGGTCGCAGCGGTCGTGCTCAATCTGCTTGAGACGGGCGACCTCGACGCTAAGGAGCTCAAGCAACTTCGTGAGCTGATTAACCGCAAGGCCAAGGAGCAATCGTCATGAACCCGCTTGCGTGGTTCGACGCGACTTTGTGCGTGCGGCTAACGCTGACGCTCGGCCACTTCCTCTGGGAGGGGGCACTGATTCTTCTACTGACGGTATTCGCGGCAAGGGTCCTCACACGGGGATGCGCGCATGTGCGCTACGGGGTGTTCGTCGTCGCCTTGTTTCTGATGGCGGCGTGCCTGCCGGTTACGTTCATACTGCTGGGCGCACGCGGCCCATCCGCAGGTAGCGATGAGCCGGAAAAGCCCGGAATCGGGTACCTGCCCTCTTTGGGGACTCGAGATGTCCCGGCAGGGGTGCCCGAACCGGCGGGGCCTGTTCTTGTGTCCACGGAGGAGCCATCGAGCGCGATGCCCGTGACGTTGGCTCCGAAGGTGCCGCACGCCCAGGTGGATGCAGCACCTGCTCAGATCGAGGCTTTCATCGGCTGGCGGCAGTACGCCCCCCACGCAGCGGCGTGCTACGTCATGGGGGTGGTCGTTATGCTCAGTCGGCTGGTGCTCGGGCTGCGCGGAGGACAACGGCTCCGAAAGCGGTCGCAGCTGGTGTGGGAGCGGGCGATTCTTGCAGCCGTGGCGCGCCAGGCCAAGGCGCTGGGACTACGATTCACACCGACGGTTGCCTACTGCCGCCAAGTCGTTGTCCCGACGGTTATTGGCGTGTTCCGTCCGATGATCCTGTTGCCGTTGGCGGCGGCCAGCGGGCTTCGCCCCGAGCAGATCGAGGTTCTCCTGGCCCACGAGCTGGCCCACATCCGCCGGTACGACCATTTGGTCAACATCCTGCAGCGACTGATTGAAGCCGGTCTGTTCTTTCATCCAGCCGTCTGGTTCATCTCGCGCCGGATCCGAGTTGAGCGGGAACATTGCTGCGACGACATGGTTGTGGCGGCGGGCGCGAAGGGCTTCGCGTATGCTGCCTCGCTCGTGCAGATGGCCGAGCTTACTCGATCGTCCCGTCTCGCTGACCAAGTGGTTAGTGCTGCTGCCCTCGGCGCCGCAAGTCGCGCCTCGCAACTTCACATGCGCATCCTGCGCTTGGTTGGTGGCTCGGCACACATGCAGCTGCGTGTCCGGAGGGGATGGATCGTCGCGCTCGGGCTTGTAACGGTCATGACGCTTGCGGCGGCCTCGTGGCTCCACGGGAAGACCGGTCACCCCAACGAAAAGCCAACAGGGTATGCCGAGGCAACCGAGGCCCGGGACGCAGTGCGGGTCAGTGCGGCCGCCAGATCACCGGTTAGCACGTCTGCCCCGCGCATCCGATTGATCGCTGTCTTGGAAGGCACGGATGCATCCCTAGCTGGACAGAAAGAACAGCAGGCACACGTCGGACCAACTGTTCCCAATCCCCTTCATGTGCGGTTGGTGAATACCGACAAGACGGCATACGAGTACAGCACGTTCCAGTCCGTGCACGCGACGATGCCCCCTATGCCCAATGTACGCATTCAGGCCCGGAACACCGCGACGGGCGAGGTCACGAACCACATCCCTGTCGTGCTGAGCGAGAAACGCAAGACGTTCCGCCTGCAACCTGGTGAGACAGCCAAGCTGGCCATCTACCATCGAGGCTTGAGACTCGCACCCGGAGATTATGAAGTTGTTGCATTCTTCTACCGCGACGGAGACCTGGACCAAAAGACGCCTGTTGCAGTGTCGAAGCCGCTTCTCGTGAGTGTACAGGCCGCCCAGGGGGATGAGTCGCCGGCGCCGCAGCCGCGGTCCGAGCCCGCCCGCTGGCCGGCTGAGGATTGGCAACCGGTCGCGGTACCACCGGGCTGGGATCGCAGGCGCCTCTTCAAGGCGCTGTGCGATCACCTACGCGCCCACGCGGGTCGGATCCTGCCCGAGTGCCGCGTGGAAGTCAGCGGCTTAGGGATTGAGATCGCCTACCGGACGCGCGAGCACGTTGTATCAAAGCCCGCTAACAAGGCGGGCGACACGCTGAGGGTGCGAGAGATCGGGCCTGACGGTGAGGGGGTGCTCTTGATGGCGTGGCTAGCCAATGACACCGGCCAGGCCAGGATACCCCAGACTCTCGATCGGTCGGCGTGGCGCGTGTTCCTCGGACAGGTGCATCTGCCGGAACTCAAGGCGTACCTGAACGTCAACGTCGCTTACGGCAATTGGACAAACAGGAGGATGCTGCACGAACTGTGCGCGCCGACGCGCTGGCTTCGTGCTGCTGTCGCTTCCGCTGGCGCCAAGGCCACGCAGCCCGCGGGGAGCAAGCTGTCCTTTCGCATCGCGCCGAACCCCACCGGCTGGCGCAAGGGTAACCGGCCTGGAAGATCGGACGGTCGCTGGGGCGAACCGGGCGAGGGAGTGCAGTCTCGGCTGCGAGCGGACAAGCGCGTGTGGCAAGCGGGAGAGATTCCGACGTTCAAGGTCGATATCCGGAACCGCGGCATGCGGGAACTGATCGCTTACCTGACGCAGCACGAATGCGAACTCGAGCTGAACGGTCAGTGGTATCGGAGCAACAGAGTAGCCCTTGTGGACCGCGTGCCGTTTGGGCCGGGGAAACAGTACGACGGCATCGAAGTCTCGCTGGGCGGCCCTTGGCGTCGCAGGGCAGATCGGCAATCGATCGAAATATCGCCCGGCAAGCACACAGTGCGTGTGGCCTTTGTCGCTAGGCTCGCCAAGACTGCCA
>CAYGAN010000159.1:0-4203 GCA_964347585.1 uncultured Planctomycetales bacterium | reverse complement strand
ATTCCTCGCAGGTCATCCCTGTGTTAGCAGGACAGAAGGGAAGGGAGGGGAGACTGGGAGAATCCCCGAAGTGGTCACACTGCCGCGCGTGGCCTTTTTCGCCAGGCTTGCCAACACTCCCAAAGCCCTGCCCGTGGCGCGAGCGGTCAGCAACCCCGTCGAGATTGAGGTCCTTCCTGCCGGCACCAAACGGACTGCCGTGCAGTCGGCCCCCTTTCACCGAGAGGCGGCGGTCAAAGGCTCTGCTGATGGCAGCCCATACGATCGTTTCCTGTACGTCCGGCACAACGAAAAGGATGGCGGTGCAGTAAGCGATACGTTGGTCGTCGGCAGAATCATGGCCGGCACGATCGAGTGCCGTGACGTTCACACCATGAGGAACCTTGGTGCCTTTTGGAAGCCGCTCTGCGTCATACGGGGCAAGGCATACGGGACATTTATCCACAGCCTGCTGTCTATCGATTTGGCGACCGGCGAAGCCGAGAACCTCTGCTCGACAATCGAGTCGTGTACGTACGATTCAGGCCGGCTCTATGCGCTGCTCACCTCGCGGAGGCGCGGGGCTAGCCTCCGCGTATTCGACTTCCGCAGACGGGTGCAGTGTGATGTGAGTATCCCTGCCATTGATTGGGCGATGCCCCTGCCGATGTTCGTTTGTCCCGGCCACAAACGGCTGGTGCTGCTCAAGCCTGAGGGCCCGAGATCAAGCGACCATGTGGATCCGACACCGCATAGTCTGATCGTCGTAGATCTGGCGACGGGGGCGGCTGAGCGAGTCAATAGCACCTTGCGAGACAATGTCGGTCTGCTTTCTGCGAAGGGCGACTTGCATAGTGCACCGATCGTGTGGCTCGACGCACAGACGATCCTGTTTGTTCCCGATCCCGGCCGGCCTCTGTTCGGACGTCATCCTGTGCCTAACGATGTGGCGAGTATTAAGACGATCAATGTCGTCTCCGGGGAAATCAGGAATATCATCCCGGTGCCGCGCGGCGGCCAAAGTTGGCTGCCGCTGGCTCCGACCCTTGGGACGGTCCGGCCGCAAGCCCTGTTGGGCACCCCGTCTGGGCTGCTGCTGGGAACCCGCACCGGTCTGTATCGTTGGCAGGCGGCCCAGTCTGAGTGGGTCTTAATTGCGGAGCGTAGGAGGAGAATACTCGTTCCGAGACGTAACCGCGGGCCGGCACCTGTCCCATGGGAAGGTGGTACTCGACCCCGCAAGCCGCATCAGTGTGGCGGTCTCTCCAGATGGAAGACGCGCTATCTGGGTCCACGGGTATCCCGCGAACGAGCTGTACTATCACGATGCAGCGGAAGGAACTCGTCGGACTGTCGCGCGCGGGTGGTTTGCAGAGCGTTTCCTCTGGTTTAAGCAGGAGGATCTCCAGACGCCAGTTGAGGCGCCCGCGACGTCCCCCGGCTGGACCGGTTTTGACGGTCGCCTGCGGCCGGAGGCTAGGCCCCCGAGGCTGGACACGCGAAGGAACATGAGCGATTGCCTCGCGTTCACGCTGAGAACCGACAAGGACACCTACCGGGTGCACGAGCCAGTGCGTATCACAATTACGCTGACGAATATCGCCGACACCGACCTGGAGGTCCTTCAACCCGTGGTATTCGATGAACGAATCGTCACGATCGGCCTGCATTACCCCCGCGGGTCCAAACTCGTTTCCCAGGTAGAGGCGTACTTGCCGGAGCGAAGCAGGATTGTGCTCACGGCGGAAGATTCCGTCAGCGCAACGGACACGCTTGAAGTCGCGCAAGCAGGAGACTACCAGATTGACGGTGAGTTTAAGGGCGTAGCAAACATTGGCGCCTGGCTGGGGCGCCTCAAGGCGGCGCCAGTCCGCTTCACCGTCAAGTCCTCGCCGAAGGACGAGCAGCTCTTCAGGGCCAAATTCGACCGGCTCCTGGCGAAGTTCCGCACCGAGTTCAGCGCCAACCCCGATTGGGACGGGCTCAACGACACACTCCAGACGGACATGGCAGCCATGGACCCGGGCGTGGCGCCCTACATCATCCAGGTCCTTAAAGGCGCCAAGGATGTTCGTTTCCGCAGACTCCTGTACCGGCCTTTGGTGTCAGTCGGGAGCCCCGACGCACTCCCCTTCTTTGAGGAGTGTCTGACACGTGGCACTGACGACCAAAATCGTATGGCCTGCGACGGGTTATACCAACTCTACTGCCGCGGCGAAGGAGCTGATCAGGCACTCAGAACGCTGCTTTCCGGCATGAACAACGATGAGGTTCGTGTGCGACGGCTTGTGGGTGAGCGGCTCGTTCGCATCCGCGATCCCCGCGTTACGAGGCGTCTTGAGGCGGCGGTCGAAGACTCAGATGAGACTATCCGCACCCTGGCGGCGCGATACCTGGCTGCAGCTGAGATGCTCGACCTGGATGAGTGGCTTGAGTTGGCCGCCCGGGCACCGACGCGCCCCCGGTACCTTGCCGCGCGGTCCGTTATCGCGGACCTTGAAACCACCTGGAACACAACCAGGGGTGACCCCCCGGAAGCCCCCTGGCAGCAGGCGTCAACGGCCCCCGAGACGCTTGAGCAGTTCCGCAAGGTCGTCCGTGCCTGGCGGGCGTGGGCGCGCCAGAACAAGGGCTTCTCGTCACGGTTCTTCAACATCGACCGGAAGTACTGGCCGGAATCTGCCGGCAGGCCCGAGTCAAGGAGTGGAGAGCCTGCGGCCACGTAACCCCCGAGCAACGGTGCGGGCCCACCCTAACGGCTCACTCAGCCCACCTGACGATTGTCCCCTGTACAGTAGTATTTCCCTGACTAACTGCCCCGTCCGGTGCTGTGTAGATCTTGAGTGAGATGATCGCATCACCGCCCTTTTGCCTTGCGATCTTCTTCATCTCATCGATGACCTTATCGCCAGAGGCCTGGCCCGCCCACGCCACTTCCCGACCAGAAACATAGGCAATAGGAACATGTTTTCTTTCCGGGGTTCCCAAGAAGATTTGAACCGGGTGAACCTCCGGTCTAGGCGGATAGGTCCTATCACTAATGTCAGTAATCTGAAGGCTATGACAGCCTCCTAGCAAAGGAAGGATCGCGACCGCGCTGACAACAAGCTCTTTCATGCTTCTGCTCCCTGGCCGTACGGCGCCGACGGCTAATCGCCTAACCGGGGAACTGACGTACCGGCGCGCGCAGCCCGAGCGGGGCGATCTTCATCAGCATCAGCCCGACAAAGCAGATCACACCCATCGGCAGCTGGCACCCGCCGGCGGAGCCACAAGGCCCAAGCACCCACCTGCCGTCCGCGAACGTCGCCGTGATCGTCTTGTCCGAGTCCATCGCAAGGACTAGCGGATCGTCGTTCTCGTGGCCGGCCGGAACGTCCGCCCCGATCCAGCCGGTGAACACGTCGCACGCATCGCCTGGATCCGGCACTGCCACACGCACGACCTCGCCGGGTGAACATACCCTCGGCGGAAGTCCGCTCGCCGGCGCCGTGCCGATCTGAATCAGCGTGTTCAGCGTCACAGACCCCGGCTTGGCGACCGTTACCCTCAACGCCGACGACCAGGCTGAGACCACACCCGTGTGCGTGATGCACCGCGCACGGGCCTTGACGTTGTAGCTCCCCGCAGCCGACCAGGCGTGAGACCGCCTCGTCCCGCCCCAACCCGACGCCGTCCCATCGCCCCAGCTGAACTTGTACTGAACCCTATCGCCTAGGCTGCTACTCGAGCCACCCGTCGCGTACGTCCCGCTCTCACCAGGCTCCCGCGAGGAATGCCCCCAAGGCTTAGAAGGCGCACTGATCGTCTCTTGCGGCTCGAGCGTCAGCGTCAGGCTCACAGATCGAGTTGTGTCCCCCTGGTGATTCGTTGTGTTGGTGAAGCTGACCGTGTCGCCGCGCGTACCCGCGGACAGGCTGTTGGCATTGCTGTTGATGCTCACCGTCACCGTCGTGCTGGCTCCGGCCGCCAACGTCCCACTCGTGTCGGACAACGATACCCAGACCTGCGTCTTGCCGGCTGTCCAATTTAGAGCCTGGCCGCCCGTGTTGCTCAGCGTGTATGTCTTGGCTGACGGGCTGAACGGACCGCCCGTCGGACCGGACGAGATCAGACCAGCAGTTGGAGCGACTCCCAGAGCCGGTGGCGAGCCCACGTCCTCTGCCGCCGTCTCCATCCTGTAATCGTTCAGATCGGCGTCGTTCGATGAATAGCGACAGTAGT
>CAYGAN010000158.1:0-10720 GCA_964347585.1 uncultured Planctomycetales bacterium | reverse complement strand
GCGGGTGACCACAGATTACGCATTCGAGACGAAGGAAGTACTCTCGGGCGAGACCATCGAGCAGATGCAGTCGATCGTCCGGAAGGTCCCGGTGGGGGATCACGTGTACGAGTTCGCGGTCCGCCTGGCGCGCATGACTCGGCCGGGTGAGGATAGCCGCCCGGCATTCGTCGATGAGATGGTGAGCTGGGGCGCGGGTCCCCGGGCGAGCATCTACCTACTGCTGGCTGCCAAGGCCCGGGCAATCCTGCAGGGGCGTTATCATGCAACAACAGAGGATGTGGCGGCGATGGCCTTGCCGGTGCTTCGTCATCGGGTGATCCCGACGTTCAATGCTGAGGCGGCGGGTCAAACGTCCGACGACATCACGAAGCGGCTGCTCGAAACGATCGAATGGTCTGGGGGAGCCGGACGCGCTAGCGCTGCTGCTAGGGCGGATTCACGGATGCTGAGGGTATCGCGAGCGCGGCCGCGGACTGGTCAGAGAGGCGCGGGCGCCGCCGGAAAGCCTTGAGATTGACGCGGCAGTCGGGCCCAGGCGACTGCAAGCTTTCAATTAATTAACGTTCCGCCGGGTAGCTGCTCCAAGACTTCCGCCAGTCAAACAATGTCCGGAGGCGGCTTCGTGCCCGAGCCAATTGAACACGCTGATCTAGTGGACCCGGCCGCGCTCGCCAAGCTCAGCCAACTAGAACTGATCGCCACGCGGGTCGTTGAAGGTTTCATCAGCGGGAAGCATCGCTCCCCCTATAAGGGCTGTAGCGTCGAGTTTGTCGAGCATCGTGCCTACAGCCCGGGCGACGAGGTCCGATTGCTTGACTGGCGCGCCTTCGCCAAGAGCGACCGGTACTACGTCAAACAATTCGAGGAAGAGACGAATCTACAGGCTCTCCTGGTGATTGATGCGAGCGGGTCGATGGGCTTTGGCATGACAACGGTAACGAAGCTGCGTTACGCGCAGATGGCCGGCGCATGTCTGGCTCGGCTGATGCTGCATCAGCAGGACGCGGTTGGCATGGCGGTGGTCGATACGAGCCTGCGCAGGTACATTCCGCCTCGGTCGGTACCGACCCATTTTCGCGTGCTGATAGGGGAATTAGGCCGGGTGCGTCCGCGAGGCGAAACGTCACTGGGTACTGTCCTGCATGACTTAGCCACACGGATCAAGCGACGGGGGATGATTATCATCTGCTCGGATTGCTTCGACGAAGTGGACGCGCTGCTGAACGCGATGCACCATCTTCGCGCGCGGGGCCACGAAATACTGCTCTTTCACACGATGGCGCCGGAAGAGCTTTCGTTCTCGTTCAGTCGATGGTCGCGTTTCGAGTGCCTGGAGACAGTTACGCGGCGGCTCGACCTAGATCCGGCGTTGATTCGCAAGCAGTATCTGACACGGGTAAGGGCCTTCCTCGAGCGATTGAGACGTGGTTGCGGGGAGGCTGAATGCGATTACGTCCCACTCACCACGGATCGTCCACTGGGTGACACGTTGGCGTACTACCTTGGCCGACGGGCAGCGCGGATGAAATGAACTGCACTTGCAGCCGCCCTGCCTGAAGACATGAGCGAGGGCCGTATCCGGTGAGTTTCCTGAGTAGTCTGTTCCTCTGGGGCTTGCCGTTGGCGTCGGTGCCGGTAATCGTTCACCTGCTAAACCGCCGGCGACGCCATGTCCTGCAATGGGGAGCGATGCAGTTCCTACTCGAAGCGGTACCCCGGCGGCGGCGCATCTGGCGATTGGACGATCTGCTGCTCATGCTTCTTCGGACGGCTGCGGTGGCGGCCTTCGTCCTCGCGTTGGCGAGGCCGCTGCTAAGATCAAGCTGGTTCGGCGGCGGGCCACGAGACGTGATCTTGGTGCTGGATACTTCCCTGTCCACGTCGCAAACGGTGGGCGAAGTATCGCTGTTCGATAAGCAATCGGAACGGGCCGACGAGCTGATCGACCGGCTTGCCGAGGGCGATGTCGTGCGGGTGCTGTTAGCCTCGACGACGCCCGAGTGGCTCGCGCCGGTCGGGATCCCGATCTCCGCTGAATCCAAGCGCGAGCTGCGCTCACGACTTGCCAAGCTCAAGCCGACGCTCGCGAGTGCGGACATGATGCGGTGTGTGCAAGAGGCTGCCGATGCCGACGCCGCGGACGAAAAAGCCACGCGCGTGATCACGGTACTGACCGACGGGAAGTCGTACGGTTGGCGGGCACAGGCCGGCCACGCGTGGCGGGGTCTGGCGCAAAAACTCCATGCGATGCCGACCCGAGCGGTCGTCAATGTGGTCAGTGTGCAAGACCCGGACTCTGCCGCGGCAAATCTGTCCCTCCAGTCCGTGGTTGCCTCACGCGCTATCGCCGGCGCCGGCGAGACGGTGGCTCTGACTGCGGCGGTCAAGAATACCGGGCACGTGGCGACGGACCCCACGCTCGCGGCCTGGGCGGTGGCGGACAGTTCGATCGGGGTCACGTCGTTGCCGGGGCTCGCGCCAGGCGAGCAAACGACGGCCAGCATTGAGCACTCGTTCGATTCGCCGGGCGTTTACGAGGTGACCTGTCGAGTTCGAGCTCCCGACGATCTGGCGATGGACGACGTCGGACGGTTCGTCGTCCAGGTCGTCGATGCGGTGCCGGTTTTGGTGGTCGATGCTGCTCCTCAGGCGGATCCGCTTCACACCGAGACGGGCTACCTCTTGGCCGCCCTGGGCCATGACTCGCACGGCCCGAATCGTGATTTGGAGCCGGTGTTCCGGCCAACGGTGGTGGACGCGTCTGGGCTGCGCTCGGTGCAGCTGTCTGACTTTCGCTGCGTCGTATTGGCGAATGTACCCCGACTGCCGCTGGACGCCCTGGCGAAGTTGACCAGCTACGTGCGCCGTGGCGGGGGGTTGTGGATTGCGTTGGGAGATCGAACGGATCTGTCGTTCTTCAACGAGGCGTTGTTCGGCCAGGCTAAGGGACTCTCACCGCTGCCGCTGAGCGATCCAACAGGCGATGCAAGTGATCACGAACGTTTCGTCGTGATCCATCCGCCGACGACGCATCATCCGGCCACCAAACTGCTGGCGGATACACAGCGACTCGATATCGACCGCGTCAGGGTGTACCGCCGGCATCGTTTCGTTCGAACGGAAAAGGACAAGGAGGCGTCGGTTCTGCTAACGACGGCGGAAGGTTCGCCGCTGGCAGTGCAGAAGGTCTTCGGAAGAGGGCGGGTCATCGTGCAGACGGTGCCACTCGGCGTGAGCTGGAGCAATCTGCCGCTGTGCCGGGCCTACGTTGTGATCGCACACGAATGGTTGTGGTATCTGGGCGAGCCGACGACCACTCGATGGAACCTTAACGTGGGCGAGGCGTTGAATGCCTCGTTCCCGTCGGGCGCCTTTGGGCAGACAGGTCAAGTCGCGACACCTCTGGGCAGGTCGATCAACGTGGAGTCCGAAGTGCAAGAGCGCCGCCGTGTCTTTCACTACTCCAAGACGTTCTGGCCGGGCAGGTACGAGCTGATCGTCAAGGATGGCGACGAGGCGCGTCGTGCCTTCCCGTTCTACGTACAACGTGACGCCGGTGAGTCTGATCTGTCTGCGCTCAGCCAAGCAGAGTCCGAAGCCCTGGCTTCGGCCGGCGGAATGCGATTCGTGACAGACCCCCTCGCTGACGCGCTTGATGGCCGCGGGGCTGGGCGTGCGCAGCCTTTGTGGACGGTGTTGTTGGTTTCGCTGCTCGTGCTGATGTTGATCGAGTTGGTCCTGGCCGGAGCGCTTGGCAAGCGCCGGTCGGTGCAGTCGCCGGCAGTGATAATGAATGCGGACCCGGCGTGAAGCAATCGCCTTGTTGGCGACCTCTGGGCGGCGCTGCGTGTAGGACCGATCCCGGTTGGCGTGAGTCTTTCCGGGAGAACCTGAGAAGTTGCGCGAGCGTATTGGGCTTTTGACTCTTGCCGACAGAGCGTTTTGAGACGGTTCGGGAGTTCGTTTACGCGGGACGCTTCTCGCCGGGCGAGTTGATCGCGGCGGGAATCGCGCTGGCGATCGCAGTCGGCGTGCTCACGTGGTGGGAGAGCCGCCGCGTCAACGCGTATCTCCTGCCATTGCTGGTTGCGCTGCGACTGGGCGCGGTTGCCATCGTGCTATGGATGTTGGCCGGGCCGACGATCCTGACGAAAGTTCGGCATACCAAGCCCAAGTCGATCGGGCTTCTGGTGGACACGAGCGCAAGTATGAGCGTGATCGACGGCGAGGACGGCACCGCCACTGCGATTCGTTGGGCAGCCGTTCATCGACCGTCGGACCGCTCGGAATTGCTCGTCGAGATGGACGGGGGAGCGGTCGCGCTGGCGGCGGCCCGGGGCTACTTCGTGCGTTTTGCTGAAGCGTGCCAAGGCGAACGGCAGACGGGGTCTGCGCAAGAAGCCGGCGCACACGCCCAGAAGTTGACCCAGGCGGCCATCCGTTGTCTGGAGCAGTTGTCCGATCGGATGGGAACTGACGGTGCCGTTGCCAGCAGCGACCTGTCGGCGATACGTTCGACGCTGGCCGATGACGTCTTGCCTAGGCTGGCGTCCGTGGCGGACGATATGCGGGCGGGCCGGCTTCTGCTTGCCCAAGATCGAGTTGATCGCCTTGAGACGCTGCGCGACGTGCTCGATGGGATCACGAGGCGATTGACGCGCCTCGCTGATGAATTCGCGAAGCAGGGCGAAAGCGGCGAGGACCAAGCGACATTCAGCAGGGCGCGTGCTCAGTCGGCGATGACTCGGCTCGAGAAGGTGACCGGATTGTTGGAACAGGCACAAACCTCGTGGTTACGGGACGTGGAGCACAAAGCCCGCCTGATCCGTTACCGGTTCGACAATTCGGTGTTCCCGGTCGCAGTTGACGATTGGCGTCAGGCGCTCTCGCCTGCCGACGAGGGCCCGGCCATGTCCACCGATTTGGCGGCGGCGATGGAGCAGGCCGCGCGCGACTCTGCAAACGAATCGATCGAGGCAGTGGTTCTGCTGACGGATGGTGGGCATAACGCCGGCGGCGATCCGCTGAAAGTGGCGTCCGCGATGTCGGGTCTCCCGGTTCATGTTGTTCCCGTCGGGAACACGGAGCCGCTGCGCGACGTGATGCTGCATCATGTGCAGGGACCGCGCACGGTCTTTCAAAACGATCTGATTGTGATCGAGGCGACGGTCGATGCCCACGGCTGTGTGGGCGAGGAACTGGTCGTCGAACTGCTGAAAGACGAAGCGGTTGTGGACAGTGAGGAGATCGCGGTTTCATCCGATACCTTCATACGGAGGTTCACCTTTGCACGGAAGGCTGAGCAGATGGGCATGCAGGAGTTCCACCTGCGGGTTCAGCCAGTCCCGGACGAGCGCATCGACGACAACAATGAAGCGCAGCTTCGTGTGGAAGTGACCGAAGACACGATCCGTGTGCTGCTGGCTGACCATACGCCGCGATGGGAGTTCCGTTACCTTCGCAACCTGTTCAAACGTGAGGAGCACATCGAGTTCGACGAACTCCTTTTCGAGCCGAGGCGCCCTCGGAGCGGGCAGCCCGCAACGGGCGCGGGATTCCCGGGCGACTTGGCCGGATGGAGCCGTTACCGCGTCGCAATCCTCGGCGACCTCAGCCCGTCGGAACTGACCACCCGCCAGCAAGCTTTGCTGGAGGAGTACGTCGATAAGCGGGCAGGAACGCTGGTCCTCATTGCCGGGAGAGACTGGATGCCCGGTGCGTACATGGGCCAAACGCTGGGGCGAATGGTCCCTGTCGAAGCGTCGAACCACCGGACGGTAGATCGGGCGGGGTTTGGACTGTTCGTAACGTCTGAGGGCGCCAGCGTGCCGGTGACATGCTTGTCCGACGACCCACTAGCCAATGAACGGGTTTGGCGGGAGCAGTTGCCGATCTACGACGTTTCGCCGTATTCATACCCTAAGCCGACGAGCCACGTGCTCATCGGGGCTGCGCCGCGAGCTCTCGGCCAACGTCCGCGCCGGCCGAACCACGCTTTCTTGTGCTGGCAGAACTATGGCAGGGGGCGGGTGGTATATCTCTCGGCACCAGCTACGCATCGCCTCCGGTTTCGCCAGGGCGATCGTTATCACCACAGGTTCTGGGGGCAGCTGCTGCGCTGGGCAATCGCACGCGAGATCGCAGGCGGATCGAGGATGGTTCGACTGGTGACCGACAAGACGCAGTACGAACACGGCGATGAGGTGCACGTTACCGTCCGGCTCAGCCAGCGCGATGGCGATCCGGTAAGCGGCGCGAGCTGTCGTGGTGTCGCCCGTCAGTCCGAGCGCGTCGTTGCCACGGTTGATCTCGTCGAAGATGAGGATGCGCCGGGACTGTATGCTGGGGTCTTCAAGGGATTGTCCAAAGGTCGGACCACCATCAGCGTGGCTGGTGTAGAGGTGCAATCACTGCTGGCCGCTGAGGGCTACACGGACCCGGTGGAGACCTTTGTCGTGATCAACCCGGACATCTCGCCGGAACTGCGCAATACCCGATGCAATCTGCCCCTCCTGGCGCAAATCGCAGAAGCGACCGGCGGGTTGGTCGTGCCGCCGACCGGGCTGGCGGCGGCTGTGTCCCAGTTGGACTTGTCGCCCGAAGTATCGGAGACCGTAACGGAGCGCCCGTTGTGGACCCGGTGGACGTGTTTGTGGGTATTCCTGGGCTGTTTGACCGTAGAATGGGTGGTGCGAAAGTCGGTGGGCTTGGCGTGAGGCGCGAGCCGTCATTGCGTGGGAGTCCGCATCATGTCTGAATTGTCGCAACCTGTGGAACTGCCGTCCGTCGTGGAGGCGAAGCTACGGGCGGTGCGCCGGCGCATCGTAGGGATTCGAACAACGGGAGGATTGATCCTCACAGCTACGGTCCTACTGCTCGTCATGATGGTGGCGATGGCGATCGATTGGATGGTGGTGTTGTTCGACCACCGATGGCGAATGGCGGTCACGCTGTCGTCGCTGGCGTTCCCGGCGGTGACGCTGGCGGCGTGGTTTGTCCGTCCCTTGCTGAGCAGGCATCGGCTAGCGTCGGTGGCGCGCGTGGTTGACCGGTCGGTGCCTTCATTGGAGGAACGATGGTCAACCGTCACGGAGCTGGCCGAAAGCACCGACCCGCCCCAGATCCGTGGCGCGGAGGGTTTGATCCGTCAGGTTTCGCATGAGGCGACGAAGCTGAGCCATCTTGTGGCGGCGGAAAAGGTCGTCTCGAAGGACCAGGTCCGCCGCTGCTCGATCGCCTTGGGGGCTGCCCTGGCGATCCTGGCACTCGCACTTCTGTTGGCGCCCGCACACACGGGCGTACTGATCCGCCGATTCTGGGCGCCGCGCAGCGACATCACGCTGACTCGGATCACTTCTCTGACGGGTGACCGGGTCGTGGCGAAAACGGAACCGCTCATCCTCGAGGCCGAGACCGGCGGACGCCAACGCGAAACGGCCACGCTGTTCGTGCGCGGTCCTGACGGTGAGCAGCGTCTTTCGTTGACGCCATCGACTGACTCACTCCTATCGTTCACGTACAAGCTGCGCTCCGTTCAGGATTCCTTCGACTATCGATTCCGTTGCGGGGACGGCCAGACGCCCTGGTGCCGGATCACCGCCGTCGATCGACCGAGCATCGCACAGGCTCGATTCCAGACCACGCCACCGGCGTATAGCAAACTCCCGACCGATCGGCGCGAGGCGCTGCCGCGCCGCTGTCGAGCGTTGCGCGGCACGGACCTTGACGTTTCATTTCTGGCGAACAAGCCGCTCTCTCGAATGGAGCTGCGGTTCGGCGACGACCGGGTCGAGACGCTGAGTAGGATGGACGGGCAGTGGTACGGCTACCGCATGAAACTCACTGAGAATGTCTCGTTCTCCGTCCTGCTGGTTGACCAGCACGGATTGACGAACGTGGACCCACCGTTCTGCCGCATCGTCGTGTACGCCGACCAGCCGCCGTCTGTTGAAATCCTCTCACCCGATGAAGAGATCGTCGTGCGGCCCGACGATACGATCAAGATCGAGTTCAAGGCGAGCGATGACTTCGGCATCGCGACTGCTGAACTGATGGTAGCCCCTGGGGAGCGTGAGGATGAGGAGGGGGCGACGGTCATTCCGATCCCGTTGGGTAGGGATCAGGATGCCAAGGTCGTGCGGGGGCGCGTCGAGCTGGATCTCAAGCCGTTCCAGCTGAAACACGGGTCTCAGCTCAATTACGCGGTTCGGGTGGCTGACACGCGCCACGCGGTTGCCTTGAGCGAGGCTTCGGCCAGAGCGTCTGAACAAGAGCAAGAGCTCGATACGGGCAAGGCGGTCGCCTCAGAGGGGACGGCGAGCGAACCAACTGCGGAATCGCAGCCCGCCGAGGGTTCCGCCGGTGATGCTACTGCCGACGGTAAGTCCGGAGAGTCCGAGGCACAGGCGGCCGCGGCAAGTCAAGCGACGGCGCAGGCTTCCGAGGATGACAGTAAGCCGCGAGGCGCGCAGTGTTCGCCAGGTGCCGAGGATACCCAGCAGTCGCGCGCTGGCGCCGCCCAGCAGAAAGGCGCTTCGACGCGGCCAGCCGACGCTTCGTCGAGCCCTCCGCCGAGCAAGATGACCATGCGACAGGCGCTCAATGAGTGCACGGCCTGCTCAAAGCAGCATCGCATCCAGGTCGATAAGTGGGTCGGATCGTTTGACGGTCAGGCGCGTAAGAAGCTTCAGATCGCAATTGACGCGTACCTGAAGCGACTCGATGCGGCACTGGCGGCGGCGCAGGCCGCGACCGACGGACTCTGCGACCACGTTCGTTCGGCGCTCGCCTGGGATGAGCCCCAGGCCCGCAAGCTCAGCCGGGCACGCGAACACCTCGCTGACGCTGACAAGACCATCGTGGAGTTGAAGGCCAAGAGTGCCGACACGCCTTATGCTTTCATAGGCCTGCAACTCCATGAGATCGGCCTTGCGCACGTAGCACCGGCTAGACAACACTTGGCCGAGGCAGGCGAGATAAGCGATAAGCCGACGCAGCAGCTTAACGTGCTCGACCGGGCGTCGTACCACATCGAGCGGGCCCGCGCGATGCTGGCGGCCCTGACAAAGAAGTACGAGGCCGTCAAACAAAAGGAGAACCTGGCCGAGGCGATGGAGCGTGTGGCCAAGATGCATCAGATCTTCGTGGAGGACATGCAGGCGCTGCTCAAGGCGAATCGGCCGACTCTGAACCCCCGCACTGGGAAAATGGTCGAAGTGTCCGATGAGTTCGTGGCTCAGCTCGAGGAATACTACAAGAGGCTCAAGCAACTCATGGATGAACTGGCCAAGATACTGGCTGACGATCCGGATCTGCTTCGCCGGTTCCTTGCACTCATGCGGCTGGATAGCGTTACTCTACGCGACCAACTGACGATTCTGTCACACCGGCAAGAGGTGCTGCACGAGCAGGTCGGCGAGTGGATCGATCAGGGTCCCGAAGGACGTCCAGCCGTGCAGGCCAAGCTCACCGACGAATATCGCGCCGAGCAGATGGAGCTGGCTGAAGCGGCAGCCCAGCTATATGACAATATGATCACGTGGATGCCGCGGGACGTGGACGCGTCCGAAGGACCGCTGGCTGAGTGCCAGCAGTTTGCAGCCGAGGCCGCTGTTTCTGCGCGGGAGCTGGCACAACAGAGCGCCGCAGGGCGAACCGATCGCAGCCTCGAACTGGCGGATGCGTTGATCGACAAGCTCAATGCCTTTCATAAGTGGCTGTTCGACGCGACCTGCGGTGATGACGCAAGCGCCAAAGTCGCCATCTTTGGTGCCAATCGAATGCTTCGGGAAAAAATCAATGCACAAACGATTCACATATTTATAGGAGCTGTTGATATTTCCCGGTGCTTCGAGCAACCTTCGTGTGATTTCTGACATCTGAAGAGAAAGCTTTTTCGTGTTTGTGGACGTTGTGTTCGCGTGCAAGCAGTTGTAAGTCAAGCCAAGCAGGAGATCAATGTACTGGATAAAATGAGATTCTTTAGAGCCAGATACATGATGGTTGGAGTCGATAAATTCGATCTCTTTGCAGCGAAATCTTATTTTGTCATCCTCACTAAGCCGGTAAATCGTGTGCCAGGGAAAGGCCTCATATCCAGCAATATCACTTGTGTCGTGAAAGATGTGATCGATCAGAATATTGGTATAGTCAGAGAAATAGGACTTGGCTGACTTCTGCAGAGCCGTCCGGAAGAATCTATTGTAGATACGATAGAATCGCTCTGCGCCTCGTGCCTTGCCAAAGAAATTATATTGTAGTCGGGTGAGATTGATCCCAAGGATATAGAAATAGGTAAGCAGTTTATCTGTAAGGAAAAACCTCATCCAACGCTTTGCGATGTGGAATACATCTGCTCGCCGGAGTTCTTGATAATGGACCTCACGATCATTCTTCTGATGATGATCGCACGGCTCAGGGCATTTACCCCATTCACGAGGATGTGGATTTCCGCATCGTGCGTCTAATAGGACACGAAGCAGCTGACTCTTGCGCTGCGTGGGTACCAGGAGAAATCCGAGGTACACCCACTTCTCATTATCGCCGTATGGGTTTTTGATTATGGATTCCTTAATCTCATCGCAGTAGACATTCAACTGGATAGCGTTCACGAATTTATGATACTAATACACATCCAGGGGGAGAAGTGCAGTTATGTTGGCTAAGGGTGGGGTACCTTTGCGAGAACAGCGGTCAATTGCTATACTCTTTTTTCCGC
>CAYGAN010000157.1:1048-10759 GCA_964347585.1 uncultured Planctomycetales bacterium | reverse complement strand
CCGGGGACAGGGATTTCATGATCCGTGCGCTTCAGGGGGAGGTGGACAACGCCGGCGCGTCGTCGCAAGTTGTCAACGCGCTGGACCTCAGCAGCGTGCGGATGAATTTCAGTGCCGACGTGACGGTCGGTGACAACGCCAAGTACGACATCGTCTCGGACGGAGTCATCAACGCGCTGGACCTCTCGCAGTGCCGGATGATGTTCACCCACACGGCCCCGTAGGGCGCGCACAACGGCGGGTTCGGGTAGCGTGGGCCCGCGACTAGCAGGCGGAGCGGGCGAATAAGCCGGATCCTGTTCCTGCGCTAGCAGGGGCGATCATGTATCTGGGCCGAACGGTTGCCCGTCGGCTCTTGCGCCCTACCCGCAGTTGATGACGATGCGGGCCGCATCGTCGGCCCCAAGGCTTGAGCCCCAGGGCCGCTCACTGCTTACGTGGGCTTGCTGGCGGTGGGGTTTACCGTGCCGCGCCTGTCACCAGGCCGCGCGGTGCGCTCTTACCGCACCGTTTCACCCTTGCCTGTGAGCACTGAGGCTCCATCGGCGGTTTGTTCTCTGTGGCACTTTCCCTCGGCTCGCGCCGGGTCGGTATTACCGACCACCGTGCCCTGCCCAGTCCGGACTTTCCTACCGGCCGCCGTCAACGGCCGATCGATCGCCTCGCCCACTCCGCCATCTCTATTTTAGCCGGCTCGCGTTGGATCTCCTATCGACCATTCGAAGCTGCGTCCGCACGGGCAAGCTGGCGCTTGCTCACAGCACCCGCGCGGTTGGCCACGCCGGTTCAATGGTTCTAGAAAGGCAAGGACTGGGCCGATCTGCTGATCAGGGCGCAGGCGACGGCCACCATGCCCGCCAGGCCCATGCCACAAGAGAAGCCGGCTGCGACCACCGGAATGTACCGAGACCACGTTTTGAGGCCGAACCGCCGCCGGAAGTAGTATCGACCGAGCAGCGCCCCAATCGTCATCGGCAAAGCCCCGTGAATCAGCGCGCCCGTGCCGCCAACCAAACCGTAGAAGAACGAGAGCGGCAAACCGAACAGCCAGCGTAGAGCACCAGCCCGATCACAGCGCCGCCAATCATGAGCGTCGGCTTGAGCGCCTCCAGAAGTAACGGGTTGCCTTCACTCGTCGCGGTCCAATAAAGGAATTGGGTTCGAGCTGCGAACGGCCAGATACGCGCGGTGTACGGGTAGTCGCCGGAAGGGATCTGGCTGAGATGCCAGAAGAACCACCAGAACAGAAAACTGGCGACCAGCCCGATGGGGATCATGATCAACTCGGCCTTGATGAGGCTCGTGATTCTGGTGCCGGTCAGCTCGAGAGCGCGGAAGCCCATAGCTGTCTGTCCATGATCGAACATGGGCAGCGGGGCAAACCAGATGTCCACGTGTTGATAGCCGCTCAAAAGGAAAGCCCCCTCGCGCAGGAAGGGGATGGAGATACCTGCCCCGGTAACGCCGATCATGCGCGCTGAGACGTACGAGATCAGCGGCGTGTAGAGCAGGCCGAACAGGGCGATGATCCACCAGCGGAACCCCGGGACGAGGACATGGCACAGGTAGATGTAGCCGAGCGTCGAAGTCAGGAACAGGACCCCCGCCAGCCACATCGGCACGTCGCCCCGGTTGCGGCTTGGGCGTCGGGGTGTGTTGTCTTCAAGGACCTGCTCGCTGGCGAACTCGGATTCCTTACGTCGCCGGGCAAAGAGGGTCACGATCCGGGCGATGCCCACGATCGCGACGGCTGAGGCCAGCCCGATCCCGGCACTGAGCCAGAAATCGAGGAAGAGCGTCATCTGCGACGGCAGCAGCCGCGTGCCCGGATTCCAGTGCGGAAAGATCGCTCCGCCCGAGAGCTTGTACATCAGCGGGTTGCCGAAGACGCTCGTGGCCAGCACGCCGAAGAACATCCCGATTACCATGGGGAACGGCAGGACCATGCCGACGATGAGAATGCCCAGGTCAAAGCTGATCCCGATCAGCGCGGTCGGCAGGACAGCCTCGGTGCTGGCGGTCAGATCGACGAAGGGGATCGGCAGGAGCATCAGCGGCTGAGTCATAATCAGGCCGGTGAGAACGGGCAGGATGATATAAACGGCCCCGAAAACGATGCCGATGGCCGAGCCGGTGCTGAAAACCTTCCATCGCCAGGACTGTTCCTTCTGTGTTGCCTCGGCCAGGGCAGTGGCGCCCTCGGCCGCGATCGGTGCGAGCGGGAATGGCAGGCGCTCCATGTCGGAGGTCAGTCGAAAGACGATGTATCCCATCCCGAACCAGTTCATCCGCCCAAGCACCTGCCCGATCAGCACGAGCGCGATGGCCTTGAGCCAATCTCGATGGAACAAGTTGCGATTCCGAATGGCCGGCGATTCTCGCTGCGGCGCGACCCAGTCGGGGATATCCTTGGCGACGGCTTCTGTCTGAGGAGACTGAACGATGTACTGATTCCAGACCAGGCCTGTGAAGGGACCACCGGCGAGCTGGTAGTCGTACATAACCAGCGCACTGGCCGACAGGCCAGCAGCGACGTGGAACAGGATGTATACCTCTTGCTTCTTGAGGCTGGTGAAGCTGCGGCGGGCGACCTCGGCGAACAGGATGATCGTGACCCATTCGGCGGCGGGGCCGAGCGTCTTGCCGGCCACTAGGCCCAGATAGATGGTGCCCGGCATCATCACCACGGCAACGAACAGCGCCCCGATGACGGTGCGCGCTGAGAATCCATCGACGAACCGCATCGGCTCAGTTGACACGCGAGCGTCAGCTTCGAGGCCGGGCACGTCGGCTGGCTGTCCGGGTGGCTGATCGGGCATCTATTGGTCCCCGCTCCGAGGCGGCGATGCCGCCGCGACACGGAACATCTCCTTGCCCCGGGCAATGTACCCCGTGCGATCCTCCGGGCTGAGGATCCGCCAGACGAGCAACTGCTTGCGAATCACCTGCAGGAAAAAGGGATTCAGTCGGCGCCAGTTCTGATAGTCGCCGGTGGCCCGACGGGCGATCAGGCGGAATTGGTTGGCGCGGTAGTCGGGGCGGTACACGGTGGTGATGCGGACGTCCTGGCTGATACCCAGATCGAACGGGACGAGCCACGCGCGGAACTCCAGCGCCGGCGTCACCGAGCCGTTCGCCTCGGCCGCCACGCAGCGAAGATCGTCCACAGAGACTTGGCCGACGGTGGCCTCCCGATGGGCGTCGAGAAACTCGTACAAGTACGCGTGCACACCGAACATCTCGGTCTCGTCGGCCAGGAACGGCAGGTCAAGCTCAAACCGCTCGCCGTCTGCGATGCCGCCCGCGCGGCGGATCGCCGTTTCGGGCATGGCAGCGCGAAAGGCTTGCCGGGCCGGGTAGATCGTGCTGGCCAACACGATTGCCATCGTCAACAGCGTCACCGCCACGGTTGAAAGGGCCGAGTAGTTCAAACTCACCCCGGTCAGGGCCCCGCTGACCAGCAGCAGCTTCGCCACGGCCTGGCCGAGCAGGTATCCCAGAGCCGCTCCGAGAACGGCATAGACGCACGCCTCGGCGAGAAACAATGACGAGATGTGGACCGGCGATAAACCGACAGAACTGTGGATGAAGATCTCGCGCTGTCGCTCATAGACCGCCCCGAGCATCGTCGAGAGGATAATCAGGCAGCCGATCGCGACGGGTACTGCGATGTGCCCAAGTCCGCCGAATTCAGTGTGACCGATGCTGCTGTAGAGCGTGACGCGGTCGCCGAGGGCCCCCAACATCGTCTGGTCCGACCGTCTGGCTAAGTCTTCCGCGACGGGCCGAACCCGCTCGTAATCCTGCAAGCGGATCGCAACGCTATGGATTTGTCCGCCGATCTGCACAGCTAACTTAAAGGGCATGATGACGGTTCGTTCCGAGTCGAGATGGAAATAGCGTTCGAATTCGTCAGGCTGGGGCGGGGCTTCTGTCTGGCGCTTGAGCGACATCTCCAGGAAGTCCACCGGGGTAAGCGGCTCGCCGTCAAGGTCGTGAAGCTCATCCATCGTCTGGGAATCAAACAGGCCGATGACGGTCAGCGGGAGTCCGTACACCTCGACCGACGTAGGCAGGTCCGCCATTCGGATTCCAAGAAGCTCGGCCATGTGCGTGGAGACGATGACCCCCTGCTCATCTTCGTCGAGGAACCATCGGCTTCCGGGAAGAAGCGCGCGGTCAATTCCGGTGATCTTCGGCTCATCGGGCTCCAGGCCGATGATGGCGTTCGCCACGTACTTGACGGTTGGCTTGCCCGGGCGCACGACCTCGATGTGCGAGATGTCCCCCACCACCGCGCCGAGGAACCACGCCCTGCCTGCGACGGTGGCCGTCCGGCCGTACTCCCGATTGAGCGATTCATAGCGAGGTCTGGACAGGGGCCACCAAGCACGATTGCGGACCAACAGGCCGGGATACTCCGATTCGCCGGAGATGTGCTCTAGTGTCGTGACGCTCAGCGTCGGAACCAGTGAGGTGAACGACAGCAAGGTAAACGTAACAACGACGACGGTCGAGGCAGTCAAGAAGCTCCGTCGAGGCCGCCGGCGGATGTTCGACAGGCCCAGATCGAACGCGCGCAGCGCGGCCGCACCGCGCTTTACGTCGCTTTCGTGCTGGCCGAGCGAGGCCACCTTGATCTCCCGTAACATCGAGTCGAACCGTTGAGTGACCAGCGCGCTGACCGTGCAGGCCAGTACCATCACCACGAAGGCCAGGAGCACCAGCAGCGGCGTGAGCGTGAAACGAAAGGCCGGGTGGACAGCGCTGATGGCAGCAAAGCCCGCCGCAAAGATTATCATCATGCCGGTGACGCGACCTTTGATGGATACAGCAGCGACGACGAGCCTCTCCATGCAGTACGCGAACGGAAGCAACAGCGCCAGGTAGAAAATCACGCCGCGGACCATGTCGTTGGCCGTACCGAGGACCTCCGGGTAGGCCTTCATCTCGGCGGCCCATCCCCGTTCGGCGGCGGTCCTGTAGCGCGGGTAGTCGCACTCCTCGAGCGCTTGGGCGGCTTCGTCGAGTTGTTGGCGGGCCTGGGCGTGCAGCGATTCCACTCGCGGGTTCCGCACGCCGTACTTCCGCAGCGATCCGAGCCGCCATTCATCCAAGCGCCATATGTCGTACGCTCCCTGAAGCGTCATCGCAGGAATGGTCTGAAGGCTGTTGATATCGAAGCCCGCGCCGAGCGGGCGCTCGGCGTCGGCGTTCAACAGCACCATGCGAAACCCGACCACCCCCGTGCCCAGTCCCAGACGCAGCGCGGTCTCCGGCGTGGCAAAGATCGTCGTGCAGTTCTCCAACGGCAGATGGAGCGTCTGGTCGGGGTAGGAGAAGCCGTATCGGAAGGGCTGGCTGTTCGTGCCCGCGTCAAAGAGCTCGACGTTGGCCAATCGCAGGAACTCCCGCGGCTCGGTCAGCCCGAACAGCGTCGTGGACACGCACGGGAACGCCACTGCAACCACGTCCGTCTTTTCCTTCGTCAGGCTTACCTCGTTGGGATAATCCTTGATCCGCATCGCGCTGAGGTTGTTGGCGTAACAGATGTTTCCCGTGGCCTCGTCAAGCTTATAGGCCTCTACGGTGTATCTGGCGCGGATGCCCCCGACGGTAGCCTGGTTCGGCATTCCGTCGAAGACGAATCGGCCGTCGTCATCGGCGATGGTTACCGGCAGCGCCCGCGTGCCGATCTGTTGGTTAGCGGCTGTGTAGTTCTTGATCGCCACGACCGCCCCCGAGAGCGGATGATCAGGGATATAGCTACGCTTCGGATGCAAATAGAGCACGCGCCCGCGCAGCTGGACCCAGAACTTCGTTAGCGGTTTGGACACAAACGGGCCGCGCCACGCGAGCATGGCTTTGAGCACGTATTGGAGCACGTCGGTCTGAGCTTCCAGGCGATCGAAGCGGAGGTACTCTGCGCGGTCGCCAGGCGTGTCGATGCGATACCGTCCATCGTTGGCCGTTGCCAGCGCAACAGCCGGAACGCCCGCGAGGTTGACGATCTCGGCCTCGAACGGCAACGGGAAGGGGAAGTACGTCAGCCAGTTCGTTCCCGTGGACGGATTGATCCCATCGACGAACGCCTCCTCGGGATCGCGCCCAATGGCCGGCGCCACCTTGTCGATTACCTCGGCCATCTTCAGTCCCAACAGCTTCATCCAGTCGCGTAGGTGCACGTCCCACTGCGCGTAGTGATAGCCTTTGTAGAATATGCCCAGCTGTGACGTGCCCGTCGTCAGGTCGAGGCTGACCAACAGGCCCGGCTTGATCTTCGGTTCGCTGGCGCCTTCAGGGGGCAAGAGGAATTCGCGGACGAAGGCCTTCATGCCGGCGAATGCCTGCCCATGCCCGCTCGTGAACAGCACGATCACGTCCCTAGGCAGCTTCATGTCATGCAGCGCGCGGGTCAGCTCGAGCAACACGGCTGCCCCGCACGACTGCTCCGCGCCCGGGCAGTATTCCGGCACGACGCTGATCGCATCGTAGTAGGCGTGCAGGATCAGGGGCATAGGCGGCTTGTCGTCCTCGTCGGCGAGCGCGGCAGCTGGCAGACGCGCGATCAGGTTCGCGGCCTGTTTAGGCTGCCAGCCCATGTGGCAATGAACGGTCGCGCGGACCATACCGGATCGAGCCCCCCGTTCGACTTGATCGATGTGCTCCGGCGGGACATAGAACCGAGGAATGTCAGCCGGAACGGTCAGGAACTTCATGCGGGCCTGATAGCCGCTCGCCTCATCGGACGGTCGGAACAGGACAGCCCTGCCGCCGAACTCAGGCACGTGTAGCCACTCGCGCTCACTATCCCAATCGACCAGCACGATCGAGTCGCGGACCCGCTTGCCGCGAAGATCGGCTAGCGAGCCGGTGCCGCCATCGACAAGCGGCGCCGTCAGGCCCTCCGGCGGGGTCTGGCAGGTCCGCACGAGGTTCGGCCAGAGCGGCCGGAGCGGGATTTCTTCCGTCGCGTCCTCGCTAGGCAGCAGGATGTGGGCTGACTCGACCACCGGGACGATTGTGCTGAAGTCTTGGCGCTCGACGTACTCGATGCCCATGCTCTCGAGCGTACGAGCGATGTACTCAGCAGCCCGTTCGCAGCCAGCATAGCCGGTGAGGCGCGACGTGAGTGAGGCGAACGTCTCGACGTGGGCGCGGACCCGGTCGATATTGACCATGTGTTCCCGACCCGCCAGGTCGGCCACCCCGGGCACGGGCGAGGGCTTCGGCCGGCCGGTCCAGTACGCGACCGTCAGCGTGGCAGCCACGACAACCGCCGCGGCCGTCGTCCAGATCAACACGTGTCGCACCGTGCTGCCCATCGCGCAGCTTCCCCGCCCGTCCTATCCCCAAAAGTGATACACAGCCTTACCGACCGCCGCTCCCCAGATGCTCCAGCAGCTACCCACCACGAACTCGCCCATAACCAGGCCGATGAAGAAGGGGATCGCCCGTCGGTACGCCCTCGCGCCGCCGTAGCGGGTGATCAGCCATTTGGCCAGCCACCCGATGAACATGCAGAACCACAGTTTGCTCATCGACCAGCTACTGGAACTGGCAAAGCCCCCCGGGTGGAAGGCGAAGCCGGCGAACTTCATCCGCATGGCCGCCAGGAACAGCGAAAAGAGCAGGCCGACGCCTATGGCGATCACAGCGGGCACGTTGGGCTCACGGACCACCCGGGTCCAACTGTTCAGGCGGAACCACGTTTCTTGTGCGAACGCCTGGCCTGCAGGCCGGCCCGCGTACCCGTGCACGTACAGACTATGTAACAGCGACCAATAGGAGCAGATCAACCCGAACACGATTGCGACGATCATCGCGATCAGCAGCCGCCGAGCGCTCATCCCGGTTCGTTCAGCCACTTTGAAGCCTTCAAGGCTATGCGCTGAGACATGGGCGCGGTAAGCACGATTGAACCACCAGAACAATGAGAAGACCGTCATGTTGCCCGTGCCGGCGCCCTTTGTGCCCATCGCGTCGAACATCAACTCTCCTGGACCGGCGGCGTGCAAATCGTGGGCCGGTGGGCCGAGCTCGGCACGCATTCGCGCGATGGCGATCGAGTAGGCGAAGAAGATCGCAAAGAAGATCACCAGCACCCACACTGACGCGCCCGCCTTGGCACCGAACCCGATCAGATAGCACACGCAGAAGGCCAGGCCCAAGATGGCCTTGCGGTATGAGATCGGCTCGTTGGAATCATCGATGCCGCCGCTGCGCCCGAGCACACGACGGACCACCCCGGCCAAGTGGCGCCGGCTCAGCCACAAGGCCAGCACGCACAGCCCGATGTAGCCGCCCGCCGACTGCTCGTTCACGAAAGGGAAACCCGGGAGGTCGCGCACGCCGATGGCTGTGGTCAGCACGATCTCCATCCGCCAGAAGAGGAAGAAGAACCAGCAGGAAAAGGCCAAATCGGTAGGCAAGAAGAAACACAGACCGATCGCGAAGGGGTACAGGTTGATCTCAGTGCCGGCTATCGAACTCCACGGGCGCTCCACCAGGTAATCACGAAACTCAAACGCCTTGACAATGGGGATCTCAGGCACTGTCGGCTTGATCGCGTGGAAGCCATTGATCAAGTCGATGATGGCGGTTATCGCGAAGCCGTACCAGAACAGCCGGCTCTTGAGCAGCGCGGTCAGCCGGCCGGTGATCTCCATGGGGATCTGGATTACCGGATAGCTCAGTCGTTCCTTCTCAGTCCACTGCTGTCGGAAGATCAGGTTCAGGAAGATCAGTGCGCCCATTAAGGCAAGAATGAACGTGGTCCACCAGAAGAGCGGCACGATCCAGGCAAGCAACAGACTCCACCGGTACGGGTCGGTCTGTCCTTCGGCCAGGCCTCGGACGGCGCTCTCGTCGGTAACGATCAGCCATTTCGGCAGATAGGGCAGGATCAACTCCGCCCAGCGGTTCTCGGGGCTGGCGTGCCAGACCGGAAAGGTCACCATCGGCGTGAAGACCTGCAGAAAATCGTGGCTGCACAACGTCGAGGCAAGAACCAGAACGACATACACGGTCATGAGTTCGGCTTGTGAGAGCGCCCGCTTCGGACAGAGCCGCACCAAAGCCAGGTTCAGCAACGACAGCAAGAACAGAATGAATGTGACGTGAAAGAACAGCGAGATGGTGGTCGGGTGGCCGGTGTACCAGATCAACTCGATCTGAACGATCCACAGGCAAGTAGCCGGCATCAGCGCACAGGCCAGAGCGACCGAGCGAAACGTCACGTTGTTACGATTGGGCAGAAGCCCCGGCGTTGGTGACTCAGTCATACGGTCGATCCCGGCCCCACGGCTGACGCCTGTGGCTAGTGCCCTGCGATACGGACAGCCCGCCTGGCCGTGATCGCTGGGTGGGTACTCTAGGTGGCCTCAGGCTCGACGCCGGGACGCGGTTCGTGCGCGCTCGAGCTGCCCGAACAGGGCTTTCTGTAGTCGCCCTCCTCCGGATTGTCACGACGATGCCCGATGGGTCGAAGACCACCGAGCCAAGATCATACCGAAAGCAGCTCGACTTGCCAGCACTGGGGTAGCACGTTGCTGGTCTTCTTCCAGGGGGTGGCACCTCTGGACGGTGGGCTTATGGCTTCTTCACGACGCTGACGCGGCCCACGGCGAGCCGGCGGTCGCCACCATCAATACTCAAGCGAAAATCCGCGTTGTTGGTTCGATTGGCGAATCGACAGTCCTTCAGCGTGAG
>CAYGAN010000157.1:0-892 GCA_964347585.1 uncultured Planctomycetales bacterium | reverse complement strand
GGATCCGAGCCGACCGCGGCCACGCCGTCGATTGTCTGTCGTCTGGTCCACAAGCCGTCGCCGCCGCTCTCGCGGATCGCGATACCTTTCGACTCCCCGGCCGTCCACGAGACCTGCTTTGCGGCAGCGTAGGGGCCGGACAACGGCAGTTGCACTTTGCGTCGGAATTGATTGACGAACTTGCGTGTCAGGGCAATGTACTTCCGTCCGTACTCGCGGGACTCGGCCACGTCGGTGCCCTCGTGGAACTCGTTCCAGGTTTCGACGTGGACCATCCAGGGCCTGCGGTTCGGGTTCATCTGAAGCAGTTTGGTCCAGAGCTCGGTGTAGAACGCGCCGTCTCGCCGATCAACGACGAGCGGCTTGCGCCCGGGCACGGCCGAATGGTCGTAACCTGGTCCGAGCGCGGCTACGTGCGGGTCGATCTGCAAACCGAGCGCGCCACCCCACTGATAGACAGCGTCCGCCTGGCCCTGCCAATCGCGGTGCCGGACAAGGAAGATCTCGGCGCTGAAGTCCTGTCGGAATCGGCCGCGAACGTACTTGAATAACTCGGGGTCCTGCGCCTTGGCGAAAGCGGCTGCATAGAGAAAGACGATCGGCTTGCCGGCGATCCGCGCCCACTTCTTCGGCGGGATGAATGAGAAGTAGTCGCGGATTGTCGTGTAGAACCAGTCCTTCCCGAAGTCGGTGGTCAGGTCGATGTGTCGGCTCTTGCCGACCCCGTCGAAGTCGTTGTGTCTCAGCGTGGAGGTATCGTAGAAGAGCCCGATCTGGGGGGGCTTCTTGCCCGCTCGGAGGAGTTCCTCGTGGGCCCTGACCAAGGCGGGCAGTCCTTCGAAGGACCATGCTTCGTACTGTGTCGGCACGCCCCAATAGACGGGCAGGATGA
>CAYGAN010000156.1:6371-10836 GCA_964347585.1 uncultured Planctomycetales bacterium | reverse complement strand
TGGCTCCTGGCGAAACAAAACGCCGCTTGATGCAATTTGTTGGTGAGGGAGCGGCCCCGATTTCGCAGGCACATCCCAGCCGCCAACCCAAAACGAGGCGGGGCTGGCCTGCCGAGCGAGGTCCGCCGCCCGCCACGCCGACCAGGAGCAGCCGGACACACGCGTCAAGTTCGCCCGACAGATTACTCAATTCAGCCCGAACGTCAGCCGACGGATATAGGGACATTCATGATGTCCCTACGTGGGGCGAGCACCGCATACGACGTTCCTGTTTCCAAGGACGGCTATGTTTTCGGGTTCCGATCCGCCAACCGATCAGGCTCATCCGATCGCAGGAGCATGTTCGCCCGATAGCCTCGTGGCCGAGGGCCCAGAAGTCGTTGCAGGCGGCCAGGCTGCCGCGGCCGAAGACGCCCTCAAACGTGCCTTGCAGGTGGACCCGCAAGCGCTTCCGCCTCGTCTCGAACTGGCGGAGCTGTACACGCACAGAGGCCAGCCGATCGAGGCCGCTTTCCAGTGGCGCGAAGTCCTCGCCGCCCAGCCCTCCCACGCGCGAGCCGCCGAGCAGCTGCGTCTGCTCGAACCATTGCTGACAGCAATCCGGGACGTCCGCCGATTCAACCCCCCGGAGCTCCAGATCACCGTCAGGCGTAATGCCATCATCGTCACGCTCATCGGCGTCATGTCTCCGTATGGTGAAGAAGAGGAGAATCTGCGGGACGGTTTCGAGCGGCTCGCCGGTGCCGTCACTTCGTTGATGGAGTTGAAGATGCGCGGGTGCGTCATTGACATGGCCCGCGTCAGCTTCGTAACGAGCTACTTCCTGAGCCAGCTGCTGGAATGGCTGCGAACCACGCGGCGCCACGGCGGAAAGCTCGTCATCTGCAACGTCCGTCCCGAGATTCGCGAGGTGATGAAGCTGACCCGGCTGGGACCGCTCATCCCGATGGCTCAATCCCTCGAATCGGCAATCGACTCCGTCCTATCCGCATCAGCCCGCGCCGCCGGCGCAATCTGACTCGATACGGGCCCTGCCGCGTAAGCGTCGCCTCGGCACGAGCGCCTCTCTGTGCCGATCCACCCGCACGGGTATAATCCCCAACGGACAGCCGTACCGATCGCAGCAAATCCTGGCCGGGCGGGCGGGTAACGATCCGTGCTATGGCTTTGACTCCTGCCCAGCCCCGGGCGAAAGGCGACACCATGCCAAGAGGATACGTGCTGAAACGTCTAGCCGACATTTCGGCCACCAAGTGCCCGTGCGGCGAGGCATTCCGCATCATCACCGGCGCCGATAACGACTTGGCCAGCTTCCACGTGGTCCATATCCGCGGCGCGTCACAAAGGCACCTTCATCACCGACATACCGAGTACTACTACTGCCTCGAGGGCAGCGGCCAGATCGCACTGGCGGATGAACAGTTCCCATTCACCCCGGGCACGGTCGTGATGATCCCGCCCGGAACGCCGCACGCGCTGAGAGGCGACTTTAGAATCGTCAACGTCGTCATCCCGCCGTTCGATGGCGAGGACGAGGTCTTGGTCGAGTAGAACCCCCGCAGGACACCAGGAGCACGGACCGTGCGCTGCACGGTATTCCCCAAGTTCTTCCAATCGCTCAACCCGGAGCAACTGGCCAAGACGCTCAGCGAGATCGGCTTCGACGGTGTGGACGTGATGATCCGCGACGGGTACTGGGTCCAGCCCCAGGACCTTCCCGAGACGCTCCCGCGATTCGTCAGAACAATGCAAGATGCGGGCCTGTCCACGGAGAGCGCCACGGCTGACGTCGGCAGCGTCCATGCACCCGACTTTCAGCCCCGCATCGCCGCCCTGGCTGAATGCGGGATCGGGTCATACCGCTATCAGGGCTTTGCCTATCGCGGTCAGATCGGGTCTTTCCATCGGTTGTGGGAGGCGGCAACAGAGGAGTTGGAGCGCCTCCAGGAGATCAACCGCAAGCTTGGGATCAAGGCCCTTATCCAGATGCACGGGGGGAACCTGCACTCCAGCCCATCGGCCAGCTACTGGCTGGTCAAAGACTTCGACCCGGCGGCGATCGGACTTCACCTCGACCCGGGGAACATGATCCACCAGGAGGGGTGGGAAGACTACGAGAAGTCCGTGGACATCATCCAGTCCCACCTGGCCTACGTAGCCGCCAAGAATGCCGGGTGGTACTACCGCATGGACCCGCAGACCTATCAACACCGCTGGCACCGCGAGTGGACCCCACTGGCGGAGGGGATTGTCGATTGGCCGCGCGTAATCCGTGCCCTGCGGGCGATCGGCTACGACAGGCCGATCTGCATGCACAACTTCTACCCCGGTCCGCTCGACGTGCTCGTGGCCAGAACACGCGAGGATCTTGCCTACCTCCGCGACGCGCTGGCCACCTGACCGAATCGCAGCTTTGACAACGCCGCAGGCCCAGCCCTAGAATTCCTGTGCTGATAGGGGCCGTGTCTGACAAGACCGCTCTTACAAAGCAAGGAGGCTCCACAATGAAATCGCGCTGCTTGTTCCTCGCGGCGGCGATCGCACTGGGCGCGAGCGTCGCGTGGATCGGTTTCAGCCCCGCACAAACCATAGCGATTGTAAAAAAGGCCGAGATCGGCGCGCCGGCACCGGACTTCACGCTGCCGGACGCCTACGGCAAGAAGTACAGCTTGGCCGAGTTCGCCGGCAAGATCGTGGTCCTTGAGTGGATCAACCAGAAGTGTCCGATCAGCCATGGCAAGCACACGGATCACACCATGCAGAATACCTACAAGAAGTACGCCAAGAAGGGCGTGGTCTGGCTGGCGATTGATTCGTCGCACTACTGCGCTCAGGAGAGCAACCGCGTCTATGCAGCCGAGCAGATGCTGAGCTACCCCATCCTGCACGATCCGAAGGGCACGGCGGGGCGGCTCTACGCGGCGCAGACCACCCCCCACATGTTCGTCGTGGATAAGAACGGCGCCCTGGTGTACGACGGGGCGATCGACGACCAGAAGACGAGCAACTACGTGGCTGAGGCCCTCGATGCGCTGCTGGCGGGCAAACCGGTCGAAGAAAGCAAGGCCAAGCCCTATGGCTGCAGCGTCAAGTACGCCCGGCCGGCAAAGTGAACCGCCCCGGGTGCCAGAGAAATCCCGCCGAGCAACGGCCGAGGTCCCCCCCGTATTGCGTCGCGACTCACGCCCGGCCATGCGTCACTTCGGCCAGCCCCAAGTGTAATCCACAGCCGCTCATATAGTTACGTCCGAAGCCGTTGACCGGACATTTGGCGAGCGCTATGTTGATGATGAGAAGTAAACCTGAGCGTCGGGAGAGAGTCGCGCGAGCCATAGCGGCGGGCAATGATGGAGCAACCGCCGCTGCTTTTTTGCGCGGCCGGGGTGGTTTCAAGGTCCCAGCTCGCGCTGCATGGCCTCGATGGCTTCGCGGACCTTTTCCTTGCGCAGCTCGTTAAGCTCTGCGGGCAAGTCAGACTCGCGGATCAGGAAATCGAACTGATAACGGCCGGTCTTGCCAGGAACTGTGATCTTGCCGACGTACGGATCCCGGCGGTAGCCCGGAGCCGTGGTCGCTTGAGGCAGGCTGATGACGATTGCCCCGGGCTCGACGACATAAGCCAGACCCGTCACCCCGCTGATCAGCTCCAGCGCCTGGCGAATCGTTATGTTGTCAGCCAACAGCGAGAACTCGTCCTGCGTCTGACTCGGCAACGCCGCGATCACCCCCGGCTGCATACGGATCATCATGCCCGCTTCCTTGCCGAGCTCCATCAGCACATCGCTGAGCAGCCGGTGACTGGCACGCAGCAGGATGCGCTTCTCAAGAGCTCTGGCCGCTTGATCCATTCGGCGCAGGATCACGATCTGCGTATCCTGGGGATACCACGTCCAACCCAGGGCATCGCAAGCGGCCTCGAGCACGTCGTCAGCCGCCCCGGCGCCGATCCCGTCGGCTTGGGCCAACAGCTTGCTGCGAGCTTGGTCGTCGGCTTGGACCCGGAACTGCAGCGGCAGCGCCGCCGCCAGCTTCTGCGACCAGGGCTGACCGGCCAGGCGCTCCAACGTCGCCAGTTCCTGCCAACTGGCCGGCCCACCGATCCGCAGCAGGGCCGAGCTCGCGACGACCTCAACGTGCCTCTGACGCACCTCAAAGCGCATGCCGATCGGGCGAAACAGGCGCTTGAGCCCCTCGCGCAGCGGAACGTCTTTGAAAGTCGCACTAACACGCGTCTCCGCGCCATACGGCAAGAGAGCCAGGACGCTGTCGCTGACGTTGACCGGCACGCCGGTCTTTTCGCTGATCGCCCTGAGCCCGTCGGTCAGGGGCCGATTGTCAATGGACAGCGCCGTCGGTTGGTCCAGGGCCTGCTCGATCACGACCCGCAACGGCCGCTCTTGGCCCGACGCCGGCCAGACCGCGGCCAGACTCCAAGCGGCCAGCATAACGCCGGCAAAGTTGCTCT
>CAYGAN010000156.1:5005-6361 GCA_964347585.1 uncultured Planctomycetales bacterium | reverse complement strand
GGCAGTTCTCGCTCCTCACGGTGTTCAGAAGAATGGCGAAGGCTCGACATCCCGCGCGCCCGGCGGCCTCGGCGCGCCGACCGCGACGGCAGCGGCGAAAGACCACGGCTCAACGGACGTGCTCTCGTCCTGGGCGGGTGCAGAGCGGTCAAACCGCACGACAACCGCTGGCCCACCGGCCCCGACCTCGCCGGCGGGTCGATGGAACGCCACCTGCACCACCGGCTGAAGGTCCGGTGCACTGTCCTGCCAGCTCACCCGCGCGCCCCAGTAAACCACAGTCAGAATCACCACTGCTGCTGCCGCTGCCGCCGGCGCGAACAAGCGGACCAGACGCACCACACGCGCCCTCGGCTCAGCAATCGGCTGATCCGTCGCTCGCTGCACCACCTGCTGGCGAAACCGATCCCAATCAACAGGCAGCTCACCCCGGCCCCACCTGCGCACCAGATCATCGACCCGCCTCAGCCGATCCAGATCCGACCGGGCATCGCCCCGCTCGGCCAGCAAGTGCTCGAGCCGCGCAGCCTCCTCGGGGGACAGATCCCCGTCGATCTGCCGACTCAGGTAGAACTCGATCTCCTCAAAGCTTTGTGGATCCGAAGCCATTCCTCACCAACGTCCTACACTCAGCGGACCGCCGACCGAGCCTCACCGCCCCGGGAAGCCATGTCCGCCTGCGACCCGACACGCCCGCCGACCTACCCTCCAAAAGACCCCCTACTAGACATAATCGGCCAATTTCCGCTTCAAAGTCTTGCGTGCCTGAAACACATTCCACTTAACCAGCTCGACGCTGCAATCCAGGACATCCGCTACATCGCTCTGCGACCATCCTTCGACGGCGAACAGGATCAAGGCCAGGCGTTGCTTGTCGGGCAATTCCGCGATCGCCCGGGAAACTGCCTGAGCAAGCTCACCCGCCAGCGCCTCCCCCTCCGGCGCCTCCCGGCTGAGCAGCCTCTCACTGATGTCATCCGCAGCCGCGCCGCCGTATGTGGCGGTGGTCGCGAAATCCTCCGGCAGCCCCACCTGGCCCGTTCGGCGCGACCGGCGGAAGTTCAGCGACAGATTGGCAACAATGCGCATCAGCCACGGGCCGAACCGCTCGGGCCTCTGCAACGTTGCCAGCGACCGGTACGCCCGAAGCAGCGCCTCCTGACTGACCTCCAGAGCGTCGTGCAGATTCCCCAGCAACCGATATGACAATCCGACCGCCCGGCGCTGGTATCGCTCGACCAACTCGTCGAAGGCACCCCGGTCCCCGGCCAAGGCCCGACTGACCAGCGCGGCATCCACCTGAGAGGGGTCCGCGCCTGAATCATCGCGCCCGGCACTCGCCCGCGGCCCCCCCAG
>CAYGAN010000156.1:0-4995 GCA_964347585.1 uncultured Planctomycetales bacterium | reverse complement strand
CCCCCTACGAGGTGCTTGTCAGGCGACAAGCCGGCCCGCGCGCCGCACGGTCCTGATGAAGGGTACTCACCATATTGCAAAAACGCCATGAAGATCTCGTGAGGAGATCTTCACAGGTTGCGGTGCCGCGCAGCCATTTCCTGCACTCCGCGAGCGGCGAGCGGCCGTATTCCTCGCCGAGGACACCCCCTTTACCCCGGCACTCGATCGAGGCTCTTTCATTCTACTAGACACTACATACGGGCCAGGGTTAGGAAAAGCCCAAGGCCCGGTGAGCCCCTCGGCTTGTAATAATGCCCTTAGCCACCGCAACTTACCGGGGTTGTCCGGCTCCCCGCCTGGGCCCGGGGCCAAAGAGCCGCCTACCAGCCGCGTCCATAGCCCAGGTATATTGACGGCCCGACGCCGGGAGAGCTTCCATGGACGTGGCCGAAACGATCGCCGGAGTTCGCCAACATGTCGCGGCCGCACGTCGGCGCGGGCAGCGCACGGGCCTCGTCCCAACGATGGGAGCCCTGCACGAGGGACATCTATCGCTGATCCGTGCTGCCCGTGAGGACTGCAGCTACGTTGTTGTCAGCATCTTCGTGAACCCCACGCAGTTCGCGCCCGGCGAGGATTATAGGCAGTACCCGCGGACGCCGCAGCCCGACTTGGCCGCCTGCCGCGGGGCCGGGGTTGACCTGGTCTTCGCCCCCTCGGTTGACGAGATGTACGACCCGCACGAGCTTACTACCGTCCACGTTGGCGGACTGACCGAGGGTCTATGCGGCGGGCATCGGCCTGGTCACTTCGACGGAGTAACCACCGTCGTAGCCAAACTCTTCAGCATCGTTCAGCCCGACGTCGCCTACTTCGGTCAGAAAGACGCCCAGCAGGCCGTGGTGATAAAGAAGATGGTGGCCGATCTGAAGTTCCCGATAGAGATCATCGTCTGCCCTACCGTGCGCGACCCGGACGGGCTGGCTATCTCCAGCCGCAACGCCTACTTGTCACCCGAGCAGCGCCGCCAGGCGCTGGTGCTGTATCAGGCCCTGCAAATGGCCCAGCGCGAGATCCTCGCCGGGCAGAGTGAGCCGGACACGGTGATCCGTGCGATGCGCGATCGGATCACCGCAGCCGGCGCGTGTACGATCGACTACATCGAGATCACAGACCCCGATACCCTCAAGCCGCTCGACTCGATCCGCGGCGCGGCCCTGATCGCGCTGGCCGTGCAAATCGGGCCGGCCAGGCTTATCGACAACGTACTGGTGGACGTCACGGGCCAGCCGCATTAAAATATCGCGATTTCGGGGTTGTCCCAGGCTAACAACCGTGCTTGTGAAAGTCTTAAAGGCGAAGATCCACCGAGCCACGGTCACCGCGGCCCACCTAGACTACGTAGGCAGCATCACTATCGACCCGGTGATCTGCGAGCGCGTCGGCATCATGCCGTATGAGTGCGTGCTGGTGGCCGATTTGACCAACGGTGCGAGGCTCGAGACCTACGTCCTGTACGGCGAGCCGGGCAGCGGCGCAATCTGCATGAACGGAGCAGCCGCTCATCTGATCAAGCCCGGCGATATGATTCTCGTGTTCTCCTGGGGCCTGATCCCAGCCGAGCAGGTACCTGACCACCGGCCCCGGATCATCCTGGTCGATGAGAAGAATCGACCCGACCGCCTGCTGACCGACTGAGCCCGTTGAAACCATGTGGCCCGTCATCTGGACAATTCCCATCACCGGGTGGACGATCAAAGGGTACGGCCTGATGCTCATGTTTGGTTTTCTTTCGGGCATCTGGCTGGCCGCTCGACGGGCAGGCAAAGTCAAGGCTAACCCGGACGTCATCCTGAACATCGGGTTTATCGCCTTGATCTTCGGGGTAATCGGGTCCCGAGCCTGGTACGTAATCCATTACTGGCGCGACCAGTTCGCCGGCAAGGGCATCTGGGCGGCGATCAACGTGACCGCCGGGGGACTCACCTTCTTTGGCGGGTTATTCGGGGCGATGGCTGCGATCGTGATCTACCTGTGGATTAAGCGACTTTCGATCCGCATGTACCTGGATATTCTCGCGCCCTCGGTGATGTGGGGGCACGCTTTCGGGCGCTTGGGCTGTTTGCTGAATGGGTGTTGCTGGGGAGCCGTTTGCGCCAGCGCCGACGGGACGGCGGCCCTGCCTTGGGCCGTCCGGTTCCCCTACGCCAGCCCGCCGCATATCTATCAGTGGACCAAGAAGCAGGCGGCGCTCCCCGCCGAGCTGATCCATGTCGGGCCGAATGGAACGGCCTGGCCCATTCGCCGCGAGAGCATCGCCATGCAGCCCGAGCAGCTTCAGCAGCCCTACCTCGACCTGCGAAACGCCAGACAGGCCCACAAGGACGCCGTCAAGGCCCAGGCCGATTCGAAAACGCGCCAGAAGCTGCGGCGCAAGGTGGACCGGGCTGAAAAGCGATTCCAGAGGTTCAAGAATGGCATCGGGGATCTGCTTGCCAAAGCCGATGTTTTCCCCGACGAAACGACCGGTCCAGGCGCTCGGGCGAGGCCGTTCCTGTCCCGAATCCACCCGGGTCAGCCCATGAGCCCGAGCGAACTACGGGATCTGGCGATGCGCTATCGCTCACTGCCCACCCACCCCACACAGCTATACGCCGCTGTCAACTCGATGCTCATTTCGCTCGTGTTGACCGCGTTGTTCTACAGGCGTAAGCGCCACGGCGTGTTGATAAGCGCTACGCTGATCATGTACCCGCTTGCGCGTTTCGTGATGGAATTCGTTCGCGAGGACAACCCACGGGACGTATTCGGCCTGACCATCTCCCAGGCCGTGGGGCTCGCCGCGATCGTCTTCGCCGTTCTCTTCTACCTTTGGTTGCGGCGCCAGCCGCTACGATCGCCTCGAGCCGTGCCTTTCATTCCGCCGGTCGATGACGCTGCCAAGAAGCCGAAGAAGGCCTCGCCCTAGCCGCGAGCCGCAGGTCCACAACTGCAGCAGGGCCTCTGGCACGCTCTGGGCAGCAGCTTGCCTGCTGGCAGGTGCACCGGCTGCCGGCGCTGCGCTTACGGTGCGTCTGCGCAACGACCTCGCGCCCGGGACGGTCGCCGTTTACGCAGTTCGAGTGCAAACAACCCGACTCACCGAGCGCGGTGAATCTCGCACGTTCCTGGAATTCGATCAGCACGCCGAGCTTACCCGCTACGTGCTCGAGACCCCGCCCACCGAGGCCCCGCAACACGCCCAGATGCTCGTCATCCGGCCTGCGCGCCTGATGCGACTTGAGCAGGGGGCAACGACTGGCCCGGACCAAGGCGGGCAGCTTTGGGCAAGCGACTCTCAGCCTGTTCAACCCGGGGCTTCCGCAACGACGAACCGAAGCTCGCCCGAGGGGAAACCGGCGCCCGACCGAGACGATCTCGGCTTGCCTCCCAGCGGTGTCCGCCTCAACGTCGCGCGCTTCGGCCCGGGGGGTGCGCCCCTGCTAATGCCGTTCGCGCCGGCCGTCGAACAGGCGGTCCTGCAGCTGCTGGTAGATTGCGGGGGCTGGCCGGCGGAGCCCGTCCGCGCAGGCCAGAGCTGGCAGCACCCGGTGCGCTCTGACGCGCTGGTCGGTCAGCAGACCTGCCGCCTCCGCGACGCGGGCCAGAAGGCCCGCCGCCGCCTCGCCACCATCGACGTAAGCAGCTCGGCACGCTTCGTCGGCCGATATGCGAACCGTTGGGAACTGCATCGGGCGCGCAGCGCGCTCGTCTGGGACCTGGCCAACCACCTCCTGGAGGAACTGACGGGATCAGCAGCCTACCGCGAAGACCGGCTCCGCACGGTCGAGACAGTAACACTGCGGATCGAGATCGCCCGACGCCGCCTCTTCCGCCTGCCCCAGGCAAGCCGCGAGCGCACCCGCTCGGAGCTGATCCGTATCGCCGACGCCGTCGTAGCGTTCAACCAGCATCAGTGGGACCAAGCAGAAAGAGCGGCTCGCGTGTTCATAGGTAGCTCACCCGCGAGCCGATGGCGACCGATCGCGGATTATATCTTGCAGGAGACCCGCGCCGCCAAGCAGCACGCTGCCCCGCTCACGACGGCGGAGCTTAGGGACAGGTTGACGCGGCTGGTGGCCCTCTGGCAGGCCGCCGTGAGCGAAGACGAGCCCAGGCGACTGCCACGCTACCGTCGAGCTCTTGAGCGGCTGGCACAAGCCAACCGCCCCGAGCTGCTCCGCCTAGCCGCAGAGGGCGATGAGAATGCCCGGGCGGTAGCCGTCTTCGCGCTGGCGTTCGGAACCGCGCCCGCCGATTTGGTCACCCTTCAGAAGGCCGGGGCGGACGGGCACCCCCGGGTCCGGGCGTGGGCTGCCTATGGCCTGGCGATTCGCGCGAGCCCCGAGACCGATCTGGCCCTGCTTGGCGAACTCCTGGAGGACGAGGCCGAAGTGGTGCGCGCCCGTGGTTGCCAGGCTGTAGCCGCCTGCATCCAGCCCGGCTCGGAGACGTCCGCTCGCTTCCGCAAGAAGCTCCTCGCCCGCCTGTCCGACCCCGCCGCTGCCGTGCGGCGCCAAGCCGTGCTGGCCCTGGCCAACCTCGGCGCCGCAGAGGACATCACAGCCCTCGAGCGGTCACGGACAGCGGAGAAGGACCCTACGGTCCGCGACCTCATTGAGGCGCTTATCCGCCGACTCCAACAGCGACCGAAGTAACCGATCCCGTCCGGATAGCACGCCGGCTCGCGAGCGCCGGCCGCCTGAATAACTACCTACAATCCTGACGCCCACCCGCATTGACGACTGTTGCGTTTCTCGGCCGCGATCGCTATCATCATCGGTCAGCTTCGGCTCGGTGGTGAATGCAACGGTGGCGGAAGGGATGTCCGCTGGATGTCGGAAGGACCCTACGAGGACGCAAGTCTGGACGAGCCAGCCATGGTCCAACCGCGCCGGGAACTGCCCGCGCTGGCTGAGCGCGTAATGATCATCGGGCTCGACGGGGCCACCTTCTACGTCCTCAACCCGATGA
>CAYGAN010000155.1:7623-10867 GCA_964347585.1 uncultured Planctomycetales bacterium | reverse complement strand
TGCGTCCCTTCGGGGTTTAAGAAGATCCAATGGATCAAGAGGACCGTGCAGCACCCACTGTACCATATGAGGAGAGACCCGATGACGACGCGCTTCATCCATATTGCGCTGCCTGGCGCTGTCTTGCTCGCCCATGTTGCCCCGAGCTTTGGCACATTCGTGCCTGATCCAGTGGCCGATTTGCTGCCCGGGGCTTGGCCCCCCGAGCTTGACTTGGTCGGCATCTCCGTGATGGTCAGCGAGAATGATGTCTGCTTCAAGCTGCACTTTGATCCCCAGGTTACAAACCCGGACGATCTGATCGAGCTGTCGGGTTACATCGACCTCGATCTCGACCAGAACGTAATGACGGGTCGGATCTCGCACATCGACGAGTTCTGTCCGCCTCCCTCCGTCCCGATGGGCGTGGATTACTACCTTCTGTTCTGGTCGTACCTTAGCCAGGCTGATCTGTTCCGCGTCGATAACGGCGACGAGGTCCTCATGGACTCTTACACTGTCGTGTTCTCCGGGCCCTCGGCCAAAGTCGTTGTTCCCCGAGTCGAATCAGAACTGGACCCCGGCCTGCCGATCAGTCAAGCTTTCGACTGCGCTACGTTGCCAGGAAATTCGATGGGGGCGACCGATCGCTTGCCGAACGGCAGCGACGCTCCCGAGATTTCCCCGCTGGCCGCCGATGTCGATGGTGACCACGACGTTGACCTGATCGACTTTGCCACGTGCCAGACCCTGTACACAGACGCGGGCGGCGGCTTGGTCGAGGGCGGCGAGGTCGCCGATTTCGATTGCGACGACGACGTGGACGCGGATGATCTGGACCAGCTTGATACAGCCTATACCGGACCGGACTAGCCGCTTCGATTGGCAAAAAGCGATGGTGCGCTCTTAAGGAATTGGGGCTCGACGCGAGGTAGCGCTGGGATGAGTGGGGAAAGAACCTCGTGATGTCGAGCCCCAACGTCTGGTGCCCTCGACCGACTCGGCGGCGCCGCAGGGCGGCCGGTCGAGTGTTTCTGCTAATGGTGCCTCATACTTCTCGCTCCCGACCGAGTCCGAACGCTCCCAGCTCAAGCGATGTCCGAAGCCGTGGACTGGCACGCAACAGGTAAGGCATCTTCTGTGGTTGCACCATAGTTCGCCAGCGTGTTGCGTGTTTGCGAAAGTACCCGCTCGACCAGCTCCGGGGGCCGCTCCACGACGGCCTGACTGCCGTAGCTAAGCACCCAGCGTGTGATCTCGTTGAGCCCGTCCACGTCCGCCTCAAAGCGGAGCGATCCGTCCGCAAGTCGCCGGGTGCGTTGGGTGTGGTGCCACGTCACCTCTTTGACATCGTCCGCAGCCGTCGGGCCAAACCGGATCGCCACTTTGTAGATTCTGCCTTCGGGGACCATGTCCCAGGCGTTTCCGCAGTAATCGTCCGGGTTGAAGGCTTTGTCGCGCACGAAGGGCTCGCCGAGAAAATCGATCTTGCTGATGCGCGTCACCTTGAGCGCTCGAACCGTCTGTTGACTTTCGCTGAACCCTATTGCGTGCCATGCCCCAGCGACGAACGCGAGGCGATATGGATGGAACAACACGTCTTGAGTACCCTCCAAGGCATCCACGTAAGTGACTCGTACTTTTCTGGTCAGAACGATTGCCCATTTGACGGCATCGAAGACATCGATCACACCTCGCACATCCGCCGCGTGCCGCCAGTGCATGTCGATTCCTTCAACCACCTTTTGAGCCCGTTGTCGCGTGACGATCGCCATCAGGTTCTCGGTTTTCGCGGCAGCGCTCTCCACCGCGTCAAAGTCAGGAACGATCTGAGGGGCCGCGAACTTTCGAAGCAGCAAAAGGAGAACCGTAGCTTCCGCAAGCGTGAAAGGGGCCACCGGAAGGAAGAAATCCTGGCTGATAGAGTAGCCGTTGGTTCCCGTGTCGTAATGGCACGGTATTCCGGCGGCCTCCAGCACTTTGAAGTCACGGAAGATGGTGCGCCGTGAAACGCGCAGTCTGTGTGCCAGATCCGAGACGTCACAGCCATGCCCCGACTGCAGCAGCGCAATCAAGCGAAACACGCGCCGAACGCGTTTCGACCCCATGGCCCTGCGCCTTCCGCGACCGAGGAGCATGCCTTTGCCCGCCAGCAGGCGTGATCGACAGGTGCGACCCGCGACCCCACCCTCATGTGTGCCGATCCGCCAGCACCTCCAATTAGCCACCGCTTGGTTCTCAATCGACCTCAGCCGTGACGGCAGCGGCGAGGCGCCGCACACGGTCGCTGGTATCCTGCATTGCCTGCGTTACCAATGGCGCGACCTCGGGAAACCGTGCTGCCTCGGATCGATAGAGAACTCGAAGCGCTGCTGCGCGCAGCCTTTCGTTCTGTGCACTTAACGACCGAATCACAATTGCCTGAAACGCTGCATCTTCGTCCACGTTGACCAGGCGCGACATCGGCACCATGGCCCCGGCGGCCATCTGCTCGTCGTCTTGGTGTTGAGCGCGAGCTGAAACGAAATTGACGGCTAACTCGCGATGCTCGGCAGAGACGATCACTCCCGCAGCGTCCAGCCGATAGAACAGCGATCCCAGCCCCACACAGCACGCTACCTGATGGCTTCGGTGAGAGTCCGCTCGGTCACCGAGTTCGACAATCTTCGGGATCGCTCGCACGTCTCCGGTATTCGCCAAGGCCGCCGGTAATATATCCCGGAGCTTCTGTAGCACCTTCGGATCTTCGCAAAGGCCGGAGATAGCGTCGAATCCTTGCGGCCCAAATGCGCCAAGCGCACAAACGGCCTGCTGGGACATCCCATAATCCGACGTCGACACGCTGATGATGTCGCTGAGTACGCCGACGCACACGTCGCTGATCGCAGCACGTTCCGGGGTGCCCAGCCTCGCTATGCACTTCCCGATCGAACGGCAGATGGCGGCCTTGACGGCGCCGCGATGGTCTCGGTTGAGTTCCGCGAGCAGCGCTTGGACTGACGCGGGGTCGGGCTCGGCTGCAAGCAAGCTGGCTATGTTGCGCACGCAGTCGGGGTTTGTCTCTTGTCCGAGGCGATCACGCAGCAGCGCCTGAATCTCAGTACGAACGGTATCGTCTGCCATCCGCAGTCTTGCCCGGAGCTCGCGCCGGGCCACGCTGGCCTGCCGCAGTGCCGCGTCTCGCTCGGCCGGAGATGCCGGATGGGGCGCCGCTGCAATAGCGGCATCGATGGCCAACCGCTTCATCGCCATGAAATCGACGAGA
>CAYGAN010000155.1:0-7613 GCA_964347585.1 uncultured Planctomycetales bacterium | reverse complement strand
GTACGATCTCATCCTGCACGGCGAAGAGGTCTTTCAGGTTCCGGTCATACCGTTCGGCCCAGAGGTGATGATCTGTCTTGGCATCGATGAGCTGTGCATTCGTCTCGTCATCGCTGGCTAGAGCACAGGGAGCCTGCGCGAGCCACACAGCCAAGCTGGCGGTGGCTAATGCTTTCCGTTGCAACGCGCGCATGTCGTACCATCCTTTCGCTTAGAATCTGAGCGGCCCGTATAGACAAGGGGAATAGGAGTGGCTTTGCAGACCGTAGCGAGCGTGTGGGCCGCTGCCGAGGGAACCCTCCCCGCCCCAGTTCGGACCGTCTGTCCACGCCCATGGCCCGTCGTCGGCGAATCCACTTATGTCATCTTCAGTGTTCTCGATCATCACTTCGACGTCCGCTTCGAGGATGGTCTTGTTCGTGCCGACCATGCTTTCCATGTTGGCGCGGGGATCGCCGTATATGTCCACGCCCTTTTCGATCCTTCCCTGGTGGCCCTCCTCGGACTTCTCAGCCGGCGGGGTGCCGCGGTATTCGTGATTGTTAACCGCTTGGACGAAGGCTGCCGCGTCGACGCAATGCTGGTCATTGTGGTCGAACCAGTTATCCGCCCCCTCCTCCGGGGGCGCGCCGCCCGATTTGATGTACTTGTTGATGACCGTTTCCCGATCGATCTCCAATACCGTCGAGCTGACGTACCAGTACCCCTCACACGGTCCCGAAGTCACCTTCGTCAGTGTGTACGCATCCGAGAAGTCGCCGTCCGTCTCCTGCGGAATCATGATTCTGTCCGGCTCGTCCGACGCCTCGTCCCGATTCTGGCCGAAGGCAAAACCTCCGGTGGTCGTTACGGGGTTCCCCCAGCCCGGTTCGTTGTCCGTGGCACATGAAAGGGGCATCGTCCACATGGAGCCGGCCCGGGGGTTAATGGTGATCGGCTTCTGCTTGGAACAATCCACCCCCTCGATCGTGGCGCTGACGCTGAGCGATCCTCCGATCACCATCCTGCCGGCCCACACACTGACGTCGTTGTCGTCCGCGTCGTAGTCCACAAACGTTTTCTCTGTCCCGCCGTTAGGTACGAACGACCAGTTGAACTGATCTATCTCTTTTCCGGCCGGATTCGATCGCGCCACGTATGAGGTCGGCCACGCGCGCGTCGGGTTCGTATTGCCGTAAAGGCTTATGCCGATCACGTCAATGTCCAAGGTGTCGGTGTCGTCCGGGTCACCATTTCCGTACTCGGCGGTCGCCGTGACGGTCAGATTGTTCATCGGCGTGTTGAAGGTGTGGGTGAACTGGTAGGGCGCAACGGTGTCTTCGTCCTCGCCCGTTTCACCCTCGTAAGTGAGCGTGACCCTGGTGACGTATGTGCCGGGCGTGACGGTAACGGTGAAGCCCACGTTTCCGCCTTCGGCCACCTTTGTCTTATCTGACGTTAACTCGACCGTATCTGCCCGCGTCGGAGCCGCCGTGATCAGCAGGACCGCTAGGAAGGCGAACCAAAACCACCTAGCCATCGTCCTCCTCCTCATGTGATGTGAACTCAACGGATCACTCCCACCGCTGTACTGTCATCTAAGTGTCACTCCGCCGGCAAACTGGTGCAAAAAAATCTCCGCTTTTTTACGTCAAGGATGCGCTCTTGCTACAACTCTGCTATAGAGCGTAAGATATGATGCAGCGCCGTCGAAAGAGTACCGAGCGGTGGGAAGGTAGCAGTCGGCAGTGTGCAGGGCTTTCGAAGAGGCCTTCACGAAATACCATGGGTTTGTTCGGGGGTCCTTTCGCCGTTTGGCGGGCAACGACGCCGTTGCCGACGACTTGACTCAGGACGTATTCGTCGGCTTGCTGCAGGCGGTTCGATCGAACCGCGACATTGCCGACATGAAGAGCTACTTGTCGGGCGCGGTGACGAGGGTGTTCCGGCACTATCTGCGCCGAGAACGGTATCGCCAAGCCGATCCGCATGAGCTTAAGGTGCGACGGAGCTGCCCCGAACCCTCGGCCGGGATCGCTGCCAGTCAAGGCGAAGAAATGGCCTGCGAGCTGCTCGAATGCCTGCCCCCCGAACAGCGTCTTCTCGTAGTTGCCGTGGTGTACCTCGAGATGAAACCGGCACATATAGTTGCGGAGTTCGGCTTGACGTCGGAGCAGTTTCGCTACCGCTACGCGCAAGCAAGGCAGTTCCTGCAAACGGAGGCACGCCGCCGGGGCCTTTGCTGATCGCGGCCTCGGCACGTGTACCACGATGCCGTTGAACGAAGAACACAAGACGCTTCTTGTCTGGGAGGTTTCCGGCTTGCTGCAGCCAGGAGAAAGCGAGCAGGTTGAGGCGTTGCTGGCGCACGAGCCGGAGGCGCGCGCATACGTGCAAAGCCTTCGCCAGGTGGACGGGATCATCGCGGGTCGAGGGGAGGTGGCGGGGCAGGCTCCGCGGCCGCAGCTTGGCCGGCAACTCGCGAGGATCTATGAGCGTGCTACCTTTCCCCCATGCACCACGGGCATGCACCGTTGGGCCGCCACGCTAGGCGCCGCAGCGGCCGTGGCCTTCATTCTAAGTGCTGCAGCCTTCGTGTGGGTTACCTCAGCGGCCCGGCCTCGATCAGATGTCATTGGTTGGCTCGAATGGGTGCCGCAGCACTTTGAGGCTGCTGAGCGCGACTCAAACCGCAGAGAGATGAGAGACGGCCAGGTGATATCGTCTGGGTCAGAACGCGGAAGGGCGCACCTCTCAAGCAGGCTTGTCGTGATTATTGACAAGGCCTGCCGTCTGGAGCTCAACGAACGCGGTGACAAGATTCTGCTTCGGGCCGGTCGCGTCGTGATCGACGCTACTGATTGTCCACGCGCTGTTTCCGTAACGTCGAGCGGCTGCCAAGCACGCCTAATAAACGGGCGAGCCCTGGTCAGGTGCCATCCGCGGTTGGCCTGCTTCGGCGTGATCACGGGGCGGGCGGAGGTGCTGGTCGGCGATGGTACATATGTTCTGGGCCCCAACGACATGGTAAGATGGTACTTGGAGGCTCGCGCGGTCTCCATAGGACGTTTCGATCCATCGCTGGACCTTCGATGGGCGGAGCAAGTCGAAGAGCGGCTTTCTCGCTGATCGAGCTGCTGGTGGTCATCGCCATCATTGCGTTGCTCTTGGCGATGCTCCTGCCTTCGCTTCAGTTGGCTCGGATGCAAGCCAGGCGTCTAGACTGCGCCGCCCGGCTTCGGGGGTTCCATGTCCTCCTGGAGATTTATGTTAATCGACACGGCGACTGGCCTGTCGAAGGTGCGCCGGGCCATCACGTTTATCCAGACGCGATCGCCGGCGTTGTGCAGGAGATCATACCCGAGAACATCAGTGATATCCGGGCGCTGTTCTGCCCGGAAAGTCTGCGCAGCGATCCGCGCGCGACAGATCCCTTCGCGGCGACAGGATTTTATCGCTTTGATGGCACGCCGATATTGCACTGGGAGACAGGACACATCTCGTATGTCTATCTTGCGGGTATGACAAACGACTTCGAGGGGACCTACGATCCGATCCTGGAGAGTCCTGGCCGTTCTCTCGGGAGTGGCAGGCAGGTGTTGGCAGGCGACCGCACTGTGGACCTGCGTCAGGGGTATCATTACATGCCCACGTCCAACCACAAGTACGATCCCGGAGGCAACTTCCTGTGCACCACCGGCGACGTGCGATGGTGGCCGCGCCGCCGGCTGATCCGTCATCCAACGGATAGGGCGTACGACTGGTACTGGCCGCGGATAGAATAGGGTGTGGTCGCGCCGGGCGGCGCCCCTGTGCCATCCGAATGTCGCGAGTCCTTGCCCGGGCCTCAACATGTCCGGCTCGATGAGATACCTACGGGCGCGGCGGTATCCCTCGGTTGACCCGACCACGTGGCCGTTGACGTACGCGACGTCGTTGTCGTCGATGGCCCCAGAACCCACTCGACGGCGGTGCCTTCCCAGCTTAGCGGTATATGCAACTTACCACGAAGCGAGGGCATAGCGGCACAAGTTGGACGCAGGTTGAGGTCGCCGCAGGCAGGTGGTACGATCACCTCGTCTTCACACGCGGTATGTAGAGGGCGTGTGCGAGTCGAATGCTCAGGGTTAAGTGCGGTGCATGGGCAGGTCAGCCCGGTGGCAGGACAGGCTGCCGGTGTCAGTTGGCTGCTCGATACCATATGTCTAAGAGGCCGAAGTCAGTTGAGCGTGGTACCTCGTACCAGCCGCTTAATTCGGAGTTATTGGCATGCATCTTCGCCTACCCAGTCATGCGGCCGGCGTATTCTGCCTGACGCTGGTGGTGTCGTCGATTTCACTGGCCGAGTTCAAGGACAGGCCCATCCGGGTGACTCAGGCCGACAGGGAGCGGGCCTACAAAGAGCGCCCATTCATCTTCGGGATGACGCTCATCTGGGATGGTCGAAGCGAGAGGCTTTCCGCGGAGGAGTTCAATCGACTGATGCGCCAGCGGGCGCTCGAAGCGGGCGTGACGATCGCTCGATTCGGGTTTGACTGGGCGGATTTGGAGCGCGAGCCGGGCGAATACGATTGGGATGCAGCCGAACGCAAGAAGGGGCTGAACCGGCTGTTCGAGGCGGGCATCGAAGTGCTCGGCTTGGTATGCACCTCTCCGGGCTGGGCGAACCAATCGCATAAGCCTAGCATCCATCCGCCGAGGGAAGAAGCCGCCGAGCGCTTTGTCGCCTTCTGCACCGCGCTGGCTAAGCGCTATGCCGGGCGCATACGACACTACGAGTTCTGGAACGAGCACGACGTGTGTGGTTGGTTGCCGAAGCCCGATGCCCATGCGTACACCGTCTGGCTGAAGAGGTGCTACCGAGGTCTCAAGGCGGGGAACCGAGAGTGTCTCGTGGGAACCGGGGGCCACCTCGGCCGCGATACCGGCTTTCTCAAGACGATCTACGCGGACGGCGGCAAGAACTTTCTTGATGCGGTCTCGATCCATCCGTACCCACCATACGAACATCCGCAGGGCGCCCGTTCATTCGATTGGAAAATGGTTGAAGATTATCGCGCCGTGATGGTCGCTCATGGCGATGGTGACAAGCCAATGTGGTGCACCGAATACGGGTGGCTTGCCGACAAGATCGGGCATGCGAATCAGGCTAAGTACATTACTGAAGCGCTCGACTACATGGTCAGCTACCCGTTCATTACCGTTGGCATACACCACGTTCTCGCCGACTGGCACCAAGGCTCAAGTGGGCTTATGGGCTTGTGCGACCGACATCTCGAGCCTCGTCCCGCGTACGGTGCATGGGCTCGGTATGTTCAGGCTCTCACCCGCAAGGTCCGTCCTGATGAGAAGCGCTCGCAGTAGGCGCGCACCACTGGGTCGCCGGTCGCTCCCACCCTCGGTGGGCCGCCTGCGCGGCCTGTGAATCAGAGACATCTGCTCGCAGGGAGAGATGCCCGAGCGCTCGGCCGCCCTCCGTTGACAGGGCGCCAAACCTCTAGCCATAATTCTCATCGTGCCGGCGGGCGGCAGACAGGGGATACGTCGGACCACGACCTGCTCTCTACGGAGCCGGCCGAAGCTCATGGGGATCATTGTTCTTGCTGCCATAGCGGCCACGCATCCCGCGAGGGGTAGCGACTCAGCCCGGTTTGAGCAAGCCGAAGAGAGCGTGCGCCTCGGCCGCCTCGACCACGGCATCGCCCTTTATCGCCAGATCACGGGCCCGTTCGCAACGAGGGCCTGCCTGCGGCTGGCCCAGACGCTCGAGCGCGTGGGCGACATTGCAGGCGCCATCAAAGCTTACCAGCGGCTTGTGAATCTCACCGACTTACCTGGCCCCACAGTAGAACGTGTCGAAACCAGAATCCAACTATGCAAGAAGCAACGCACATCGCATATGCAGTTTCCCGTGAGCGTCGAGGTCGAAGCCGACATCAGGCAGGTCAAGGCCCTACTACGTGCTCAGAAGTGGCACGCCGTCTTCGAAGCGATGGGGGCGATTCTCGACCGGTTCGGTCAGACCTTTCTGGCATGCCAGGCCCGGATTGATGATGACTCAGCGTCCGCACGAGGGGGAGTGTACCGCGGAGTCTGGTCCTGGGCCGCTAGTGCACTCGATGCTCTGCCGGAAGATGCAGGCAACGCGTACCTTCAGTGGTCGCAGCTCGCCCGATCGCGCGCTCTTGCGCACGGCTCGGACCAAGCGCTGGTGGCCTTCCTTAACAGCCATCCGGGTATGGCTGCATCGTCGTCTGTTTGGAACGAACTCGGCAATCGTCTGCTTGACCGTGGCCAAACGCATCGCGCACGGGGCATCTTCCGGCGGCTTCACTCTGTGTCCCCGAGCAAAGTTGTCGCTCGCAAGATACACATGTGTGAGTCGCTAATTGCCGGGGATCAGCCCGGCGCCGAACAGGCAGGTAGCCTCATCGACACCACGCCGTCCCTGACGGATCTGACCGAGACGCTGACCCGCGGCTGGGAGCTTCAGCTCACGTCCCCGATGATGAAGCCGTCAAGCTCGAATCACCCCGCTGCCAGCCGCGCCGTGCTGGCTGACAACCGGGCGTTCATTCGCGTGGGCCAGCGGGTTTACGCCTTCGCCGCTGAGACCGGCTCACCTCTTTGGGTGTACGAGCCGCCGAGCAACCCGCCTTTTCGGCAGGACGTCTCTCACCCGCCATATGCAAAGGGGCGGTGGCCTTGGGTAAAGTGGGCTGGCGCCATTGACGTGCCGGGCGTCAAGGCCTCGCCGGCAGGCATTCTCGTTCGGGAGCTATATGTCCTGCCTGGTGAAGAGCACCAGCCGCGGCCGGACCCGGTTTACGGCGTGTTGAAGTGCCTCTCGGCGCAGACGGGACGAGTCTTATGGAGCACAAGTGACTGCGCTCAGATGCACGGCCTGGTAGTCTCCTCCGAGCCAGCATGGGCCGACGGACTCGTCGTAGTTGTCGCCAGGACGCGGGGTGACTATCCAGTCCTATATCTGTGCGCACTTGACGGCCAGAGAGGCAGTCTCGCCTGGCGCACGCGCGTCGCCGCCGGAGCCGGCTTTGTCCGTTGTCTTGGCCGGGGCTCTCTCTATGCCGGTTTGTCCGGACAGACTCTACTCGCCCATGAGGAGGGATTGTACTACGCCACGCACATGGGTGCGGTTCTTTGCATCGATCGAGACTTGGCCGAGCCGATTTGGGCGAGCAGCTATCCTCGCGTGGCGCGCTTCGGCCCGCCGACCAGGGGGCCGCTCCCGCTACTGCTACGTCGGACGGACCCGCTCCTGCTCCGCGGCGACCGCCTTATCCTTCTTCCTCGAGACGCCAACGCACTCTACGTTCTGGACCGTCGTTCCGGCGAAATACTCCACGAGATTCGGTCCTATGAGATGACGGCTCTCTGCGGAGCGGACGACCGACGGGTCCATGTCGCCACCGCGGCCGGAGAAATACGTACGTACGACTTGGACAGCGGGCGGGAGCTATGGCGAAGCGAAACCCTGGGCCGTCTGTTCGGCAGTCCCGTCCTGCTTGGCGAGGTCCTCGCGGTCACTACCCCCGAGAGCCTCGTCCTGCTGGATGCCGAGTCTGGCCGCCAGATCGCGGTCGCGCCGTGGCCGTGGCCCCGGGCGTCTGCAG
>CAYGAN010000154.1:6683-10890 GCA_964347585.1 uncultured Planctomycetales bacterium | reverse complement strand
CGTTGAGATAATCGACGATCGTTCTCTCCTGGTCCGGCTGATCCCAGCCGCGGTTTACCAGGCCGACGAGCCCGTTCGTGTGCGCGTAGCGCCCCGTCATGATGCACCCGCGCGACGGGCTACAGGGCGTGGACGCACAGAAGTAGTTCTCAAGAACAACGCCGCCGGCGGCCAGCGCGTCGAGCACCGGGCTGCTGACGGAATCGTCCCCGTAGCAACCGAGCTGCCGGCCCAGATCGTGGCAGATGATGAACAGGATATTCGGCTTCATCGGCACCTCGCCCACACTGTCCACCTGGCATTGAAGCTGCAAAGACGCGGACGCGCGCCACCGCCTCGTCTCGGCGCGACGCAGTCGCAGCCGGCGGGAGTCTATGCGATCTTTTCTTGGCGGACAACTGCGGCAGATGTCGCGATTGGATGTGCGCCCGCGCTCTGGTGATGGCTGTGGCTTGCAGATCCGCGTGGACAACGCGGACTGGTTTCACTATCTTCCGGCCCATGACTGGCCATGGGAACACTGTGATCGCAGCTTGTGCGCTTCTTGCGGCGTTGTTATCCGTTGCGAGGGCCCAGCCTGACAAGACAAGAGACGAGCGTCCGGTGCAGAAGGTACAAGCCAGCCAGTTGGACGTCCTTGGCGGCACCGGCCGCAAGATCATGGACGCCTATCTTGCCCGTCTCGTCGGCGGCACCGCGCCGCGACCGATCGACGCTGGCAGCCGCAGCGAGTGGGACAAGCGTGCGCGCCACATGCGGCGGCGCGTGCAGTATCTTCTGGGGCTGGACCCGCCTCCGCCGCGCACCCCGCTCAATCCGCAGGTTACAGGCGTGATCCGCCGCCACGATTGCATCATCGAGAAGGTGGCCATCGAGTCGCGTCCGCGGTTCTTCGTGACGGGCAATCTGTACCGGCCGGCGAAAGGTTCAGGACCTTTCCCGGGGGTACTTTGTCCGCACGGTCACTGGCCGAACGGCCGCTTCGAGCCGGCTGTCCAGTCGCGATGCGTCACGCTTGCGCGGAGCGGCTATGTCGTGCTGCTGATCGACATGCTTGGGTTCGGGGAGCGCAAGCACGTCGGCCACCACCCGGGCGCGCTGGGCTTGTTGATCGGCCAGTGCGCCAAGGGGCTGATGGTCTGGGACTGCGTCCGAGCGTTGGATTATCTCGTCTCCCGCCCGGAGGTGGACGCCAGCCGCATCGGATGCACCGGCGCCAGCGGCGGCGCGACGCAAACCATGTGGATGCTGCCGATCGAGCCGCGCATCAGAGCCGCGTTCCCCGCGTGCATGGCTGCCCGCTATCGTCGCATCGTCACCTCGTGGGATCACGATCACTGCGTCTGCAATCACGTCCCCGGTGCCGCGCGGGAGTTGGACTTCCCGGAGCTGGCGGCCTTCGTCGCGCCGATGCCAATGATGTTCAGCACGGCCACCGGAGACTGGACGGCCTGGTTCCACGAGGAGGGTTTTCCCGAGCTTCAGGGCATCTGGGCGCTTTACGGCGCGAAGGACAAGGTGGCGATGGTCCACCACGACGCCGGACACAACTACGACAAGCCCGCCCGCGAGGCTATGTACGCCTGGTTCAACAGGCACCTGCGCGGCATCGACGACCCGGCCGCCGCGAAAGAGCCCGAAGTCAAGCTGGAGACCGAAGCGGACCTGCGCGTCAACCTCAAAGACACGGGCCGGACTGTCGCCGAGGTGATTGCCGACCTGGCCGAGGACAGAGTCGCCCGCCCGTCGCTCCCGAAGTCCACTTCAGATGCGACCCGCTGGCAGGCCGAGTTTCGAGACAGGCTCCGGGAGCTACTCGGCGAGCCGGCAAATGACCCGCCTTTGGAGGTTCAGCGACAAGGCCAAATCGAGCGGCCTGAATGCGTGGTCGAAAAGCTCAGCTATACCAGCGAGCCGGCAGTGACGATACCTGCCCTTCTCTGCGTGCCAACGGGCAGGTCCGAGCCATCGTCCGCCGTGGTTCTGGTCGATCCTCGCGGCAAGAAAGCGGCTCTCCTGGACGAGCAGCGCGGTCTCGTCGGCGAGTTGCTCGCGCGCGACGTCGCCGTCATGCTGATCGACGTGCGCGGGATCGGGGAGTTGAAGTGTCGTATTGATGGGGGCTGGACGCACGTCATCGCGGGCAGGCCTGCTACGGGCATGCGCGCCACCGACGTCCGCCGGGCCGCGCAGCTTTTGCGTAGCGATGAGCGGTTCCGCGCGGATCGGATCGGCATCGTCGGCCTGTCGTTCATCTCTGCGACAGCCAGGCCGGCCACGACCGCTGAAGCCGCCACCAAGAGCAACACCGCCACCGCGCCGACGGGCGACCACCATGATCCCCGTCTCGCGGTGGCCGCACTGTTCGCCGCGGCGATTGACCCGGACATTGCCTTTGCCGCGATTGAGCTGACCCCTGGGCTTTACGTTGACTATGCCAAGGGGCAGGACCCGCAGTTGCCGATGATCCCGCGCCTTCTACTGCACGGTGACCTACCGCACGTAGCCGCTCTGATCGCGCCGCGCCGCCTGCTCATGACCGGCGTGCGAGAGGCAACTGCATACGATTTCACCAGGTCCGTGTTTAGAACTCTCAAGGCCTCCGGGAGACTTCGCGTCGAGTTTGATCGTCTCGGGCCCGCCGGATTCCCGGAGTGGGTTCCCGCCACACTGCCGTGAGATCGGACCCCAGGGGCAATCCAACTCCGCCACCAACTTGTGATAGCCGCAGCACACTTGGCTGGGATAGGCCCTGGACGATCCGCCGCCCATTCGGGTAAGAAGGCCCCGAAGCAGTTCTTCTGTGAGGAGATCGGCCATGTTTGGTGCCAGCGCGTTGTTCGTGCTTGCGGCCGCGGGCGCAGCGATTATCGCGCCCGTCGTGGCGGGCTCGTCTATCAAAGTGATCAAGCAGTGGGATTTCAACAAGGACGGCGATCTGGAGGGCTGGATGCCTAATGCTCAGATCGTCTCGCCGCGAGTGGCTGACGGGCATCTGCAGTTCCGCGCCGTCGGCGGCGATCCGCAGATACTCAGTTCCGTGTTCGGGCCCGTCGGGGCCAACAATCGCCAGGCCGTCGAGATCAAGCTCCGCTGTGACGACACGGGGTCCGGTCAGTTATTCTTCACCAACACCACCGAAGAGCCTTACTCCGGCCTAAGGCCGCACTGGGTCGTGCCGATTCGCATCACCCGCACCGCCGAGCAGGTCGTCCGGGTGGACCCGTTCTGGGCCCAGCTCGGGCGGATCATCCGCATTCGGTTCGATCCACCCTCAGCGATCAAGTACGAGGTCGATTGGATTCGCATTGTGGAAGAAACGGCTCGTGTTGGTTCGACGCCAGCTTGGGACTTCTCCAGACAAGATGTCGAAGGCTGGCACGCAGTCGGCGGGACAAAGTCGCTTGCCGTTGCGGAGGGCGCCTTGACCGTTGAAGCGGACCAGCCCGGAGCCGTCATCCTGACCCCTCTGGCTGACACCCTGGCGGCCGAGCATGCGACGCTCGAGATGCAGTTCGAGACTCGGGTGCCCGAGACGTTGGCGCTCTACTGGGCCACGACCGATCACGTGGGGCTCCAGGCCGCTGCGATCGGCGCGGTCGCAGGCGGGCGCGGCGGGAGCGTGACGATCGATCTGCGTCAATTTGCCGACTGGAGCGGCACGATTACGCATCTAGGCTTGGGCTTCGGCAGCGCGCCGGGCGATCGGCTGGCGATCCGGCGAGTGCGCCTTGCCGGAGCTGATCCCAAGGCAACGTTGCTGCAGGTTCGGTACTTCGGCCCGAGGCGCGCGATCAATCGCCCGAAGCAAGAAACGCCCATCGAGCTGTGGCTTGTCAATCGCGGCACGCGTGCGGTGCCCGCCGGCAAGGCGCGACTGACTGCGCCGGAAGCGGCACACGTCGCCGAGCCCGAGGTCAAACACGCCGCCATCGCGCCCGACAAGACCGCAGAACTCGTCTGGACCGTTCGCGCCGATCGCGAAGGCGCGTACCCGATCCGAGCCGAGCTGGCAGGACAAACGTTCCAGACGCAACTGCGGATTGACCCGCCCGTCGATGTGCGCCCGGCCAAGTATGTGCCCACCCCGAAGCCGATCAAGACAACGCACGAGATTGGCGTGTTCTATTTTCCAGGCTGGTCCCCGGATCAGTGGTCGCGCTGGGCCAAGCAGGAGGGCTTTCCCGAGCGGGACCCGGTTCTGGGA
>CAYGAN010000154.1:3036-6673 GCA_964347585.1 uncultured Planctomycetales bacterium | reverse complement strand
GGATTCTATCGTGAGGGCGACCCGGCCGTGGCCGACTGGCACATCAAATGGGCCGTCGAGAACGGCATCACGTTCTTCATCTACGACTGGTACTGGCGCGACGGGAATATCGACCTGGAGCGCGGCCTGCACGAAGGCTACCTGCGAGCGCGCTACCGGAACCTGCTGAAGTTCTGCGTAATGTGGGCCAATCACGAGCCGTTCGCCGACCACACGCTCGATCAACTGATAACCGTCGCCGACTACTGGATCGAACGCTACTTCCGCCGACCCGACTACTACACCGTCGAGGGCCGGCCCTTCGTGATGTTCTTTATCGCGAACAAGTTGGCGGACTGTCTCGGCTCGGCCGAGAAGGTGCGCGAAGCCCTCAAGGCGATGCGCGCGCGGACCGAACAGGCCGGGCTCAAGCCGATCTACTTCGCCGGGTGCGGCGACGTCGGCCGACAGAGCCAGGCCCAGCTCAAGGCGATGGGCTTCGACGCCCTCAGCGCGTACAACTACCCCAGTGCCGGGGCGATGACCAAGCATTCACCCTACGAGCTGCTCATCACCGGCCATCGGGAGATCTGGGAACGAGCGCACTCGGCCGGTGTGGTCCCCTACATTCCCACGCTGACGGTCGGCTGGGATTCGAGACCTTGGCACGCGTCGGCCGCTCTGGTCCGGTTCGGCCGCACCACGGCCAAACTCGAGTCGGGCCTTCGCGCCCTCAAGCAGTTCCTGGCGAAGACGGGCAAGCGGATCGGGATCCTTGAAGCGTGGAACGAATGGGGCGAGGGTTCGTACATCGAGCCGAACGTACAGTTCGGCTTCGGCGACTTGGAGGCGATTCGGCGCGTTTTCGGCGTCGGCAGCGGCTGGCCCGCGAACATCGCGCCCTCAGACGTCCGATTGGGTGGCTATGAGATTGCCCCACCGGAGCAACGGGAGGCCAAGACGGGCTTGGTACGAACGGCCGGTGTCCACCCTGACGTGCTGAAGGGCCTGCAGATCGAGTGCGAAGCGCGGAAGTTGACCATTCACGCCGGCGCGATCCGCTTGGCAGGCAAGCCCGTACAGGTGAAACAGACCACGCTCGCCGTCAAGCCGGCCGATACCGTGGCGATAGACAACAGGCCAACGCGTCTGGTCGGCGGCGCGATCAGCAAATGGAAAGGTGGCAATCGGTTGACCGACGAGCAGGGGGATCGCTTGCTGCCGGGGAGCCTAGCGGGTTACAGCCTCCTGATACGCAGCGGAACGGATCGGTTCGCAACTGTCTTCGAGGACGGTCGGGACTACCGGTTGGACGGGTGGTGGGGAGCGTTCGAGGTTGCCGCCGGCGGCGGGTTGAAGCCCAGTCAAGAGGTCGCCGCCAGCTACGTGTACGGGCTGCGACGGATCGACGCGATTCAGATATCACCGGACGGAACGGTGTCACTGCGGCGAGGACAACCCAGCCCAGACTGTCCGCTACCTGCCGAGGTGGACGAAGGCTGCGTCAGACTGGCGAACCTCTATCGCCCTTATCACTCGCGTACGGTCGAGCCGGACCATGTGTACGTCATCGCGGAGTGGCCGAGCGCGGAGCGCGCTCCGGGGGATCAGCACCTGTCGCGGCTCGTTCCGAGGACTCTACGCAAGTTGCGGGCCGGCGAGCGGGTCACGATCATTTGCTGGGGCGATAGCGTCACGGTCGGGGGCGACGCAAGCCGACCCGAGCTTCGATACGTCGATCGGTTCGGTGCAGCGCTACGCAGTCGGTTCCCGAGGGTGACAGTCCGTCTGGTCAACGCGGGCGTCGGCGGGTCGAACAGTAGCCAGCGTCTTCCCGGCCTTAAAGAAGAGGTGCTGGACCATCGCCCGGATCTGATTACGGCGGAGTTTGTCAATGACATGGGCTTCACGCCTGAGATGATCCAAAAGAACTACGGCGAGTTCGTCTCCAGGGCTCGGAAGGCGGGTGCAGAGGTCATCCTTGTCACGCCGCACTTCACCATGCCGGAGTGGATGGGACACGAGCGCTCGCGAGGGCGCGACAGTCGGCCGGCGTGCGAGGCCCTGCGCAGGGTGGCCGGGGACCTGAACGTGGCCCTGGCAGACGTGGCGAAGCGGTGGGAGCGCCTTGAAAGACAAGGACTGCCTTATGAGACGCTCCTGAAGAACGGGATCAATCATCCCGACGATCGCGGGCATTTGGTTTTTGTAGAGGAACTGATGCGTTTCTTCCCAGCCGGCAAGTAACCGTCGCGACCGGGGTGCCACGGGAGGAACAGGTCGGCGCGGGAATCGATGCGGGTCACGCGCGCAGATGTCGTCGAGATGCCAGGAAAGTGTTTATCGGGCGGCACGCCACCAGCGTTAAGCGAGGCATTGTGCCGAACCGATACAGGGATAGAATGGAAGGGGCTATGCTAGCCGATTGCTAGTGTTATTGGAAGCGATCCATGAAGACCCTAATCCATGTGACGCATGAGGTGGTGCAGAAGGTTGGCGGGATAGGGGCCGTTCTTCACGGCCTGTTCACCAGCAAGGCCTACAACGACGCCGTTGAGCGGACCGTACTGGTGGGCCCGCTGTTCACGACCGAGGGCAAGGCGGAAGATCGCCTAGGCCGGGATGGTGAGGTCTTCTACAGCTCTCTGGACGGCCGGACGGATCACCCGGCTGGGCCGCAGCTTCGCGAAGTGCAGGAGCAGTTCAACGTTGACATCGTGTACGGGCGGCGCAAGTTCGCCGACAGGGCTACAGGTCTCAGTTCGAGTCCCGAGGTCCTGTTGATCGACGTTGGGCGGATCGACGTGAATCGGCTCAACGCGTTCAAGGGGCGATTGTGGCAGCACTATCAACTTGACTCGTCCGTGTACGAGAAGCATTGGGAGTACGACCTGTACGTCAAGCTCGCCGAGCCGGCGATCGCAGCCCTTCATGCGATCGGCGCCTGTCCGGGCCGTGAGCCTTGCGTGGTACTGGCACATGAATTCATGGGGATGCCGACGGCACTGGCGGCTATGATCGATCCCCGGGGCACGTTCCGAAGCGTGTTCTACGCTCACGAGGTGGCCACGATGCGAAGGATCGTCGAGGGCCATCCCGGGCACGATACGATGTTCTACAACGTTCTGTCTCGTGCGGTTCCCGAGGGCCGATACGTGGAAGACGTGTTCGGCAGTCAGCACGACTTCTTCAAGCACGGCCTGATTAGCGCGGCCAAGCACTGTGACAACATCCTGGCCGTGGGCGATTACGTGATCAAGGAGTTGCGGTTCCTCGGTCCGGATTTCGAGCACGTGAACGCGGACTTGGCCTATAACGGCATACCGGCGTACGAACTCACGGCCGAGCAGGCGAGCCAGAGCAAGCAAAAACTTCAGCGGTACACCGAAGCGCTGCTGGACTACACGCCGGACTATGTGTTCACGCATGTGACCCGCATGGCGACGAGCAAGGGCCTTTGGCGGGACTTCCGCGTGCTTGAGCAGGTGGAGCGAGCGTTTCGCCGTTCAGGCAAGACGGGCGTGTTGTTCGTGCTGTCGAGCGAGGTGGCTGCACCCCGCCGGCCGGAAGAGATCAGGAATCTTGAGCAGTGGTGGCACTGGCCGGTAGCACACCGCGAGCGCTTGCCGGACCTCTCGCCTGGGGAGGCGGTCTTCTA
>CAYGAN010000154.1:0-3016 GCA_964347585.1 uncultured Planctomycetales bacterium | reverse complement strand
GGCCAGAGCATTTACGAACCGTTCGGGATCGCCCAGCTCGAGCCCCTCAGCTTTGGCGGAATCTGTGTGATCAGCAACGTCTGTGGCTGCGCTGGGTTCGTGGACGACGTGACCGAGGGTGAGGCGGTGCCCAGCGTCATCGTGGCGGACTACACCGAGCTCGGGCGGGAGGCCGACAGCGTGGAAGAGCTGCTGAAGATCGGCAAGGATGAGCGGGACGAGATCGAAGCGGCCGTCGCCCGCAAGGTAGCCGACCAGATCGTTAAACGTCTGCCCACGACCGCTTCCGGGAAGGCCAAGATGATTCGCCGAGGGTTCGATCTGGCCAAACACATGAGCTGGGAGGTGGTCGCGCGAGACTACTTCCTGCCGGGGATTGAAAGAGCCCTTCGCAAAGAGCGCGTGCACCAAGTGGCCTAGCAAGCCGCAGCGACGCGCCGGCGCCCGGGCCGCTTGGCGAGTCCGGCCAGGCAACAAAGCACAACGAAAGAGCCCGGCTCAGGAATGATCGTCACCTCAAAGCCGGGACCGTCAAGAACATCAGCCTGCTCGACATTGGGATACTGAGTCAGGTCCCCAAGCTTGAACACGTTGGCATCTTGAGCAGCTCCCTGGCCGGGGCCGGTGTGGATGTGGTACGTGCCCGGAATCGCCGGGAACACCAATGTCCCGGTGATCAGGATCTGAGGTGCGCCCAAGCCACCTGCCTGGCCTACTCCGAGCAGCAATCCCGGCACGTCGAACACGTCCTGGCTGCCGGAGATGAGCGCCAGATCGTCGTCAAAGCCGCCGCCGTCCAGGTCGTCCGGCGTGCCGTCGCTTTGCACAACCGTGAAACTCGGCGCGATGAGCGTCGGCTCCTGCACAGTCAGCGACTGAATGAGCGTTGTATCAGTCAGCAGGTTGACCGCGTACAAGGCCAGCCCCTGGTTGTCGCCGTCAGACACAGTGGCCGTGACCGCGTAGCCAACTTCCAGTGGATCGACGCCGACCTCCAGGGTGGTCTCGCTCGTCGGCTCGGCATTGTACGTGACATTCTGCGGCATGGCCGGCGAGGCCAGCGCGACCACAAGCAACGGGCAAGTTAGGCCAAAGGGGGCGCCCAGCCGGTTCGACGTGCGTGTCATTTCAATACCCTCCAAAAACAAGAGAGCCGACCCGTCATGAGCAGGCGGATCCGCTCTCTCTCGATCCCGTAGCGTTTCGCCGAGTCGCTCAGGAGCCCAGCGGCTTGTTCTTGAGTATCTCCCGCTGCTCTCGGCCGCCCGGCCTACTGTGGTCCGGTGATGTTCCGCTGGAACTCCGCAAAATCCAAAGCGTCCACGTCGCCGTCGGCATCCAGATCTGTAATACTGCAGCCTTGCGAGTACGCATTCCCATGCCCGGAATAGCAGCTCTGGAACGTGGCGTAGTCGATCAGGTCCACATCGTCATCCTGGTCGAAGTCCCCGGGAAGACCACGACGTATAACGATCCCTTCGGCGGCGTTGTTTGGCTGGATCACCAGGTTCGCATCGGCCACGTCCTCAACGGCCGGCCAGACGGGACTCGCATGGTCGTACTCCGACTTGATGACCGTCGCCTTACAGTAGCCTAGCCAGACCTTAAAGGCTGCAGGATCGCCAGGGCCGACCTCAATGTAGCCTTGCGCGACTTCCTGGCCCGCACCAATGCCGGTGGCTTGGCCGTAGCCCAGCCTGGAGAACCATGGAATGAACAAGTGCTGGGCCGCACCGACCTGGATCAGATCGTCCTCGGGATCATTGCTCACCCCACCGTGGCAGTTCACGGTGACATCGATGAAGTCCATGTCCAAGTTGTTCTGGCTGGAGATGCGCCAGTGGCTTTCGTCCATACCGGGCTGGATGGTTTCCGAGTTAGTCATGATGTCGCAGCCAAAGAGGGCCAATCCGTTGTTGTCGCCGTCGGAGACGGTCGCGAGGATGCGGAATGGCACTGTCCCACCCGCAGTTGGCAAGACCGTACCGCCGGTTGGCTCGAGGGTGAAGGTGACGCTTGCCGTCGAAGCGGAAGGCACGTGCGGGCCCGTCTCCCCGTAGCACGTCTGCAGGGTCGCGTAGTCGATCAGGTCCACGTCGTTGTCGCCTTCATTATCAAGGCCGTCCACGTCGCAGGGGCTGCAAGCAGCGGGTACCCCGCCGCCCGCACAGGTGTAGCAATTAAACAGGGTCTCTACGTCCATGATATCGACATCACCATCACGGTCGTAGTCGCAGATGTTCCGGGGGGGCGGCGGGCCACCGGTCACGCAGCAGTCAATCTCGTCGACATAGCTCTTCGCGCGGTTCTCGGCCGAAGACCGGCTCCTCACCTCCAGGATGACTTGCTGCACATCGAAGGCAGGCGAGATATCCAGACCGGTGACGACTTGCTCGATGTACGCCCACCTGCCGTCACACCAGTCATCCCCGATCATCGACAGTGTTGCGTCGTAACTCGCCAATTCATAGGACGTCGTCTCGGTAATGTCGTCTGGGTCGGCCGGGTTGGAGCTATCGTTCTTCCAGTACAGCGTCCAGGTCTGGGTAACCCGTTCCGGGTGAGGCTCCCAGGCGCCCCCCCCAAATAAGCCGCCGCGGTCATGTAGTAGAAGGCACGCAGCTCAACATCGAGAGAGTCTCCCCCAGCGGCCTCGGTCTCGATGATCCGACGGATCGTCCAGTCCATCGGGATTGTGGACGTGTAGTCGCCGGCAAAATACTGACCGAAGGGCGTACTCACCTTACAGTACTCCGTCGAACTCAGACGCACCCCCGCGCCGCTGGCCAACCACTCAGGCGCAAACGTGCCGCTCTCAAAGCCTCTGTTGCTCAGAGGCGTATCGCACCACGGACACTGGGGAATCAGCCCGGGATCGGCGCCCTGGTCGAGGATGTAGCCGCTCCGCAGGTTGCCATAGTCCACGCAATCGATGTCGTCGTCACAGTCGATGTCGGCCAGCCCACAAGGCGTCCAAAGCTCGCCCGGAACAGTACCGAAGCAGGACTCGAATGCA
>CAYGAN010000153.1:10468-11164 GCA_964347585.1 uncultured Planctomycetales bacterium | reverse complement strand
ATCTTCGCCGAGCGCTTGCTCTACGTGCCCAGCATCGGCTTCTGCATGTTGGTCGGCCTGTTCGTCGGCGCAGCCATTGGCAAGCTGTCTCGAGCGGCGCAGGATCCCGCCGGGCGGGGCAGCCTCAGCAGATTTGTCCGTGATCCTCTCGGCCTCGCCTCGGCTGTCATCCTTTCGGTGTTCACGCTAACACTGCTCTGGTTCTGCCATCTCGTGATTGACCGAAACCGCGTCTGGCAGTCGGGCGCCCATCTCACGGAGAAGGATTTCCAGGTCAACCCCCGCTCTTGCCGGCTCTTGACGGCACGGGCTCGGGCTCTTGGGAAAAGCGATCCCGACGCAGCCCTTGCCTTGTGCCGCCAGGCGATCAGGTTGGCTCCGAGGTTCTCCCGGACTTGGTGGACCGCAGCCTACGTGTACCGCGAAAAAGGCGATACGGAACAGGCCTGGCTATGCGTGCAGAATTCCTTCAGGGTCGGGGCAGGCGGCGACGCACCTGCGGCAGGCCTGGCGGCAGAGATCCTCGTCGAGCGAGGTCAGTACGAAGAGGCCATCAAGCGACTGAAGCGCACCCTGTCCTACCAGCCGATCTCCTGGCAGCTTCACAACAACCTGGCCAACTATCTGATCGAGGCGGAGCCCGTGAGCCTGCGCGATCCACACCTTGCCCTGCACCACGCGCAGCAAGCCCTTGAG
>CAYGAN010000153.1:0-10458 GCA_964347585.1 uncultured Planctomycetales bacterium | reverse complement strand
CTCGCCCAAGATAGCCCGAACATAGTTCTTGGGAACGGCGGCGCGCCCATCGACACGTACGTGTCCGTCCTTCTCGCACTCAGGCGCGATGGCGAAGCCCTTGAGGCCCTCGTCCGGTTGCTGCCCGCAGTCCGCAACGACGATAAGCAGCGACCGAGGCTCGAAGAACGGCTGAGGTCCTTGCGCGGCGACGTCCCTTCGTCGCGTAAGCTTCGCCCCGGTAATGCCGGCCCGCAGACCTTGCCTTGACAGGGCCCGGACAGCCCGATAGCGTCGAACCATGCCCCGTCGGACATCTCGTAACAAGCGGCCATCGCCGCCAGCCGAATCGCGCACCAGATCACAAGCACCTGCCGTGCCTCGGGCCCGGACACACGCCGAGTGGGCGGTGGCCGGTGCTCTGGTGCTGCTCGGCGGCGCGCTCTACGTGAATGCGCGGAACAACGATTTCATCTTCGACGACATCTCCATCATCCTGACCGATCCGCGCGTTCAGAATTGCCAGATCGGCGAGCTATTGACCGGCAATTACTGGTACCTGCCCAACACCGACCGCCTGTACCGCCCGCTCGTGATGGCCAGTTACGGGATCAACTGGGCAATCTCCCAAGAGCCTGCGGCCTTCCGCCTGCCGAACATCCTGATCTACGCCGCCACGTGCCTGGTCGTCTTCCGCCTGACGCGCGAGCTGTTCGACTCGTTCTGGGCCGGCTTGATCGCCGGGGTGTTCTTCGCCGTCCATCCAATCCACACCGAGCCGCTGAACCCGATCATCGGTCGGGCGGATTTGGCCGTCACGTTGCTGATGCTGCTCGCGGCGTGGCTCTACTGGCGGGACGGGGCCCCCGAGGCGCGACCCAATCCCGGCAAGGCGCTGCTGGCCGCGGTCTGTTTCGCGGCCGCGATGCTGTGCAAAGAGAACGCAATCACACTGATCGGCGTCGTGATCCTGCTGGACTGGTGGCGGTGGCAGGCCGGCATGCTGGCGGGCCGCCAGCAATGGCTGTCACGCCGCACCGTCAGATGCTACCTGCCCATGCTCCTGGTCGTGCTCGCCTACCTCGTCGCCCGCAGACTGGCCGTCGGAGCGCTGCTCAGCAGCACCGTCGTTGTCGATCCGTGGGATAACCCGATCGCCCATCCAACGTACCAGCTGGCCGAAGGGGACAGTCCCTTCCTGGCCCGCTGGGCGACGCCGCTGGCGACCTTCGCAAAGGGCGTGAGCTTGCTCGTGTTGCCTGCGCGCCTGTGCTATGACTACTCCTACAAGGCCATCGACACCGTCCGGCACATCAGCGACCCGCGGCTATGGCACGGGCTGGCGTGGCTCGTCGTACTCACCATCGGTGCGGCGATCTCCTACCGACGGCGTCGCGCGGTCCTGCTGGCGTTGGGCATAGCCCTGGTCACTTACAGTGTCGTCTCGAACATTCCGATCGTCATCGGCACGATCTTTGGCGAGCGGCTGCTGTACACCCCGAGTGTCGGATTCTGCATGCTCGTGGGCGTAATCGGCGGGGCGTGTGTCCGGCGGGTCCGCAGCTCAGCTCTGCTGACCAGGGCTGCCTACGGGGTCGGCTTGGCCGTTCTGGCCGCCGCGGCCGGCTGGTTTGCCTGGCGAACCGTTGATCGCAACCGCGATTGGCGAACGAACGAGGCCGTCGCCCGCACCGCCGCCAAGGTCAACCCCGAGTCCTGCAAGGTCCTTGTCGGGTTGGCCGACATCGCCCTGAAGGAAAAGCGGCCGGAAGACGCTCTTGAGCATTGCCGGCGGGCGATCCAGATCGTTCCGGGCTTCTGGAGCCCATGGCGCACGGCCGCCGTGGCCTACCTGCGCATGGGTCAGCCAGACAAGGCCTTTGAGTACTTCAAAGAGGCGCTGGCCCGGGGAGCAGGCGCCGATCCAGCCGCCATGCTCGGTGCCAGCCAGCTCCTGGCCGACAGGGGCGACTACCCCAGGGCCATCAGGCTCCTTAAGCTGCTGATCGAGCAGCGCCCCGGCTCGGCAACGGCGCTGAACAACCTGGCTTGGTATCTGATTACAGCCGAGCCTGCGGAGCTGCGCGATCCGGTGCAAGCCCTGCGCTACGCTCGGGAGGCAATGGAGCTTCAGCCGCAATCCGCTCCGGAGTCTTGGCGGCCGTGGCGGACCGCGGCCGTGGCCTACCTGCACATGGCTCAGTCAGACAGGGCCTTTGAGTACTTCAAGGAGGCACTGGCCCGCGGCGCCGGCGCCGATCCAGCCGCCATGCTAGCCGCCAGCCAGCTCCTGGCCGACAGGGACGACTATGCAGGAGCCATCAGGCTCCTGAAGCTGCTGATCGAGCGGCGCCCCGGCTCGGCAGAAGCGCTGAACAACCTGGCGTGGTATCTGATCGCAGCCGAGCCTCCGGAGCTGCGCGATCCGGTGCAAGCCCTGCGCTACGCTCGCGAGGCGATGGAGCTTCAGCCGCAGTCCGGCGCCATCGTCGATACACATGTTGCCGTACTGCTGGCGCTCGGGCAAACCGAGCAGGCCATCGCGTGCCTTCAGAAGGCCCTGCCAAGACTTCAGCCCGACGACCCGTTCCTAAACACGCTTCGTCAGCGACTTGAGCAGCTACAACAACCTCGCTAGTCCGACCGCCCTGCGGCGACGCGAAAAAAAAGCGTGAGACAGGTCGAACATATCGACCTGCCTCACGGATTGCTTCGGTCTCTATCCAGCTAAGTCTCGAAAGAGACCTTCTTACCTTGCCGAGTTCGATCGCCTACCGACGACGACGCAGCACCGCGAAACCGCTGAGCGCCAGCAGACCGATGGTTGCCGGCTCAGGCACCTGGGTAATATTCAGGGGCGCGCTAGTCGAGCCCGTGCCGAGCGTGTAGTCGATGCCGGTGATCAGATCCGGCTTGAACAGCAGGAGGTCCGTGCTCGGGGTCAGGATCATGATTTGATCCAGGCTCGGAATTCCCAGGCAGTGGACGATGATGTCCGAGACGAGATACTCGCCCGGACCCTCAATCACGTTCCCGGGATCCACGCGTACGATCTCGGTCAGGGTCCACGCCCCACCACCGCCAGGCACGTTGTTATACGTGTACATGGGATCGAGATCATTGCTGTAGCCGACGATCTCGATATCGGTCGGGTCGGTCACGAAGGCGCCCGGAGGGGTCTCATAGAGGCTCAGCGCGTACGTAAGCAGGCCGAGCTGCTCCGGTGCCGGCGGGAACCCGCTCTCCACGAGCTCCACGTAGACGTTGATCACCGCGGTCTCACTCAAGCCCAGCGTGATGTCGGTCGTACCCCTCGGCAGGGGCGCGCCGTTAAGCGAGCCGAACTCGAAGTTGATCACCGCGGCGTTCGCTGCCCCGGCCATCAAAAGAACACACATCGAAACAACTAACTTGTTCATACTCCTCCTCCTACGTTTCCTACTAATGGGTACCCATTACGCCTTTCTCCACTCCACCGGCCACCCGGTACTCCCCGGGTCGCCTTGCCGCGGTTTTCATCCAAGCGATCTGCCAAAAAGACAAGAGAGAGCCGGTCGCCATGGACCTACTCTCTCTCCACTTTCTCCCAACTAACCGTTAGCTTACCAGAGTCCGGCCCGGCGCGTCAATAGAAATCTAGGCCCTCCCGGTCGTTTTTTCTCCACGACGGGAGGGCATCAACCCTGTTCCGCTAAATCATTGGAATACAATGGATTGCGAGCCCGGCACCCCTCCGGCCGTCGCGGCGCCCCCCAGTCATCACGTCGTCAGTCCCCCACCCTTCGAAACGAAGGGCGGGGCACCCGCTCAATTCAGTCCCGCGGCCGGGTCTCGCCGCTTGATCCTCGCGCGACCGGGGCTGCGGACAGCTCGCCGTCTTGGCAAAGCCGCCTGCCAAAGAAAAGCACATGGGGCCGGCCGAACGTATCGACCTGCCCCATGTTTGCGTTCTCCGATCTGGGATCGCGCCTCTCCGAGACGACCCGACCCACAGCCGACTGCCCTGCCTGCCTGGGGCCGTTCTACCGGCGACGACGCAATACCGCCAAGCCGGCCATTGCCAGCAGACCGACGCTCGCCGGCTCCGGCACCTGGATCAGGTGCAGCGGCGACGTCGTCGAGCCCGTACCGAGCGTGAACTCGATGCCGCTGATCAGGTCCGGCGCGAACAGCAGGATGTCGGTGCTCGGAATGGCAACGAAGAACCAGTCCTCGCTCGGCCGCAGGCAGTGGATGATGATATCGGAGACCAAGTGCTCCCCCGGGCCGATCGGGTTCTCACCGGTGGGGAGCTGGATCTCGGTCAAGCTCCACGCCCCGCCACCGCCAGGGGTGTTCACGTAAGCATACGGTGGGTCAAGATCGTTGCTGTACCCGACGATCTCGACGTTGGGCGGATCCGGTGGCTCCTGGTAACTGCTCAGCACGTAGGTCAACAAGCCCAGTTGCTCGTCGGCCGGTGGAAAGCCACTCTGCTCCAACGTCAGCCACAAGTTAATCGTGGCCGTCTCGCTCGGTGCCAGTACGATCTCGGTGACCCCCCTCTCCAGCGGGTTGCCGTTGACCGAGCCGAACTCGAAGTTGATCTGCGCGGCATTCACCACACCGACCAACAGCAAAACACACAAACTACTCACGGAAAGTTTCACCATGCTCTCTACCTCCTAACCACTCCCAAAAGAGCCCTTTCCCCGCCGTTACGGGGCAGACACCCAAGCGGCGCTTTGACCAAACGGCGCGCGCCGCCAAAAACTAAACACACCGAGAGAGCATGGGTCTTCTAAGAGGGGAACGTGAACACCGGACGTGCTATCTCCTCTCTCTCCCATTTCCGCTCTCTCTCCCACATTCTCCCCCCGCCGCTCCCCCTTATCCCCTCGCGGGGGGGAATGCACCACCCGGTAGTCATCGGGTGGTGCATTCCATTCTTCCGCCCGAAGGCGGAAGCTAACTGCGACCTACGGTGCCGTGTGCGTAAAGTCCTGACGGCACTTCGAGAGGTCCAGCGCGTTGATCGCACCGTCGGAGACGATGTCGTACTTGGCGTTGTCGCTCACGGTGACGTCCGCGGTGAACATCTGCCGGACCTTCGAGAGATCCAAGGCGTTGACGACCTGCGAGCTAACATCGGGCACGACCTCGCTGCGCAGCGCCCGGATCCGGAAGTCGTTGTCGCCACCGATCACCGAGCTATCCAGCGTAACCGTATAGGTGTCCTGATCCGGCAGCACCGGGTTCAGCGTGATCGTGATGATATCGGCGACAGCCGAGACGCTCGCCACGTAGCCCGTCACATCGCCACCGAGGTCACCGACGATCGAGGTGACCAGGTTCTCCGGCGGAACGGGCAGCGTCGGGTTGGCATCGCAGTCGATCACGAGCTTATTGACGTAGTCCTCGCGGCTCTCGGTCCTGATGAGGTTGCTCGCCGTAGCCGCTATGTCCACGTAGAGTGGAAGCTCGCCCACACCGCCGTGGACGCCCATGCTCGCCACCGTCTCGATCAACACTGGCGGCACGCCTCGGGTAATCTCAACTGGCGCGCTGAGGACCAAGTCCACGTCCGCCACGTCGTCCACTGCCGGCCAGACCGGTGTGTTGTGGTCGTACGTTGACTTGATCACGGTCGCCTTGCAGTAGCCGAGCTGGGCGTGGAATGTGGCGGGCGTAAGGCCGCCGGGAATATTGACTGCGCCTAACGCCAGTTCCTGGCCCGCGCCGATGCCGCCGGCCTGGCCGTAGCCTAAGCTGAAGAACCATGCAACAAACGTGTGCTGGCCGGCACCGACCTGGATCAGATCATCGCCCACGGCAACGCCGTCAAAGAACTCGGATTGTACGTCAAAGAAGTCGCCGCTTAGGCCGTTCTGACTTGAGATGCTCCAGGCGCCCGGGGCGAGATCAACCGGTTGGGTGATCCCCGTGTCCGTGAGGATATCACAGGCAAAGAGCGCCAGCCCGTTGTTGTCGCCGTCGGAGACCGTGCAGATGATGTGAAGCGCCACGGTGTGGTCGAGGCCGTCGGCGGGAACGCTAGCGACAAGGAGCCCGCCCGGGTTTGTTTCCAACCTGAACTCCACCGTTACTCCGGCCGCCGGCATCGAGATCACAACCGCCAGCAACGAAGCCAACATTACTGATCGCATCTTGACCTCCTTCGCTAAAAGCATTGTCCGCTCCTTTCCCTGGCTGATTTGCCATGGGTCGGGCAATCAGAAGCCTTGGACCGAACCCTCCATAAACTGGACAAGACGGGTCATCGTGAGAGGACGCCTCAACGACGGGGGGCGCTATCCTCCTCCTCCTCGCCATGCTCCTCTCACGCCTTCATTCTACCCGGATGGGCTGTCCATGCAAGAGCTTTCCGCCACTTTTTCGCGGGGGACGAACCGGGACCCCGGAAGACCCGGCGGCCTCACGTCTCGGCCAAGTGGGCGTTTAAACAGCCGCTGGACACCCGTGGCAGCCTATCAGGGCGTCTGGGGGGGGCGATCCCCGACCGACGCGTCCGTAACTCATTGTCCAACCGCTACTAGCGGCTACGGCCGGCCAGGGGGGCGCTCGTCAGCGCGCCCGTGCTCACATGGCGACGAGGGGCTCGACGTCCCGAGACGCCGCCTGCCGCCAACGTCCGCAAACCGTTCTGTCCGATCCCTCCCGGCTCACCGGGTCACCGGATGCTCAGGCCGCCGTCCACGTTAATGACTTGGCCGGTGATGTAATCGCCTTGCTCGAGCAGGAACCGGACGGCCGCTGCGATGTCGTCGGGCGATCCGCTCCTGGCCAGGGGCACGCGTTGGATTATGCGATCGCGCTGCTGCGGCGTGTAGTTCTCGGGGAACTCAGCTGCGCCAGGCGAGATGCCGTTGACCTGGACGGTCGGGGCCATCTCGCGTGCCAACGACTTGGTCAGCGCGACCAAAGCCGCCTTTGAAACCGAGTAAGCCACGTACCCGGCATGGGGCCGATCCGCCGCGACGTCGCACAGATTGACGATCTTTCCGCCGCCCAGCCTCTGGAACTCCGCCCAAGCCGCACGAGCCAACATAGCCGGCGCTGTCAGATTCACTCGCAACGTGCGCTCCCAGTCGCGCAGGTTCAGCGCGCTCAGGTTCATCGGTTCGAAGATGGAAGCGTTGTTTACGAGGACATCGAGGCGGCGCAGCCGGGCGACCGCTTCCGCGACCAGGCGCTGGGGGGAGGACGCGTCCGCCAGGTCCGCCTGGATGAGCACCGCGCTGCGTCCGATCTCCGCGATCTCGTTGGCCGTGCGCCGTGCGTCGGACTCCGATCGATTGTAGTGCAGGGCGATATCGGCGCCGGCGGCGGCCAGGCGCAGGGCGATGCACCGCCCGATCCGCCGAGCCCCCCCGGTGATCAACACGCTCTTGCCTGTCAAATCCATCGCGTATCGCGCTTACATGAGGCGGGCCGCACCCGCGCCCGCAAGCCTAGCCGCTCAATGCAACGCCGTCGCGCCAGTATCGCCGGTCCGCCGTCCGCGCGCAGCGGCGACTTCGGCTATTCGGCGTCGCCCTGCGTGGACGAGGCCGGGTCCTCGGGTACTCGATGCATATGCCATACGTCCGGCGTGGCCGTTCGCCGTAGTGGCCCGCGGATGATCAGCATGCGGAATCGGCGACTCCATCGGACTAGGGCGTACGTCGCCAGAAGGAACGCGAGCACGGTGAGCGAGACCCAGAACAAACCCATTGCGATGCGACTGGGAACGGAAGGCGGTTGGGCGATCGGGCTCGATTCGCCTGTCGCGTCGGCCTGAACGGACGGAGTCGCTGCGGGTTCGGGCGGCGTCGGCGCGGTCAGCGCCCGCTGATGAATCATGATCGCCGCGCTGGCAAGGATCAGCCCGACCCCGAGCAACAACAACACCGCCCCGATGCGCCCATGAGACTCGGAATCGCTTTGCGCGTTGTACACGGATTGTCCGGTCCCGCCTGCTAGGGACTCCACCACCCAAGGTCGGCCCGAGGATCGGGCTGGCCGCTGCAGGCCTCGGCCAGTTCTTCCAGTAGTCGTCTTTGGGCATCCGAGAGATTCTTCGGCGGGACAATACGGATCAGGACGTATTGATCGCCGCGCTGACCGGTACGCGCATCTCGCACGCCCTTGCCTTTCAGCCTGAGTTTGCCGCCGCTGGCCGCGCCCGGCGGAACGCGAACTGTCGTCGGACCGTCGATGGTGGGCAGCTTGACTGTTGCGCCAAGAGCGGCTTCGGTGATGGTGACCGGCACGTCGAGGTAAATATCGTGGCCCTGTCGCCGGAAGTACGGGTGCTCCCTGACGGTGCAGACGATGTACAAGTCGCCCGGTGCGCCGCGGTTCGATCCGGGTTGGCCCTTGCCTCTGAGGCGAATCCGTTGACCGTCGTGAACCCCGGGGGGGATGCGGACGGTCAGCGTCTCTCTTCGGGCGCGTCCAGCCGCGTCGCGCGGGACAAGGTCGATCTCGACGGTGGCACCGTGGATGGCCTGCTCGAACGAGAGGTTGACCCTGTGTTCGAGGTCTTCCCCCGCGCGCGCCGGCGCTCGCCCTGGTTGCGCGCGACCGGACCGCCCGTGCCGCCGCCCGAAGATCTGATCGAAAACGCTTGCGCCCTGGCCGCCGCCAAAAGCGCCGAATAGGTCTTCCAAGTCCACGTCAACGCCGCCGGGCCCGCCGGACCACGTGTACACGCGCGTTCCGTCCGGGCGGGTCTGCCATCCACCGGTGCCGCCGGCGGCAGCGCCCACGCCGGCGTGGCCGAAACGATCGTAGGCCGCCCGCTTCTGCCTGTCTGCCAGGACCCCGTAGGCTTCCCGGACTTCCTTGAACTTGCGTTCGGCGGCAGCGTCGCCCGGATTGCGATCGGGATGATACTGCTTGGCGAGCTTGCGATACGCTCGCTTGATCTGTTCGTCGGATGCGCTGCGCTGTACGCCGAGAATCTCGTAGTAGTCGCGGTTTGTCATCACTGTCGGCCTGGAACGGCCCACACACAGGGGCAACTGAGAAACCGGGGCTTACCGACGTTTGGCATGCAAATCACCAAGCGGCGCCGTCAGCAGCTGGCGTGCGCGTGCCGTATCATCTTGAATTATAAGGCTCGTCAGACGCAGTTGCCAGCCGAGCCGAGCACTCCTACGATGGCGGCAGCATGTCCGATCGATCCGAGCCGATCACGGTGGCCGCCGGCCAAATGCGGGCGAGGCCTCTGGGGCAAGCTGCAGAATCGCTGGAAGCGATCGAACGGCTCGTCCGGCGAGGTCACCAGGCAGGAGCGGACTTGCTCGTCCTACCTGAGTGCGCCTATCCGGCCTACTTCGTCGAGTCAGCAGAGGCCTATCGTTTGGCGAAGATTCTCCGTCCGAAGCAATTCGTCGGGACATTGGGCGAGCTCGCACGGCAAGGATCGCTTCACGTGGTCAGCGGGCTGGTGGATCGGGAGGATGGGCGGCTCTATAGCGCAGCGGCGCTGGTCGATCCGGCCGGGCGGGTGGTGGGAACCTGCCGTAAGAGCTTCCTCTGGCACCATGACCTGGACTGGCTCGCCCCAGGCGAGCGGATCGAGACGTTCGAGACCGAGCTTGGACGAATCGGCATACTGATCTGCGCGGACGCTCGTGCGCCGGAAGTCGCGGCCACGCTGCGTGTCCTCGGGGCGGAACTTATCACGATGCCGGCCTGCTGGATCAACACGGCTGGTGAAGCGGGGGGCTTTGCCAATCCGCAGCCGGACTTTCTGATTCGAGCCCGGGCTCAGGAGTTCGGGCTGGCCTTTGTCTGTGCCAATAAGTTCGGGTCCGACAACGAACTGTTCGGGTATTGCGGCCGGAGTCTCATCGTCCGGGCCGACGGGTCGGTTGCCGCCGAGGCGCCGGGCGAGGGTGAAACGATCATCGTAGCTGAACTGAAGCTGCAGCCGAGCAGACCGCTGCAGGTGCCCGCGTCAATGTCGGGTAGGCTCTTATCGTCTCAGCCGCCGGTCCGGCCTGTCGCTCGGCGGGCGGCACCTATCGTCGTTGCGGCTGTCGGTGGCCGGACGGTCGAAAGGGCCTTGGCAGGCGAACGGGCGGGGGCCGTGCCGCCCGGACGAGCGCTGATGGCGCACCTGCGCAACAAGAAGGTCCGGCTAGTGGTCGCTCATGTCTGCCGTCCCGATCACGCGGAAGGACTGGACCACATCTGTCGAGAACTGGGCGCCATACTGGTGAGCGGCCGGCCGCGTGATCGTTCGCTGGACACTGCAATCGCCAAAGTCGGCTGGATCGACGGACAGCAGAGCCGGTCCTTTGCCGCTTCGCGGGTACTGGCACTGGACGGCGCCGAGGTGATCGCCGTCGTGGACGCGCCGGACACTCCGGCCCTGCTGCGTGCCAGGGCGATGGAAAATCGGGTATTCGTCGTTGCAGTATCGCGCGATTTGGCAGCGATCATCGGGCCGGATGGCGCGGTGCTGGACCGCGCCGCCGGTACGGACCG
>CAYGAN010000152.1:10624-11280 GCA_964347585.1 uncultured Planctomycetales bacterium | reverse complement strand
CGACTCTGCCTAACTCCGTCTCCCCCAGCGCACGGTTCAGAGCGCGGTTCTTTCCGGGATGCGGCTCAAACAGGTACCGAACCGGCAGCCGGTCAGCGAACGAGTCAATAACCTGCTTTGTGTTGTCCGAGCTGTTGTTGTCCACCACGATGAACTCGACCGATAGCCCGCCGCGGTCCACCCGGGTCATGCCTTCGAGCGTCTCGCGGAGTGTTTCGGCTCGGTTGTATGTTGCGATCAGGACGGAGACGTCCACTCCGGCACTCATCATTCAGAACCCTATCTCGTCAACCGCCCTCCTACCGCCAGCTGGCCCGTTCCGCCGCCGCTGCCATCGCGCGCTATCAACGTCTTCCCGCCCCGCCTGCCACCAGCTCACCGTAAATGTCCCTCAGCTTCTCGATCTCTCGCCGCCACGAGAAATGTTCCCGAACGTAGGCGGCGCCGTCCGCGTTGGGGCACGACGCATTACACACATCATTCAGACGTGCACATGCATCGTCCATTCCCCTGACCTGAACCGTGTGTGGGAAGCGATGACTGTAGAGCACGTACTTGCCCCTTGCCAGGGCCTCGATGACCATCGCCGATACACTGTCATGCTGAACGAAACGAAACAACGCCGATACTTTTTTATATACGGCCTCCATGTCAGC
>CAYGAN010000152.1:6332-10574 GCA_964347585.1 uncultured Planctomycetales bacterium | reverse complement strand
TTCGGAACATCCTCCATATCCCTTCCGGTTGCGCCGACGATATAAAAGGGAACATCAGAGAAGCGCCGCGCGAGCGACATTACCAACGTGCTCCCGTAAAACTCGGGGCGGAAATCCTGCCAGTAAGATAGCACTGCCGGTGTTTCCGGCAAAGACTGAACGTCCGCGTCGACACTCTTTGGAAGAAGCCGAAGAACTTCTGAAGATATACCCAGCCCTGCCAGCTCCTCCTGAAGAGCCGGGCTATCCGCAAGGTGGGTACACACGTGCTGGGCCAGCCAGGTCGGAACACACTTATGCCTGACGACGTACGAGCGCAACTCCATCACGTCGGTTCCAATCCAGTGGACCACCGTCGCCTTTCTCAATCGACGCGCCCGTCGAAAGAACCTGACGGATCCGAGGCGAACAAAGACCTGGTGGACTACGTTGGCGCGCAGGAAAGCCATGAGCGGCCGAACGTTCAAACGGCGAGCGGCGGCTCGCGCATCCTGGCAAAGCCAGTTTGAAATACCGAACTCGCACAACTCGTCCTGAAGTATGGGAACCCAACGCGAATCGCCGAGCAGCGCTACTCGAATATTTGACCCGATCATCTTGTCTCTTCCGTAGCAGAGGACCCCGTTATTGTCTCACCATCCGGGCTAGCTGCTCTCGCCGGACACCGCTGCTTGATGACCGCAGCCGGGCAGCCCACGGCGATCACATTCGGCGGAATAGTACCCACTGCCACCGAGAGCACGCCCACCCAGGAATTGCGGCCGATCGTACTTCCCGGCAAGGCCACTGAGTTTAGTCCCAAAGCGGCGTTCTCCTCCATAACGACCGGGCCGACGATGACCAGCTGGTCCTCCATCGGCACGCGGTTACTGAACGAATACAGCTTCCGGTCATTGGGATCGTCCAGGTTCCGGTAGTGGTGCGACATGGAATACACCCGCGCTCCCGTGGTGATGCAGCTGCGGTCCGCGACACTGATACCCCCGTGCCCGAGCAGATAAGCGCCCGGAGCAATATGAACATTACGGCCGATGCATATCTCGCCCGTCTCGTGCCCGAATCGGGGGTTGTTCTTGCGGCAGATACGACGCTGGCCCTCGCGCGGGGGGCCTGCGATGAGCGTCACGCCGCGATCAATATGCGCGCCGTCGCCGACCGAAATGTACCGGGGACTGGCCATATAGACTCCAACGTCAATGACAGCGCCTTTGCCGAGGTATTTCAACCTCCGTTTGTAGTAGCGATAGCGCAGCAGATTGCCCAGCTCACCAGGCCAGTATGTTATCAACAGCAGGAGCAGGTCAGGGACAACCCGCACGCCAAGGCTGAAGAACAGGCGGATCTTGCTCGCACTCACAGCCGCCCGCTCCGTGCACGATCACCCGGACCAGAACCACCACCCGAGCGTGCGCCTGGCGCACCGTCGCACGCGCGCTCCCGACCGCTCAGGGCTCCAGGCTCTCGGCTTGCCATTCTAACCTCATAGCCAGCAACCACCGCACATCTTGATCGAACGAAGCCCCGCACGCTGACACCGTCCGCCCCACTCGCCCGTACATGACATTGCGGATTGCACCGGTAGTCACACTTGATACCCACAACGGACCATATGTCCCCCGGCCACCGTTACGAACTGGCACCGCTGCTCAGGCGACCACTCCGTCCACTTGCCGAGCAGGTGCTCCTCGGTTCGGTTCAGCCTTACAGCCGTGCGCTCCACAATGGCCTGGCGGGAGACGGACATCCTCTTCTTCAAGCCGAGGAACTCAATTACCTGCCATAGTCCTTTGTTTCCGGCGGCCCTGTCGAAGACGTCCTCAAACTTTACGGTAATCGCTCGTTTATCCCCAACTATCGAATCCTGAATAACGCCATCCTTTTTCGCCCACAACCAACAAAGCCTCTCAAAACGGCTCATGCGGCCCCAATGATCTCGGGACGGATCATCAGCCAGATCAATCGCCTGCAATCTCCTACGAAAAGCCTCTTCGCTCATAAACAATGCCCTTGTGCCCCTCTGAGCTGGAGACGGCACCGTCTTGCTGTACCACGAGCGGACAACATCACGACCGTCTCTTACTATGTGCACGATCCTGTAATCTCGGAAGTACCGCCGCAGGACCGGTATCAGGTACGCAAGATTGTTATTCGACTCCACGTACACCTCACAGCCGGAACGATGCACTTCTTTGCAGATGTCCCGACGACCGCGCCCGAATCTGCCGATCGCTTCGTCAAGCGATATTTCGGAGCGGATGAAGCCAGTGCCGAGGTCGAACATGTCAGGGCTCGGCTCATGCCTGGCATCGACGCGGTCGAACCCGCTCGAGAACAGGTCCGCAAGGAACTCCGTTCCGGTCCTTCCGGTTGAAACAAGGAAACCGACCTGGACATCGTCCCAGCTGTACAGAAGACTCGCAATGGGCCGTCTCAAGGCCGAGGTACCGCGTCGGATCATTCGCCCGAACACAACGCAATCTCCTCAGATTCACAGCTCCGGCGTGAGCACAGCGCTTCGCACTGTATCGGTGCCGATTCGTAGGAGCCGCATCTCGTTGGCGCCTTTGGCGGACTTGACGCATCGGTTTCGATCCACGCGCGAGATGAGCTGCGCGCCGTCAAGGCGCGCCGGGGAACAACCGCGACAGCGCCAAGGACGCCAGAATGTACAGATCTGGGCAAGGCGCCAACCTTTCTACAGCCCAATGATTCTCATCAACATCCGCGGACCAACGACATCGCTTTCATGAGCACGACCTGCGTGGCGCTTCGCAGTTCCCTTCGCTCGTACTGATTCAAGGCGAAGAGCAACAGGACCGCCGCATAGAATACGCAGCCCAGGCCCGCGCATCCAGTCAAAGTCAACCAATCGGACGGACGCACGAAGATCCTAAAGCCTAGCAGAACAGCGGCTCCCGCCAGCGCCGGCAGAAAGCCGGGCCCGAGGGTCTCGCGCAGCCATGTCCCGAAGCTCACGCCCGCCATTTTCAGCCCGAGCGGCCACATCAACAACGGTTGGAACGCGGCGGCTACGAGAACCGTGGCCAGGGCAGAGCCGACCGCTCCCATCCGCAGGACCCCGACGAGGTAGAGGGTCAGACAGAAGTTCGCGGACTGGAGGATGATCTGCCGGCGCGCCGGAAGACCGGGTTGGCCCATGGCGTGTGCCAGTCTGAGCATCATGGCGTTTCCGTAAGCCAGCGGAAATCCCATCAGCAACAGGGCCATTACCGTTGCGGCCGCCCGGTACTGCTCACCCACGTAAAGCCGCATCAGTTCCTCGCGAAAGACGATCAGCGGCAGTGCCAGGAACAAGGACGCCCACAACGCGTATCGGCCCCCGCGCAGATATGCATTGCGCAAACGCTCCTTCTCGCCCGTTGCGTGCATCGCCGTCAGCGCAGGTTGCAGCGGCACCCACACATGCTGTACCACCTGGTGGATCTGACGCTGAAAGATGGAGCCGAGGTAGAAGCAGCTGACGTCCACTGCCGTCGCCAGCTTGTTCAAGATGATCGGATCGGCGCTCGTGCGTATGGTGCCCGCGAGTTGGCCAACAGACGCCCACGCGCCGAAGGACGCCAACTCCTTGGCCAGTCCCCAACGCAGCTCGCTTCGGCGGAACCCCAGCGCGGGAACCAACCGACGAGAGATGACCAGCGTGACCAGCAAGCCACAGAGGTTCGCCGCAACCGACGCCACCACGACCCACAATACCCGCGTGCTCACACCGAATAGCAACACGAACAACAGCCCGATCCGAAGCAGCTCCGTACACAGCGTGATCAAGTTCGACAGCACGAACTTCTGGCGGACGTACAAGCCCAATCCGAACGGCGTGAGCGGGAGCTGGACCGCCGCCAGAAGCACCATCAGCCCCATCATGATCCGGGCATCCCACAGCCGCTCCGGGGCGACCTCCAGGACCCGATCTACGTACCACGCGAATGCCGATCCCGCTGCCAGTATCAGCAATGCCGCCCCCAGTAGTAGCGGCACCATCGTCGAGACGATCTGCGTAACGCGACGCTCGTCGCCCTTCGCGTACGCATCCACGACGTATCGGCCCAGACCCCCGGTTAGGACGGTAGCCACCAACGGCACGAGCACTATCACGGCAGCAAGCACCGGATAGAGGCTGTACTCCTCCGCGCTGATCCGCCGCAACAAGTACTGTTGCAGCCAGACCAAGACACACACATTGAGCACCCTGGCCGCCACGGAGCTGGCGGCGTTGACAAA
>CAYGAN010000152.1:5117-6322 GCA_964347585.1 uncultured Planctomycetales bacterium | reverse complement strand
CCTCGGTACTCACTTCTACGAACTGCCCGGTTTAGGCCGAACGATCATGGCTGCCACGGCCCCACAGGGGCGCTACCACGCCAGGACCAGTCGGGCCACCTCTCAGCAGAGCCAAGCTTCAACTCGCGCCCCGAACCGCTTGTGTAACTCCTCTAGCTTCCCGCGGTACATTTCCTCAAGTAAGGCGCGAAATCGCTCCGGAATAGGATAGTCCGGGTTCCTGTTTATGACTTGCCCGAAAGGAAACGAATCCCAATTCACGTCCGCTGAGACGCCTATGTGTTCGAAAATCTCCTTTAAGAGTTGCTGTGGCCGATCCACGATGTCCTCAAAGAAAGCAACGTACATCTTTTGCGCCGGGAATACGCTCAACCAGTTGTCCAGGATCGCCGCGTAGTCGCTTCGGCTCACAACACGCTCGTCCCTGAACACATCGAGGAATCTGGACTCGTCGACATCTTGCAACTTGCCGTCAGACTCCTTCCAAAGGATCCGCCTGGCCGCCGCCCAAACTCTATCAATCGGATTCCGCATCACCAAGACAAGCTGGACATCTGGAATGACTTTGCGGACGAACTCGACGCGCCTCATGGGCATTACGCCGTAGCCGGGATTGATCTCGCCCCTTACTCGATCTTTACCGGGCTCGCACATTGCCGCATAAGACCGCAGGCTTCGATAGAAGTTCAAATCGAAATAGCGCAACTCCTTTGTCTCGGGCAGGTACACCTCCGGATGCTGACGAAGGTTCTCGTATAACCACGTGCTGCCCGCTTGCGCTGCGCCGAGACCCAGGAAATCGGGCAAACATAAACGCTTGGTCGAGAGAATCCCTCGTGCGTATAGCGACTTCTCAATCGTAGAGTAAGGAGTCTGCAGGCATCTTAGCACAGATTTGGCTATCCTTCGGTAGTTCACGTCGCAACCTTCTCGCCTTGCCTGAGGAAGTCCCGCATCCTCGGTGTTCTCTTGCTTTCCGGCACGGCCAGAATTGCCCACAGCGCCCTGGCTGACGCGCAATAGCACCTGTGACTGCCGGCACAGGTGCCTCGGCTGCCGTACCGCAGCCACGTCCCCAGCCGATTGCCGTCGTAGAAGCGCTGGCCGTCCGTCAACGACGAAATCTTAGCCTGCACCCGACGGTCGTCAAAATGCCCCATCCGGACCAGCCAGCCGACGCGGAACCTGACAATGCGCGTTCTGCG
>CAYGAN010000152.1:0-5107 GCA_964347585.1 uncultured Planctomycetales bacterium | reverse complement strand
AGCAGTCCGAGCAGTGCGAGCACGGACCCGGCGATCGTCAAGATGCCCCATCCGGACCAACCCGCCGACGTGGTGCCCAGGATAGCAGTCGTGAGAATTCCCGGGCCGATTCTCCAGCCACCGCTGGTAAGCTTGGTCAACCGCCGGCGTACGCCGTAAGGCAGACACAGCATCCGCAAGGCGAATAGCAGGTTCCCGGCTGCGCACGCCGACGCGGAACCTGACGATGCGCGTGCTGCGGCTCAGTTGTCGTGGCGGCCGGTCGGTCGTCGGAGCTGGGCGATGAGATCGCGCCACTGCTGCTTGTCCTCCGGTTCGAAGGCGAATGACGCTACAAGAACCGTGTACATCAGCATAGCCCCCGCGGCAAGCGTTAGCGCTATAGCGTATGACAGGCCTGGAAGAGCCAGATGGCAAATCAGCCACAGCGCGACGGCGGCCAGCGCGAAGCTAGCCACCGGCTTCCAGTAGGCTGCCGTATAGGGATGGCGGCCGAATGCAATGCGCACCTGCACGAGTGCCGCCCCGTTGATCAGCACTCCCGTCGTCGCAGTCGCCACAGCCGCGCCCACGATCCCGAATCGCGGGATCAACACGACATTCAGCGCGACGTTTATCAGAAGGCCGGCGGCCGCATTAATCGCCATCAGGTTCTGCCGGCCCGACAACGTCAAGAGGTACATAGCACATCCCGCTGCAGCGATGCTCACCTGGCCAATTGCCAGGACGATCAGCGCCAGGAAGGCCTCGGTGTACTGCGGTCCGAAGATCGACAGGACGGCCCCAGGCACCACCACGACGGGCAGCAACAGGGGCAGGGCCAATGTCACGTTCCAGCGGGTCGCCTGCTGATAAAGCGCGGTCAGCTGCTGGCGCTCCTGTTTGGCGCACATGGCTGAGATCAACGGGCTGAACGCCGCGTTGGTCGCGTTCAACGGCAGAGCCAACAGGAGGCTGATTCGCAGAGCCACGTGATACTGGCCCAGTTCCGCCTCGGATCGGAACACGCCGAGCAGCAGCGTATCCGTCCACGAGATTAGGAACATGGCCAGATGCAGGAACAGTGAAACGACTGCAAATCGCAGCACTTCAGTCGTGTTGATGCTGGCGTCGCCCTCCCGGGGTTGGCGGCTCAACATGACCGCCAGATAGACCGCCGCCGCTCCGGCGACGGCCGCGACGACGATGACGTAACCTCCCAGCGCCGCGCGCAGGCCCAGGCCGGCCGCCACAAGCGCTGTAACGACCACCAGAAGCAAACCCCGCAACATGACGTTGTCGAAGAGCACCCTGGCCGCGATCCGCAACTGCGCCTGCAGCGCTCGGCCGCACAGGGCCAACACCGTCGTCGGCAGCAGAGCCGTCGCCACGATTCTCAGCACCCCAGCCATGTCGGGCTTGTCGAATACCCGCTCGGCCAGGAAACCCGCCAACACATACAGCCCAGCCGCTGCCGCCAGTGAAGCAACGGCCCCGATCAATACGATCCGTCCGGTCAGCCTGCGAACTAGCGCGAACTCCCCGCGACTGCGGTACAGAGGCAAGTACCGCAGCAAGCTATGCTCCCCACCGAGCACCAGCACCAGATTGAGCACCTGAAGCGCAGCGATGCCCAGTGCATACAGGCCCAGCTCTCGTTCCGTCAGGAACCGGGCGAGCGCCAGCGTCAAGCCGAACTGTGATACTGCCGAGAACGCCAGCCCGAACAGCGACCAGGCTGAGTGGTATCCCAATCTGGCCTGTCCAATCTGATCGCTGCTCGTATCCCCTACATGAGTGGCAATCGCCTCGGGCTCGGCCCGCTCGGACACTTTAGAGTCCCCGGTCATTTGAGACGGCCCGGCGGGTCAACTACACATTGTCAACGTCTGTCCCGCTCAGGGCCGGAGAGTCCCGGTTCCGGCGGGACCGACGCTCGAACAGCCAAAGGCCCGCGCCAGCCGCCCCGTGCTCGGACGGCGCATGAAGAGGAACAGGACATCGCACGGCGCCCGCTCCACAAGCGCTATGCCCAAGCCAGCAGGACCTACCCTCACCGGAATCGGATTCAACTCATTCGCGTCGAATCATCTGGACGAAAGGCATCTAGCCGAGATGTTCGGACAAGATGCTGACGATGCGCTCCGCGGCGTGACCATCGCCGTAGGGATTGGCGACGCGCGTGCGTCGCGCATAGGCGTCCCAGTCGTCCAGCAATGCAGCCGCGCTCTGCACGATCCGATCGGCCTCGCAGCCCACCATCTCAGCCGACCCGGCGGCGACGCCCTCCGGGCGCTCCGTCGCCTCGCGCATCACCAGAACCGGCTTACCCAGCGTCGGAGCTTCCTCCTGCACCCCGCCGGAGTCGGTCAGGATCAGGTGAGCTTGCTGCATGACGAAAACGAACTCCTCATAGTCCAGCGGAGGCAGCAAGTGGACGCGCCGAGTGCTGCCCAACGCAGCCCGTACCGGACCTTCCACGTTCGGATTCAGATGGACCGGGTAGATGATAAGAACATCCTCAAACCGCCCCGCCAATTGCGCCAGCGCCCGGCAGATCTGATCGAGTTGCCGCCCGAAGATCTCGCGACGATGCGCTGTCACCAGCACAATGCGCTGCCCGTCTGCTGGGAGATTGACGCCGTAACGCTCCCGAAAGCAGCTCAGGAGACGAGCGCGGCGCTCCGGTTCGCGCTGGCGATCGATCATCCACAGCAGGCTGTCGATGACCGTGTTGCCGGTAACCCAGATCGATTCGCCTGGAATGTTCTCCCGGAGCAGGGCTTCGTGCGCCGCATCAGTCGGCGCGAAGTGGAAATCGGCGATGTGCGACAGCAGGCGGCGGCTCATCTCCTCCGGGAAAGGGTTATACTTGCGGTACGTCCTGAGCCCGGCTTCGACATGACCGATCGGCACCCGACAGAAGAACGCTCCCACCGCACTCATGAACGCGCTGATGGTATCGCCCTGAACGAGTATGACATCCGGCGATGCCTGTTCGATCAGCGAAACGAACTCCCGCAACACGCGCGCTGACAATTCCGCCAGAGACTGGTCGGCCCGCATCACGTCGAATTCGTAAGCCGGCTCGATCTCGAACAAAGCCAACATTTGGCGCGTCATTTCACGGTGCTGGCCGATGTTGACAAGAACCGACTCCACGCCACCGGCAGTCCGGGCGGCCCGCACGATCGGCGCCATCTTGATCACCTCGGGGCGCGTCCCAGTTACCAGCATCATGCGCATGCCGGCACCTTCCGGCCTCCGTGCTCGGCCAGCGCCGATTCGTAGGCCTCAACCGTCCGCCGGGCGATCTGGAGCCAGTCGTACTGACTGCGGGCCAAAGCTCTCGCGTTCGCGCCCAGTTGGCGAGCCCACGCGCTATCGCGCAGCAGACGAATGCACGCACCGGCCAACTGTTCCACCTCGCCAGCATCAACCAGAAGCCCGGTCTCTTGGTCGTGCACGATCTGGGGCAGCCCCCCGACCCGCGTCGCTACCAACGGAAGAGCCGTGCTCATCGCCTCGAGCGCCGCGATGCTGACCGCTTCGACGAGCGAGGGAAACACAGCCACGTCACCCGCCCGATACACATCAGGCATCCGATCATTCGAGATCGGGCCAAGGAACCGGACATTTGATTGAACACCAAGCTGGGCGACTCGTGCCCGGAGTTCTGCCTCCATCGGGCCGCTGCCTACGAAGAGCACGGTCGCCTCCGGCACGGCTGCGACCAACTCCGGCAGCGCCTCGACAAGGCACTGCACGCCGCACTTCTGCACAAATCGCCGTGCGCAGATCACCACGGGGCCATGGTTCAGGCCCAGCGCCCGGCAGCAAGTCTCCTTAACAGACGCGCTGGCTGGCGGCGCGAACACCTCAGTGTCAACGCCGTTCGGGATCGCCAGACGCCTCGCGCCAAGGATGTCGGAGCGAGCGTACAACTCATCACTCGGCGCGATGACCAGATCGGCGTGGCCAAAGGACTCCCGCATCAGACTGCGGTGAAACCAGTGCCGGCGCCATCGCAGAAATGCGGAGGTATGATTTGTGAAGACGACGGCCGCCCGCCCGCCGCCGGCGAGCCGCGTTAGCCACGCGCCTTCCAGCATGTCATGCCAGTGCAGGATGTCCGGCCGAAAGTCCGCGATGAGACGCCTAAACCTTCCCACGCCCAGCAACAGGTACGGCACCAACGCGGTCCGACGCGACCACGTGTGATTGAAATACTGCCGGCAGACACGGAGCCGTCCCCCGCAGGCAAGCTCATCCCGGTCCCGCCCGATCTCGTGGCGATAGTTGAACACAACCACGGCGTGCCCGAGCCGGGCCAGCGCCTTGGACAGCCCAGCGACATGCGTGGCAACGCCGCCGATATACGGAGGATAATCAGAGGAAACTTGGACGATTCTCACGCAGCCGCGCCTTCCATCGCCTGGCATAGGCAGTCGAGAGGACCGCGCAATCCCAGGCTACCCGCCCCGGCGCCTAGGGTCAACACCACCCCGCTACACGCAACTCTCGAGCAGACCTCCCGCACAGAGCGAAGCGCAGTGCACCAGAGGTATCCCAACAACAAGCAGCAACGTTGAACCCCTCGCGGGCTCCCGCGCCTGCGAGCCTGACGTGGCGCCGTACCGCGGCACCGTCCCACGCGGCAATCGATTGCGCAGGCACCGCCAGGATCAACTGCACAGGCGCGGGGCCAGAAGCACTCCGCTAACTCCTTTCGTGGCGGCAGGCTATGATCGCGGCCCGTCTGCGGCGCCACTCGGCGGCCCCGGCCCGCCTGTCCGCGCCAACTTTGTCTTTGCCTCAGCAGCGAGATCGAATAAACTAATGGACGCATTTGCTCGACCGAACGAGTTGCACCCTTAATGGGTCGCTGACAAAAACCACCGATCACAGCGTCAACTCGTCTTTCATCGTCGGGTCTTTCGACAGCATCCACCGGGAAAGAGGCAGGTAAGAGAACTTTAGCTGGCGCCAGCCTTGCGAAGGAAGGTTCCAGCACGTGGGAAGGAGGTCCCCATGGCCACGCCCCTGAATATCCTGTTCGTCGGCACTTACCCGCCCGTCACCTGTGGCATCGCTACGTTCACCGCGAGCCTGGTCAACGCTGTCCACC
>CAYGAN010000151.1:2840-11305 GCA_964347585.1 uncultured Planctomycetales bacterium | reverse complement strand
ATGTCAGTTACGACGGGCCTGCGGCTATCACGAAGTTGACAATATCCGATCTCGAAGCCTCCGATGTGCGGGGCGCTTTGCGCGACGTGGTGATGGCCATTGCCTTCGACGGCCATAACCCGCCTCAAGTGTGGACCCCATTGGGGGACTTCTTCGGTTCGTCGCCGGGCGTAAACGTCTATGCCTCGCTGCCGCTGGAGATGAGCGAGGAGCGATTCTGCTCCCGCTGGTACATGCCCTTCGCCAGTTCCGCGCAGATTCGATTCCTCAACGAGGGCAAGCAAGATGTAACGTTCACGCTCGAGGCCGCAGTCAAGCAAATCCGCTGGCACGACGGCCTGGGGTATTTCCACGCCAAGTGGCGGCGGAGCAATCCGAACACGGTCTTCGACTGGCCGTTTCTCGAGTGCGTGGGGCGCGGACGCTACGTGGGCGCGGTGCTGACCATCTTCAACCCGATTCGCGGCTGGTGGGGCGAAGGCGACGAGAAGATCTGGGTTGATGGCGAAAAGTTCCCCAGCACGTTCGGCACCGGCAGCGAGGACTATTTCGGCTACGCCTGGTGCAACACTGCGCTATTCCAGCACGCCTATCACAATCAGACGCTCTGTGAGGGGCCGGGCAACGGCAACCACACCTCGGTCAATCGCTGGCACGTCATCGACAACATTCCGTTTCAGCGATGCATAAAGGTGACGATCGAAGATTGGCCGCGCGGCAACGAAGTCGGGAAAGACTACTCTTGCACCACATATTGGTACGCCAGCGCCGACAGCCAGGACTCTTTCCTGCCGGTCCCTCCCGATCGTCGCGTCCCACGGAAGGGATGGCAGCCGTTCCGCGTCGCCGGCGCGATCGAGGGCGAGAAGATCAAGGTCTCGGCCAAGCAAACCACCGGTCCCATCGACCCCCAGGGAATGGGCGGGTTCGGCGACGGTTGGAGCCGCCAGTCGCAACTGTGGTGGCGACCGCCGAAGGCCGGTGAATGGATTGAACTGGCCATCCCCGTCGAAAAGGCCGGCGAATACGCTATCGTTCTACGCTGCACGAAGGCCCGCGACTACGGGATCGCGCAGTTCAAACTCAATGGCAAGCCGATCGGCGAGCCACTGGATTGCTTCGATCCGAAGGTCGTCCCGACCGGGCCCGTCGAGCTCGGCCACGCGAAGCTGGACCCCGGAGACGCCGTGCTGCGGGTCGAGCTCGTCGGCAAGAACGACAAGTCCGTCGGGTACATGTTCGGCTTGGACTGCGTGGTCCTCAAGCCGACCCAATAGCTGCAAGGCCCGAGCCCCGCTCCTTGCGTTGGCTGCTGGCTGCTAAGTGCACGGACCGGCCGCTGCGCTGGACCGAGATTCCGTTCTCGGTCCTTTCCTGGTGCGGATTCCCATCCGCCCTTCAGTACCCCGGCCAGATGGCGAGCGTGAACGGGTACCCCCAGGCGCACCGATGAAGAGATCGCCTGCTGCATAACTCCCTGTCGCCAGGACCGTTGTCAGATGACCTCGTCGGTTCGCTTGGACACGGTCCACCCCCCTTAGGCGCCCAAGATTTCGTTGATCTGCCCGAGCACGTCGTCGATTTGCTCACAGCTGAGGAAACCGATGTTGAACGCGTGCACGCACGGCTGGCCGAGCACGAACCGAAGCGACTTGAGCCGCTGCTCGGCCTTGGTGAACTTGCCCTCCCCGAAGATCTTCATGCCAAGCACGCCTTTGCCACCGCGGCTCATCCGCTCGAGCACAGGGACTACGACATCGGGCTTGGCGTCCATGTTGGTCCCGTTGTGGTTGATCCGCGCCAGATCGACATCCACCCACTCGCTTCCGGCGGCTGAGCGCAGGGCCTCAAGCGAATGGCATGAACAGCCGTGAGCCTTGACCCACCCCTTGCGCTTGGCCTCGGCGAGAACCTTCATCGCGTCAGCAAGCTTCGTAGGCCAGTCGCCATCCGTTTGGCAGTGAAGCAAGACGATGTCGATCTGGTCGGTGTCCAGCTCCTTGCGGAATCGTTCGATGTCGGCGCTGACGCTCTCGGCCGTCGGCTTCCAACACTTGGTCAATAGCGTCACGCGGTCACGAGGGATCTTCTTCAGCGCCTCGCGCACGTGACGGTGCGATCCGTAAAGATCGGCCAGGTCGAAGTACGTGATGCCCCGCGCGTAAGCATGCAGCAGCAGATCAACGCACTTGGCAAAGCCCAGACGGGTCTGGTCGGACTCCTGGTTATACCCGTGCGTGCCCGTTCCTATACCCACTCGCGACAGCTTGATTCCCGTCTTGCCCAGCGCGACCTGCTCGACGGGTGGGCGCGGTGCGCTCGGCCGGGACGTCGTCGCCTTCGCGGCACGCCCGGCAGCGACCCCAGCAACGACCGCGCTGGCGGCTGTGTGGGCGACGAACTCGCGTCGGTTTATCTTCTTCATTATCTCCACTCCGATCGATGCACTTGGCACCTGCTGCCAAGCATAGCCGCGCCCTTTTCAGAACGCCACCACCGGCGCCGGCCGTGGCTGCGATCCCGAATCGATACACACCGGAGATCCTAACGCGCTTCCAGAACCGCCCCCCCGGACTTGTCCGCGATCACTACCCGCCGAATGGTGCGAAACCCGGCGTGCCGGAGCCACTTCTCGACCTCCTGACCTGAGTAGGTTCGACCTGCTTCGGTCTGCACGAGCATGTTGACGGCGAACACCGCCGCCTGCCTCGGCGAGGTCCCGCTCGCATCGGTCAGAAAATCCTGAAGGACCAAGCGGCCGCCGGCGTCGAGAGCTTGGCGGATATTGCCTAGCAGATCGCGCACGGCCTTGGGACTATGCGAGTGTATGACGTGGCTGAGCAGGATAAAGTCGAAGCCGCTCGGAAGTTCCGTAGTCGTAAAGTCACCCCCGACAAGCCTGATCCGGGTGCGTTCGGGATACGCAGCAAGTATCTCCTGGGTAATCGGCAGGATTCCGGGCAGGTCGAAGAGGACCGCCGCCATCCCGCGATGCCGCCGACAGAAATAGACGCAGTAAAGCCCCGAGCCGCCGCCCACGTCGAGCATGCGCTTGATCTTCAGCTTCGCGTACCGTCCGGCCAGCAACGGGGCTCTGTGCTGGGCGTTGGCGTGCATGGCACGAATGAACGTCTCACGCCGCTGCCGCTGGCGCTGGGGCGAGTCCATCCGGCGGAACAGCCGACCGGCACGGCAAATGCTGTCCAGGCCGGCCCACGCAGCCGCCAGCGCGTTGTGATGCCGCAGCAGCCAAGTGATGCTCTGGCTGCCTTGGCTGGACAATAGCTTTCTCAACTGAGCTGACATTGCATAACGCGACGACCGCTTATAAACTAAGCCCATGCTCGCCAATGCGTTAAGTATTATCTCCGTCGCCTCCACGTCTAAGTCATGCTCGCCAGCCAGCGTCTTGGCGCTCGCCGGAGTTGAGCTGAGCGCGTCGAGAATACCGGATGCTGCGGCCGCGGTCAGGATGCGAGCCTCCCAGCCGCCCTGCACTATTTTCACAATGTCTTGACGCTGAAACGCCATTACGGTTCTCGCGGACTAGGTGAACGGATGCGCAGACACCCGCGCTGACCCTTGCCGCCCGAGCAGGCCTACAGACATAGCCACTTGCGCCCCCCCAGCCCGCCGGCAAAGCTAGCCATATGGCACACGCCCACACAAGAGTACCCGTGTTGGGGCCGTTTTGCAAATCGGTTGTGCATGGCGCACGGGCCTCTTGCGGTGTCCCGCGGCTTGAGGGCGGCGCCCGGCCGCAGGGGTCAGGCCGCTAGTTGATATGATCTCGTGAGCTCATCAGCCGCACGGCAATTGAGCGGCCACGAGAACAAGAGGTGCTGCGTCCTTGACGGTCGTCAAGGCACGGCGGGCCAGGCTCGTTCATGTTGTCCAGCGCGGAACGGCTGCGGGTTACGGGCGACGGGCGGGCGCCAGCCCATCCGGTTGCTACGTTGCGAGGTTGCCGGGACCCACCCGGCGCGGCACAATCCTGCGGCGAGGCGAGCCCAGGTCCTGACCTGGGGCTGTCGGTCCGACGTCGCGGCGCGACGACGCGGTTTTTCCTGCAGATTGCGCGGCACTTACCCGGGCCGACTGGCGATGAGAAGCCGCCTCCCGGCAGGATGTTCGGTGCAGGGCGTCCGAAGCGCCACGACACTGAGCTGAACCTCCAGGAGTTGCGGGCATCGCCGTGACGCATACCCACGTCGGGCCGGAGTGGGGCTCCAAGGGCGTCGATGGCAGGCAAGTCCGGCGAGAATCCGAACAGCGCGTCCACGCTGGCATTGGGATCCTCAGCGTCCGTGAGACGCTCATAGTCTAACAGTGCTCAGTCAATCCCGCAGCGGAGGCACTGCGCAAAATGGAGAGGAGTTGGCCATGGAAAGCAAGGGGCTTCGCAACGCTGCGGTCGTCGCGTTCGTAGCGGCGATGGCCGTTCTGCTTGCCGGCGGGCTTGTCGCGAAGGACAAGGTCCCGCCGATCCCCGACCAAGTGGTCTGTGACGGCGCCGTCCTGGCGAATCGCGCCAGCATTCAGCGCGGTCAGGACGTATATCAACGTTACGGGCTGATGGATCATGGGAGCATTTGGGGGCACGGCTCTCTGCGGGGCATGGACTTCTCCGCACACACGCTGCACCACATCGGGCAGTTCGTGCGCGACTACTACGCCGCAGAGGAAGACACCCAGCGTGCGGAAGGTGCGTACGACAGACTCCCTCCCGACCGGCGCAGCCCGATCGACGGCCGGGTGATCGAGGAGATGCGCACCAACCGCTACGACGCTGCGAGCGGGACCCTCGTGCTAACGCCTGCTCAGAGATATGCCCTGGAGAAGTTGCGCGGCTATTGGTCGGAGCAGTTCGAGGCGGGCAATCCACGCTACGGGTTCCTTGAGAAGACCGTGCGTGACGAGATGGAGCAGCAGGACATTGCCGATTTCTTCTTCTGGACGGCCTGGGCCGCCGGGACGAACCGACCGAGTGAGTGTTTCTCCTACACCAACAACTGGCCGCCGGACAGGTCGGTGGGCAATCGCCCCTCCCCCGAAACGTACATCTGGAGCCTCGCAGCAATACTGGGCTTGTTCGTGGTGCTGGGCATCGTGGTGTACGTCGTGCATCGGTACGAGTTCTTCTACGGCCCGGCCAAGGGCGTCGAAGCTTCCTATCAACTGCTTGAGGCACCTTTGACAGCCAGTCAGCGGGCCAGTGCCAAATACTTCCTCGTGGCCGGCCTGCTGTTTGTGGTCCAGATCCTCAACGGCGGATTGCTGGCACACTACACCGTGCACCCCGGCAGCTTCTACGTGAAGTTCGTAGGCCAGATGTACCCCTACAGTTGGGCCAAAAGCTGGCACCTCCAGTTGGCCATCTTCTGGATTGCGATCTCCTGGGTCGGAACAGGCATCTTCCTCGCGCCGCTGATCGCCAAGCGGGAGCCGAAACGTCAGCGTTTGCTGGTGAACCTGCTGTTTCTGGCAGCGCTCTTGGTCGTTGCCGGGAGCCTGCTCGGGGAAGCACTCAGCATCAAAGGCCTGCTCGGCGAAGCATGGTTCTGGCTGGGCCACCAGGGATGGGAGTACCTCGAGCTGGGCCGGGTTTGGCAGATTCTCTTGTTCGCTGGTTTGATCTTCTGGCTGATCATCGTTTACCGCGCTCTGGCCCCGATGCTTCGCAGCGGCCAGACGGATCCTCACGAGCGCTCGCTGGTGCTCTTCTACATGCTCAGCGCCGTGCTCGTGGTGGGATTCTTCGGCTTCGGCCTGATGTACAGTCGCGGCACGCACCTGACGATCGTAGACTACTGGCGTTGGTTTGTGGTGCACATTTGGGTGGAGAGCATCTTTGAATTCTTCGGTGTGGCGGTCGTGGCCCTGTTCCTGGTGACCCTGGGGTTGGTAACAGCCAAGTCCGCGCTGCGTGTGGCGTATCTGACGGCGATTCTGGTTTTCCTCAGCGGCATTCCCGGCACGGCGCATCACTACTTCTGGTACGGGGGGCCGGCCTTCTGGCTGGCCTTGGGCGGCGTGTTCAGCTCGCTTGAACCGGTGCCGTTGATTCTGCTGGTGACACGCGCGTGGATGGAATACCGCTCCATCCGCGCCGAGGGCAGGCAGTTTCCCCACCGTTGGCCGCTATACTTCCTAACGGCCAGCAGCTTCTGGAACTTCCTGGGTGCAGCCGTCTTCGGCTTCATGATCAACCTGCCGATCATCAACTACTACGAGCACGGCACATACCTGACCAGCAATCACGGCCACACGGCACTGTTCGGGGTCTATGGCATGCTGGCGATCTCAGTGATCCTGTTCTCGTGGCGCGGGCTCGTGAAGGACTCGCACTGGAAAGACGGCATCCTGAAGCTGAGTTTCTGGGGTCTGAACGCCGGGCTGTTCCTGATGTTCGCTACGGGCCTGCTGCCGCTGGGTCTGTCGCAGGTCTGGCACAGCTTTTCCGAGGGATTGTGGTTTGCGCGGAGCGCCGATTTCTACGAGCTGCCGTTCGTGCAGACGGTCGGCACCTGGCGCATGGTGCCGGACTTCGTCATCATCATCGGCGGCGCCCTTCCGTTGCTCTGGTTTCTGCTCAGCACGTTCCCGCGCTTGCGCCGGGTAGGCCGGATCGAGCCGCCAGTGCAAAGGCTACCGTGATGGTCGCGCGCCTGAACGCGGCCAGTGCCGCGAAGGGCTCGCCGCGCTATTAGGCAACGAGCCATGCATGCGCCGGGATCCGCAACGTTCGCCGTTAGTAGTAGAGTCTTACGCAGATCGACACGATCCAGCCAGAACCCTAGTTGGCTGCCCGGCTGGCCGTCCAGGCGACGAACCCGAATAGGAGTGTGGGACGTCAGCCCCAAGATTCTCATCGCGTTGGCCTTGACAGGCTCCGGTTCTTAGGGATCCCGTGGACGGTTACTTGCTCCAAGCAGGCTTGACAGACCTGTGGGGCCCGGACAGAATAGCAGTATGGGTGTGTAGGATTGTGCTGCTTTGGCCCAACCATTGGATCACACCGGAGCTTACATTCCTTTGAGTTCTCGTGTTGACTCAAGCTGCTTGGCGGTGGGCACGGTGGCTTGATCGGGTCGTCGGCGCGGTCAATCGGCCCGAAGCGCGAGGGCCTAACAGGAGGAGACCTTAATGCCCGCTGCTCGCCCGCAACAGCAAGCAGGCCCCAGCCCGATTCACATCTGGCTGGTTGTTTTTGTCGGATTGTGGCTTATCGCGACCGTCCTGCTGGTCTGGCTCTTTACCGGGCAGGCAGACCTGAAAGAAGCGGAGCAGAACCTAAGGGCTGAGTTGGACAGGGTGATCAACCGGGAGGAGCGCCAGCAACTACGTCACTACTTCGATCGTGCCGCCGAGGGGGTCTCCGTTGTTCGTGTCATTGAAGACGACCGCCGCAGAACGTCAGCCCTGATCAGCGGCTCTGAGGCCGATGATTACGTCACGGTCAAGAAGCAGGTCGATGACCTACTCGCCCAGATCGTCTCAGACGAGCTGGTCGAGAATCCCGGCAGCTTCCGTGGCGCCGCGATCCTGGATGCCCTGAAGCTGCTCTATACCCAGTTCAAGGGTCAGACGGACGCCCGACAGCAGGCCGTGCAGGAAAGCCAGGACCTGCGCACGAAGATGGAATCGCTGCAGGCCGGCGTCGATGAAAGCAGGAAGAAGTTCGAGGACGAGGTCGCTGGCCTGAAGCAGCAGGTCGATCAACTCCAACAAGATTACGAAAGCTCCCGCAAGAACAACGACGACAAGCTGGCCGACGTGCGAAAGCGACTGACGGACTTGCAGGACCAGGCCAACACCGCGAATCGCAAGTTCGACATGGAAAGGGAGAAGCTTCAGCGGACCATCGCCCAGCTCAGAAGTGCCAACGAACAGCTGCGGGCGCTGCTCGAGGGCGTACGGGGACGTCCAGACGCCACCATGGCTATCCGCCAGCCCGATGGGAAGATCATCACGGCAATCCCGGGTGCGCCGCTGGTGTACATTGACCTGGGGCAACGAGATCACCTGACCCTGGGCATGACGTTTCGCGTCTATTCGGCGCTGACCGGCATTCCGAAGGACGGGAAGGGCAAGGCGGCCGTCGAGGTCGTTGCTATTCATCCCGAGGTCTCCGAATGCCGTGTGATCGAGGCCAGCCCGGATGATCCCATTGTCGAGGGTGACCTCATCGCCAACCCGGTCTATGACAAGACGCGCACCCTTAACGTCCTGGTCGCGGGACTGTTCGATCTCGACTACGACAACGCGCCGGACCCCGAAGGAGCCGGGAGAATCAAGGCGCTTCTCGCCAAGTGGGGGGCGCGGGTCATGGGCACGCTGGATCCTCAGACCGACTTTGTCGTACTGGGCGCCGAACCTCCCGTTCCGCCAGCACTTGGGCCGGACGCCACACCAGAGCAGGAAGCAACCTGGAAGGACAGGCTGGCGGCCAGTGACGCCTACCA
>CAYGAN010000151.1:0-2830 GCA_964347585.1 uncultured Planctomycetales bacterium | reverse complement strand
CGACCGCGCGGATCGCGTCGCGGAAGTCACGATAGGCATCCTCGCGCCGGGCCATGCGGTCGAGATTCGCGCCACCCTGCACGATCTCGGCATAGCCGCCCGTCACTCTTGCCTCGAGCCCGGCCCGCAGCCAGTCCTCACGCAGGCGCAGTTTCTGCTCTTCATCGGGTACAGCGGCCAAGTGAGCTCGCAGTTGCTGTTCTGACAAGCTGCCTAAGGCGAGCGGACCCCATCTCCGGGGCCGCGCGCCGGCCTACAGCAATTAGGGAACTCGCTTCTGAGAGCTCAGAAGCGAGACAGGAAGCAATGCGAGAAACGTCTTCATAGGATCTGGCGCCCCAAGGGAGGCGCGGATTCTATCAGAGAGTCCGTCGCCCTTACGCTTTCTCATTCTGGAAGCATCGTCAATCCACGCTCGGACTGGGATGAGGAGTCTCTCAAGGGTCGCAGCCCTGTCGGCAGGGCCCGTTCCTTTCACCGGCATTGCGCCGCGCCACTTACCGGACCCGACGCTGGAAAGGATCATGTCGTATCGTCGGAACAACTTGTGATGGCAGGGGGGGATGCTGCCATCGCCTTCATCCTCAAAGGCGCGAACGATTGTGCCCTCCGGATCGTGCTTCTTGATCTGTGCCTCTACAACCGCGACCGCACCTGCGTGAGCCGTTGTGCGGACGGACTCCCGCCCTCGACAGTCACCAAGCCAGTATTCGAGGCAAAGGCAGAATCGCTTGGCATACAGTTCCTTCAGCTCGTCCCTTTCGCCGAGTAGGGCCGAAACACGACTCTGAATCGCTCTACCGGGATCACACACTGTCAGCAGAGCCTGATACCTGCTTGTCGGACTGCCCACAAGCCAGTCTCGACGAGCCAAGTAATACGCCCAGATCTTTCTCATTCGCGATTCACAATGCCAGTTTCCATGACCAATCGGCCCTTCGGCAGGGCACCGCGCCGGCGGACCGCGCGGCCCCTGACGGCTTGGTGTTTCCGCCAGCCGTCGGGTCCCGTCGTAAGACGCCGCTGATGCTCGGGGGCTGGCCGCCCAGGGCTCAGTATTTCCGCAGGACGCCGATTACAACGCCTTGGATCTGCGCCTTATCGACATAGATTGGTGAGAATTCAGGATTCGCGGGCTGTAGGCGAATACGCCTCCGCTCCCGGTACAGTTTCTTCAACGTTGCCTCACCGTTGTCCAGCAGCGCGACTACGGTTTCGCCGTCTCGCGGCTCGGAGCGCCGCTCCACGATCACGTAATCGCCGTCGCGGATATGTTCATCCAGCATGCTGTCACCGCGCACCTTCAATACGAAGCTGCCCTGACGGGTAGCGAAGAGCTGTTCCAAGTCGATCGATTCGCTAGTCTCGATCGCCTCAAGCGGAGCACCGGCGGCGATGTGACCCACGAGAGGCATGCGCGTAGGGCTTTCATCAGGGAAGATGACGCGCCCCGTCAGCGCCAGGGACCTGGCCCTGTGGCGCAACCGACGGAGCAAGGCTTTCTTCTCAAGAGCCCCAACATGCTCGAAGACCGTCACCTTGCTGATCTTCAGCTTGTCGGCGAGCTCTTGCATGGTGGGGGCATAGCCATGCTCGCGGCGAAAGTCACGGATGAAGGTAAGTATCTGCAGCTGCCGAGGGGTCAGGATAGGGCTCGCCATGGCTGAATCGCTTGCGCCCCGCGCTCGCGCCGATGCAAGGCGGGGGTGACGGTGCCTGCCACTGACCCGCCGGCGTGTTCGGGCCCCGGCCATCTCGGTTCTCCTCATACCGCCTGGCAGACACGCGCCGCCGTTCGCTAGAGCTAGCGGACGTCAGCGGCTCGTCGACGCCTCGTGCTCCCTCGCCTTCTCCGGCGCTGCACCGGCAGCGAGGGGACCGTCCCGCATGATCCAGCCTACCCAATTGCCGGGTGCATCGCCCCGGTCAGTGCTGTCGCGCGGACCGGGGCGACGGAGACGCGGTACGGGGCCCCAGACTTGAGGGCGCCGCTTATAGGCCGGGGCCCCAGGCACAGGCAAATCCGCATTGCGGGCGGCGCGGGAGTAAAGATTTCTTGGCGTCGTCTCTATCCAGCACGGCTCCGTCGTCATGGGAGTAACTTAGGAGCCATTCGCTGCCGGCCAGGACCTTTCTGCACTGCCGGGTTAGCCATCCGTTAGGTACTATAGTATGACCTAACATCGGCCTAACGTCAAGCGATTTCTGAATGGTTTTTTTGTGGCTTGTCGGTTGGCAGGCTTTCGGTATAATGTTATCGGAGCGGAGTTGGGCAAGCGGGCGCACATCCTTGCAGTTCGACAAGTCGCGGGAGCGGAGGGCGTGGGCAGGGCGGCACCCATGAGCGCAACTCCCACATTTCGGCATAGTTAGGCCCAGCGTCTGAGCGGGCCACGTCAACGGGCGGGCTGTGCCCGCAGTGCCGCCAGCGGGGGTGGCGGGCCCGAGTACACTGCCGGGGAAGGAGGTGGCCATATCGGCTTCTGGCCAGACCTGTTCGCCCAGAGAACCCATCGCATTCGTAAGTGTCCGATTCGTCAGAACGGATGGCTCGGGGGCAAGGAGGAGGCCTATGTGAAGGCGATGGCTCGCAGGCTTGTGCGGCGCGGCTGGCTCTGATCGCCGGCCGCGATGTGGACGAGAACGATTCACAGACCCGAAGGGAGGAGGCGACAAGATGCAGAAGTTGACAATTCCATTTGTTGTGAGCGTGCTGTGTGTGGTCTGCCTGCCCGCCTTGGCGGACTGGGACCCCTCACAGCCTGCGAAGTATTACCAGGAGCCAGACCTCGACTACACAGGCATAGACGTCAATGCCACGGAGCCTTAC
>CAYGAN010000150.1:0-11693 GCA_964347585.1 uncultured Planctomycetales bacterium | reverse complement strand
GCCGAACGAGCCAGCCGCTCAGCGTCTCGTTGCTCAGACCGAAGCGATGCTCCAGCACGAAATCTGAATAGTAGTCCAGCGGCGAGGTCAGCAGCTCGAAGAGGGCCGCGAACGCGCCGGCGACAACGGCCAGCAACAGCCATCGCCAAGGGATGAGTCCAGCGAGCGCGCCGACAAGCGCCTCGGACGCGAGCCACCACGCCAGACCGTAAACAGCGAAGCTAACCATCGCGGCTATGCGGATCAGGAGTTTTCGGCGGTGATAGGTCTTTATCTGATCTTGCAAGCGTATCATTGCGAGCGTTCCACGAATGGATGGCTGGTCCTACCGGAACCGGCCTGGCCCGGAGCGGGCTTCGAAGTCGGAATCCGGCTGCCAAGAGCGTCCTGCACTGCAAGCTGCGGATTTCGCGCGAAGGGCCGGTACAGCGGGTCGCCCACCAGCAGCTGCTTCCAGGAGTTGAAGTGCTTGCTCATGTAGAAGCACTCGACGAGAGTGTAACGGCCCGTCAGCAGAAGCCCGAAGAACTCCTTGGGAAGAGGGAAGGAAACCAGGTACGGCTCATTGACCGGCCCGATGGTCGCGGCGACGCCGTCTTCAAGCAGTTGCTTGCACCAATACTTCTTGCGCGGGTCGCGCAGGCTAACCGCTTCGGAGCTGGCGATGTGGAACGCCACCGCCCCGGGCACAAAGTCAAACGCGTCGACGTACACTTTGTGACTGTACCATCCGCAGTACAAGGCAGCACCCGGACACTGACCGAGCGCGAACAAAGCCTCGCGGTCGTCCAGGACGACAGGAAGCTTCGTCTTGGTTCTAATCAGAGATGCCAGCTCGTACAGATTCCGATCGTAGGCGAGGTACCCGTCTTGCTTCTTGTATCCTCGCGCGTCGATGTACACGGTTCCCGTCAGCCCGCGTTTCTCGACCTCGATGGATTCGTCGATCACACGCCGCACGACCGCTGGCGAGGGGCCGTCCAGGCGGCTGACCATCAGAATCGGCGTGGACCAGTCGCGCGCTGGTATCAAGGCCCGCATGGTCGGGCTCTCGCGATGGCGCAGATTGAGCAGATTCACCAGCCATCGATCGAGCGGATAGTCGTCCCACCACAGCAGGCTCAGCTCGCTGTCGAAGGCCGCTCCGGTGGCCTCGGCGCGCAGTTTCCGCAGGTCATCGCGCAAATGCCTGATCAGGCCACGCAAACCGGTGTATTGAGCGATCAGATCGCGTGCGTCGGCACGTTCCGGGGCGGTCAGGCCTTTGGCGAGCAGCGCGTTGATGCGCTCCTGAGCCGTGCGGATAGACGCACGCATTCCCTCCAGGCTCTTAACGTTGTATGGGTAGCCCAGGCCCTTGATTGGCTCCGAGCGGGCGACGATCCCGGCCGGGCCGTCCGCACGCTCCACCAGCCGCACAAAGGCACTCTTCAATCGCCGGGCGCGGGCGGCGTCATTGATCTGGCTGATACCTCGCAGTGCCGCGGCCCGGGCGCGCTGATAGCGCTGATCGACCTGGTGAAGCTCGCGCGGGCCGGGAAGCGCCGTTCTCGCGGGGCGGGACGAAGCTTCCTGCGTGGCTCCCGGCCGGCCCAAGCGGTCAAGATCGTCGATCACGGTCCTCAATGATTCGATCGCCTGGCGGTAATCGGGGTCCAACTGCCGGGCTAGGTCGAGCTCGCGCTGGCTCGGCAGACGTGCGCCGATCCGAATCGGAACGTCGTAGAACGTCACCAGACACCGGACCCTCTCTTTCAGTCCGCGCTGCCGCAGGAACGCGCGGACCCTCGGCACGACGCGGCGGTCGTAGTCGGCGCGATTCAACGTTTCCGCGCTTGGCACATCGAGGGCGAGCATGTGATCGGCCGGAATCCCGCGGACACGGGCGTAATGGATGGCCAACTCCCCCGAGGGCTTGCTCTTCCTGTTGAACAGCAACGCGACCTGATCGGCTGCCAACTGCCCGCCGGCAGCGAGTGCGATCGCCAGATTCAGCCAGACACACATCACCATATTCTATAGGCCGACGGCTTCCGATTGGATCGAGCGGTCTCAAGGGTGTCTCGCCGATGGAAACGAGCCGGCACGAGAAGGTCCGGCCCGGTCGAGAATCGCCATCGGCTTCCCGCCGGCCATCACCACGTTACCCGGCCCGCCCAGAGAACCATCTTCTTGAGTGTGCCCTTGGGCTTACGCTGCCAGGCTACGGCTCTTGTCACCCTTCAGGATCCACGTGCCGGTTTCCCGGGCACGCCCGTTTGCACGCGCCGGAGTGCGAAGTCGTCGAAGTCCGCCTTGAACGGCGCGGCAGCGGTGGACTTTGTCCATCCGCGAAGCCAGACACTGATCGCCTCGGTCTTGGGGCGGACGGGATCGCTGAGATACGACACGAAGATGCTGTGGACGCTGGGAAGCGCAGTCCAGATTACCGTTTCCGCTTTCGGGTCCTTGTCCTGTCCTGTCAGGTCATAACCCACGTAACACACGTGCTCGACGTCCACGGGCCAGGATGAGCGAATCCGGCCGGATAGGCGGTAGGTTTCCGCGTGGCTCAAGCCGCTGACGCGCTGGACGTAGCCACCGTCCACGGTCTTTCCGCCGAAGCTCCCGCCGATGACCCGAAGGATGCGATTGTCCTGTTTCGGGCCATCCGCCAGATAGAAGTGCGCCGTTCCGGGGTCGGTGGCGAACGGTTTCCAGGCGTCCGGCCGGCTCTTGGCTGGATCGTCCGCGGTCAACTTGCCTGACTCCATGTCGCCGTTCTTCAAAACGTTCTCGGGATGGACGGCCCGGGGCCAGTCCGGCGCGCTGTGTTCGTACTCAACGATCTGCATGTCGAGATCGAATCCGGCGTCCTCCTTGCCGTTCTTGTAGGCTGTGCCCTTCTCGTACGACTCGGGAGGGCACTTGCGATAGGGGTTAAAGCCCGGTTTGTCATCGCTGACGACCCCCTTGATGTTGACATAGCCGTGCAGGGACGCGTAGTTCTCGACGGACTCCAGCTCGACGGCGTACGTCTTGCCGGGCACCAGGGGAACCTCGCCGGGAGAGAAGACAGCGCCGAACGTACCCCAGGACGCGTCGCCTGTGTGGATGCCGTTGCCGATGGCGATCTTCTCGACTCCGACCACAGGCCCGTCTGCGCCGCCTTGACGCACGCGGACCGCAGCGCGCTGACGGTGGAGGCCGGGCTGTGATCCGCTCGTCGCGGCGTAGAGGACCACGCCGGCCAGGTTCCGTCCCTGCGCCACGTACGTCTGGCTCCACTTCTTGGCGAATCCCGCGAACGAGTGATACTCCTTTTGGATGTGTTTGTTGTAGGGAATGAGAAGGCCGTCCCCGTCGCCGGCGACGTACATCCACAGGTCTCGACGAACAAATCCAGTCTTGCCCTGCTGACCGAGTCGAAAACAATCCGCGTGTTGGTTGTTGTCGGGCCGCCAGAAGGCCTGGAAGGTGTGCCCGGGCGACTCGGCTTTCACATGGACGGCGTACGTCTGGCCGGGCGTGATGGGGACCTCGCCCGAGTTCCACGCGGCCGACCATTCGTAGTTCTTGGCTCCGCCACTGTCCACGTTGAGGACCGGAACCGTCGGACCGACCTGCTGCCATTTGTCAGGCGTTCCCTCTCCGCCACGGTGGACCGAGACAAGAAGAGTCTGGCTGCCCGGTCCAAAGCCATCGACGCCGTCGTGGGCCAGTTTGAAGCCCACCTGCGTGACGCTCGTGCCCTTCGCGACGAAGGTTTGGTAGTAATCACTCGCCGGCTTGTCGTCCCAATCGCGATCGTGAAAGACGGCGTAATCGAATCTCGGTATTACCTTCCGATCGATCGCGTCATGGGGCTGAGTGTAGATGTTGGTGAGCACGACAGGCCGGACGAAGACGGAAGGGCCGGTGAACAGCAGGCTGTACCTGCCCGCGCTTCCCGACATGCGGTACCAGCCGGACGGCGCCATCTCCCACGTACGGTGGGCCAGCGCCTCGCTGCCGGAGCCGTCCAGGCTCGCAAAGCAGCGCACGTTGGGCAGTGGCATGATGTCCGGGCTCGTTCCGGGACGCCCGGGGGCGAAGTAGTCTTCGACGATGCCGGTGTCGGCAGGCATGCTCTCGGCGGCTTCGGGAAAACGGGGCGCCCATACTCTGCCCATGAACAGGACCTGTGGGCATGCCGCCAACGGCCAGATCAGTTGTAGCGCGAGCGAAACGGCCGCGGAAAAGAATCTCATGCGAGTATCCTCCTAAGTGACGATCTTCAAGAACCGCCCTGTGTTTGCCTGGGTAGATTAGGCCGATGGCAGCGTCAAGTCCACCTGGCCGCCCAGGCGACCGTTCGTCCCGCAGGCATCCGGGGATCATTCCTGGGCGGCGGGTCGGCCTGGCTGGCGCGATGGCCCGCTGCGACTTCGGACGCGCTGATGGTGTGGGCGACGGGCCTGTGCCCCGTGCAAGAGATGCCAGGAGCTTGTGTTGCGGTCTCGCGTGCGCGGATCCTTGCGAGGCGATGTGCACCTCAGAAGAGCCGCTTGGAGTCCAGTAGGATGCACACCGGCCCGTCATTGATGGCCCGGATTCGCATCATCGCGCCGAAGGTCCCCCGCTCGACGCGCAATGGCGACTGCGCCAGCCTGTCACAGAAGCAGTTGTAAAGCGCCTGCGCCTCCTCGGGACGGGCCGCCGGGTCGAATGACGGACGCCGGCCGCGCCTTGCGTCGGCCTGCAGGCTGAATGCGCTGACGACCAGAACAGCCCCGCCGATGTCCGCGACGCTCAGATTCATCTTGCCATCTTCGTCACTGAAGATCCGCAGCCCGCGGATCTTCTCAACCAGATAGTCCACGTCGGACGTGGTGTCGGAATGACCGACGCCCAAGTACACCAGTAACCCGGCCCCGATGGACGCGCGCCGCTCGCCTTCGATTTCGACCACCGCCTCAGCCACCCGCTCGACAATTGCCCGCATGGTCCTCCCGCCATTGGTCCGTCAGCTTGGATTGGCCGGCGCCGCCGCCGCGAGCTGCGCCCGAACAGAGCTAATGCGGCCAGAGCCCGGAGCGCACGGCTGCGAACAACGCGGCCCCGGCTCCAGCAAGGACGACCAAGACCCACCGGGATCTCGTCCTTGTCTTGATCGCCGACCATACCAGCGCCGCCAGCAACGCGCCATTCGCGCCGAGTCCCGCCGCCCACCTGCCCGTCGTATCACCACGGGTTTCAACCGCCGACAGAACCGGCCAGAGCGCCAGCTGAATCGAGGTGACCACCCCCAGCGCGCCCACGATCAGTCCCATGCGCTTTGCACCGGGGATCATCCTGCCGGCGGTCGTCCAGGCCTGCCCGTCGAGCAGTTGCTGGTCCCAGACCCGCGGCAACCAGTGCCAGATGAACGTCATGACCGCCAGCCCCACCAGCACGGCGCTAAGCAGACCCGGGAAGCTCTGGCTCGGCCCGTCGGTGTCGCGTGGCGCCACGAATACCGCGGCAGCGCATACCGTCAGTGTCGCCAGTAGCATGCCCAAATCGGCCAGGTTCTCGTTCCACCGGCGGTGAGCCAGTCGCAACAGGCAGCCTGCCATCAAGGCCGCACATCCGACCGTCGCCGGTGAGGAGATGTTCAGGCACCCCAGCGCGAGGACGGCCACGCCCATCGCGCCCGCGCTAGCGCGGAAGCCCGGCCAATCTGGATGCGCGCCGGTTAGCTGCCACAGGCGGTCCGGCCAGGCGCCTTTGCGTCGATACTGACGGATCATTCCCTGGGCGAAGGTGAATCCAGCCCCGACAGCCGTCAGTGCCACCATCACCGCGATCGACCACCATGAGCGCCGTGCATCATCACTTGGGGCAACCAGCAGTGCCAGCCAGACTCCGCCGACCGCGAGCACCCAGAAGAGCGCCGTGGCCAACCCGCGGGCCCCTGCATGGGCGAGGCGCTCACGTGCGTGGCTCGCGCCGGGCCCGAGCGCGCCTGACGGGTGCTGCCGGCCTGCCGTCGCCGCGATGCCGATGACCGTGGCTGCCGCCACCATCGTCCAACCAGCTAGCCCGGAAACCGTTACCGCCGCGTCGGACGGCCGCAAGTCGTGTCCGGCCGGGCCCAGGAGCCGCCGGACCAGTTCGACGCCGATCTTATGACACAGCACGGCGATAACGAGGCCACCCGCTAGCAGCGAGGCGATCTGAAACGTCGCTGCTGCTAGCTGCCAGGAGTGCGCTCGCGTGGGCACGTCTTCGTTGCTAGCGAGGTCGGGGGCTCGGTCGGCGCGCTGACGGTGGGCGGTCTCCGTGCCGCGCCGCTTCGGCAGTCGAGCCGCCGCCCAGGCCGCAATCGCAAGGGCCAAACAGATCGCACCAGCGGCATGGCCGAGCCATTCCCCGACAATCGACCCGACGAGATGCCCGATCGTCAGCAGGCGTATCATGGTTCCTGGTTCGGCGGTCTGTCTTGAACGATCGATCTAGCGAACGGGTATGATCCGACGCGCGTGAACGCTCTTCAGCTCGACCTCGGCCATTCGGATCGCCTCGGCGCTGCTCCGTGCGGTGACGATCCTCGGGGCACGCTTGCGGCGGATGCAGTTGAGGAAATAGTCGATCTCCTCTTCCCAGCCCGTCCTCTGTCTGACGGTGATCTGTTCGACCCGGCCGCTGCGGTGATAGACCTTTACGGCCTCGCCGCCGGCCATGACCCATTCGGCGGTGGCTTGCTCGCAGCGAACGGTAATGCCCATGTGAAACGGATACCCCGGCTGAAAGCTCCATCCGCCCTCGAGCGCGACCAGCACGCCCTTGCCATAATCCCAGAGCGCTTCGACGTGATCGACTCCGGACAGCTTGTGTCGCAGCATCCAGTTGTTGCTGCTGTAGCCCGGCGTGGCGGCCAGCCGACGAAGCGCCGCCGATCGGACGTTGCCGAAACGCTTCGAGGCCACCAGTTGCTTGATCTTGACGTACTGGGGCCAGAACCGCACGCACTGGGCCACCATGTAATAGCCTTTGGCCTTCCCGGCGGCGCGCACGATCCGCTGACATTCCTTGCCGGTCAGGGCCATGGGCTTCTCGCTCAGCACGTGCTTGCCTGCCTGAAGCGCCTTGACGGCCGCTTCCGCGTGTAGGTTCGTGGGCAGGCAGATGTCCACCAGGTCGATCTGGTCGTCGGCGATCAGCTCCTCAACGCTTCGGTAGGCTCGTCGATCCCTCATGTTCACGCGTTTGGGCCACGACGCCGGCAGATTGCCGAGCTGCTGGCCCCAATCGCCCTGCCGGCGCGTCGCGTCGCGATCCATCAACGCCACCACCCGAACGTCCCGATGCCTTTCATAGTTGGTAAAGTGCGTCCGGCCCATGAATCCCAAACCACATATGCCCACGCGAATCATGCAGCTACCCCTTCAAACAGATGGCAAGTCGGAACTTGACAAGACGGCCAACCTAAGCGAGAAGGTTCTGCCGAACCGGCATTGTAGGATCACAAGCTCTGCCAACAAAGAGGTCAGCTCGTGAAAATCATCCGATTCCTCGACGATCGCGGCGAGATTCGCTTCGGCGAGCCGACCGGCGGTCACCAAGCACGGCTCATCCGAGGCGATCTCTGCGGTCAGTTCGACGTCACCGACGAGTCGGTTACTGTGGCCAAGCGACTGGCCCCAGTGGATCCGCCCAACGTCTTCGCGATCGGCTTGAACTACAAGGCCCACGCAGATGAGAGCGGGGCCGCGTATCCCGAGCGGCCGGTGATCTTTCTCAAGGCCACGACAGCTGTGACCACGCCGCGCGCACCGATCATCCTGCCCGCGGCGGCGCCGGACGAGGTCGATTACGAAGCCGAACTGGCCATCATCATCGGGAAGACGACCAGTCGCGTCGGCGAAGCCGACGCGATCGACTGCGTGCTCGGGTACACCTGCGCCAACGACGTCTCGGCCCGCGATTGCCAGCTGCGGCTGGACAAGCAATGGACCCGCGCCAAGAGTTTCGACACCTTCTGCCCGCTGGGGCCGTGCATGGTCACCCCGGACGAGATCGACGGGGACAAGCTGGCGATCAAGGCTGTTCTGAACGGGCAGGTCATGCAGAACTCCAACACCAGCGACATGATCTTTTCCTGTCGCCGGTTGATCAGCTTTCTGTCGCATCAGTTCACGTTGCTGCCGGGAACCGTGATCTGCACGGGCACGCCCGCGGGAGTCGGCTTCGCCCGCAAGCCACCCGTCTATCTGCGCGACGGCGATATGATTACCGTCGAAATCGAAGGCATCGGAGAGTTGACCAACCCGGTCATCAGCGAACGGTGAGCGAGGCCATTGCAGGCGTTCCGGCAGGCGGCTTGCGTGAGCTGGAACTGACGAAAGGAGCAGGCGTGGGTGCTGAACTGCGCATCGGAATCGTCGGGTGCGACACGTCGCACGTCACCGCGTTCAGCGATCTGCTGCACGATAAGAACAACAAGTACCACGTGGCCGGCGGGCGGGTGGTGGCGGCGCATCCATCCTTCAGCGACGACGTCGAGGCAAGCCATTCTCGCGTCAAAGGATTCACCGAGCAGCTCCGTGAGAAACATCACGTCCAGATATGCGACAGCATCGGGGAGCTGACCGGCAAGGTGGACGCAGTGCTTCTGGAGAGCGTCGATGGGCGCCGGCACCTGCCCGAGTTTCGGCAAATCGCGCCGGCCGGCAAGCCTGTCTTCATCGACAAGCCCTTTGCCGCCGGCCTCAAAGACGCTCGGCAAATCGTCCAGATCGCGCGAGAAGCCAACTGCCCCTGCTTCAGCTCGTCGGCCCTGCGATTCGACGCGAACATCGAGCAATTCCTCGGCAAGCACAACCGAGAGGAGATCGTGGGGTGTGAAGCTTTCACCCCCGCGCCGTTGGAGCCGACGAATCCGGGTCTGTTCTGGTACGGCATCCACGGGGTCGAGATCCTCTACCGCCTCATGACCCCCGGCTGTACGAGCGTCGCGTGCGTTCACTCGGAGGATACGGACCTGGTCGTGGGACGCTGGCGTGACGGCCGCATCGGCACGGTCCGCGGGTTGCGCCGAGGTCAGCACGAGTATGGTGCCACCGTCTTCGGTCAGACCTATATCGAACATGTGCCGCGTAGTCAGCAGGTCCCCGTGTACGCAGGCCTGATCCGCGAGATCATGACGTTTTTCCAGACGCGCAAGCCACCCGTGTCCCTGGACGAGACGCTGGAGATGATGGCCTTTATGGACGCTGCCTTGCGCAGCCAGCAGCAAGGCGGGACACCGGTAGGGCTGCAGCTCTAGCGTGTTTGCGCAAGGCACCGCGCTCTTGGGTAAGCCGCCTCGTGGCTAGGCTCTCATTCGAGCAGTTATTCGAACAGTCGCTGGACGTTGCCCCGGCCGACGAGCAGATCGACCTGGCGTCGCTCCCCGGCCGCGGGGGTGTGTACGCCCTGGTTGACGCCGAGGCGACGCTGATCCAGCTGGCGGGGACGGAAAGCCTGCGGCGGGCGGTATCGTTTCGACTCACCGGCCCGCAGGCCCAGCCCACCCGCCGCCGCGCCGACTTGCGAGCCATTACCCATCGGATCTGGTGGCAACGGACCTTCTCGCAGTTTGAGACGACCTTCCAGTTCTACCGAATCGCCCGCCAGCTAGCTCCTGCTGACTATCTGGACATGTGCGCGTTCGGGCCGGCGTGGTTCGCGCACGTCAACCCGGACGAACGCTTCGCCCGGTTCGTTCCTACCACGGACGTCTTCGCCGAGGCCGGTACCGACGTGGGTCCGTTCGCCAGCCGCGCGAGTTGCACTCGCTTCATCGAGATACTCCAGGATGTGTTCGAGCTGTGTCGGTATCACTCGATTCTGGTCCAGGCCCCGCATGGCACGCCGTGCGCATACTTCGAGATGGGTCGATGCCCCGCCCCATGCAGCGGGAGGATCCCCCTTGAGCGTTACCGCGAGATGGTGCTCGAAGCCGTGCGATTCGCTTGCACTGGGCGCCGGCACCACGTCGACGATCTCGCCCAACAAATGCAGGCCGCCTCGAAAGAGCTGCAGTTCGAGCAGGCGGCCAAGCTTAAGCAGACAATCGAGCGCGCCAAGAAAGCCCTCGCAAAGCCCTACGAGTTCGTCGATGACGCGCGCCGATTCAATTACCTGATTGTCCAGCGCGGTGGCGGCCGGACGCGCGTCAAGCCCTTCTTCGTCCGACAGGGCCTGATCGAGCCGGGCCAGACCGTACTGCTGCGGGAATTGGACCAAGCGGCGCCGTGCTGGTTGGAGCGCATGTCTCAGCAGCCGACGCCCACGGGGCCTGACGAGCAGGAATCCCGCACCGAGCAGGTCTGGCTGGTCGCGCACTACCTGTTCAAGCAGGACAAGGTGCCTGGCCTGTACGTGGCGGCCGGGCGGCTTGGCGATCCGGACGAGTTGAGCGCGCTGGTTCGCAACAGGTTCGCCGTCGCGGCGCGCCAACCTGATCCGAGCAATCCGGCGAACCACCCTGAACATCCGATTGAAGAAGCCGGCTGAGGCACGGACGCTTGATCTGCCGGCCTAACGAACTAGAATGCCAGCCGGTCGCGAGATGTCTTAACGTGGCTTCGGACGGAAAGGGCGGGCAGGGACGCAGCGTCACGTCTGAGGACTGGGAATCCTATTCCGGGAGAACCGGAGGAGGCCGTCATGAGAATCGGGATGATTGGCGCGTTGACGTTGGCGATGACGTGCGCCGGCTGTAGTCCTTTCAGCGTGGCCAAGCAGGCCGGCAAAGAACTGATCGGGGCACAAGGAAAGGTCCTTCCCATCCACAGTGCCGGCAGGAGCACGTACGCCAGCTTTAACAGTATTACTTTGGGACAGGTCACCAGCGACATTGGCAGGCTCTGCCCGGCCAGGATGACCGGCGAGCTAGCCACGGCCATCCGAAAGCAAATGGCCGAGCTCAAGTCGCGATTTCCCGGCGGCAGCCCCGCCGCGACGGTCGATTTTGCCGTCACGTACTATGACAGCGGGGGCTTGATCAGCAAGCACGCGACCGTCGTGACCCGAGCGAAGCTCACCGACGAAGCCAACAAGGCGGTCAGCGATCTGCTTGTCGTATCCACCAGCGAGGCGATGCGGACCGGGGACAGAGAACTGGCCGACGCCATCGGCAAAGCCTTCGCCGGCCACCTCAAGGACATGGTGCCCAAGCGCGCGGCGACGGGACCGAAGCGAGAGTGAGCCAGGGCGCTCTGGACTCACCGACAGCGCACGTCGCCACGGTGCAGGCGGGCCACGTTGCTGCCGTCGGGGCAGACTGCGTGCCCGTATGACAGACCGCTGGTCGCGCTGGTTCTGACTCTAGTTTAGTTCTGGCAACTGCCGTCGCGGAGTCGATCCAGGTCGCCGCTGCCGGTCTCATTGTCCCAGCCCCACCTGTAGTGGGCGCCGGCGTCCGGATTCGGGCAGTCCTGGCATGACCCGTCGCGGAGCTGATCACGTTGCTGGATCTGCTCCATGAGGGCGTCGCCGCTCTGGAGCCCGTTAGCAGCCGGGCGCGTTCCGTTACGAAGCTGAGCACGTCGGACGTCGCCACGACAATGCGATCCCACGCAAGGCCCTTCGAACCCGCGCGGTGGGGTCGCGTATGAGCACGAGATCTGCCCATGTCGAACGATTGCCGAAAGCAGGCGGTTCTTACGGCGCCGTGTGCGTGAACTGGATCCGGCAGTAGGACAGGT
>CAYGAN010000149.1:10542-11710 GCA_964347585.1 uncultured Planctomycetales bacterium | reverse complement strand
CCAGCCGAGGCCAGCGGCGACGACGTGCTCGCACCCCTGTGGGCCCGTGCAAAGGTCGAAGACTTGATGAACACCGACTTGGCTGCGATTCAGAAGGGCCAGCCGAACGAGCAGGTCAAAGAGCAGATAACTGAGCTTGGCCTGGCCTACCGGCTCGCCACGCAGTTCACCAGCTTCGTCGCCGTCGAGGAGATGCGGATCACCAAGGAAGGAAAGACCCGAACGATCCACGTGCCGGTAGAGATGCCCGAAGGCGTCAGCTACGAAGGCGTCTTCGGCGAGCAGGCCGGCGTGCGCGTGGCGCGAGGCCAGAGTTGCGCCGCGAACTTGGGTGCGATCACGCTTTCCGCCGGCCGAGCTGCCGCAAAGCCCCCGGCGCCGCGCATGGCTGCCAAGCCGAGCGCCGGTACTGTGGTACACGCGGTGGCCCCACGCCACTTGAACATCGTCGATTCTGGAGTCAGACGCGGTGGCGACGAGCGTCGGATCAAGGCCATCGCGGCAGACGAGAAGCTCACCCCCGAGCAGAAGCGCGAGCGGCTCCTGGCCATCAAGCTAGCCAAGGAGCTGCACGGCTTGGCCGAGAAGGTGGCGAAAGAAGGCAAAGAAGGCAGCCTGACCGTCGGCAAGATTCACGTGGCCGCGGGCAAGATCGAGGTCTCGGTCTATCTGAAGGACAGCGCCAAGTCCACGCTGGCCAAGCTTGAGAAACTCGGTTTCGAGCTGCTGGTCACCACCAAGTCGGTCAACATGGCCATCGGCACGATCGACGTGGAGAAGCTCGAGGAGTTGGCCCTGCTCGACGTGGTACTGCGTGTCGAGCCGTCAACCTACAGCAGCTAGACGGCGAGTCCAATCCGCCGCTTACTGCAGCGGGTGGAGCCTTTCTCGGCTCAGGTTGCTGCGCGAGGACAAGCTTGCGTGGACGAAACGTGCCGCACTGCAGCGTCACAGTACCAGGCGGCAGGGCTGCACTTATTCTTCCTTGTCGCCTTTGTCCTTTTCTAGTTCGGCGTATTGAAAACCAGTTCGCCGGTGGATCTGCTCTCGGCTGAGCCACGCGCGTCCGAAATCGGCAACCGCCTGCCGGAGCAGCGTGCGGGCGGCCATCTCCCGCATTCGTTCGTACTCGTCCTGTCGGACGCGGAGCGTTTCGAGCCACTGCACA
>CAYGAN010000149.1:4365-10491 GCA_964347585.1 uncultured Planctomycetales bacterium | reverse complement strand
GTGCTTGCAGGGCTTGTGGCAGCCTGTAGCCCGGTTGCTGAACCCAGCTTGAAGCAGGCTCGTACGAACGTGTCGCTCTGCCCGACGCCCGGGACGTCCGGCGCGGTGCCGGACCACCACACGCGAGCGAACGGCTCCGGTTCGGCAGGCCCGGCCTCCTCGCCGAGCTTCTGCCTCAAGTCCGCCGCCGATTCCCAAGCCTCGCCAAGTCCGACTCGCCTGGCTTCGTCCAGAAAGTCTTTGGCATGCTGCTCAGCCCGGCGGTACGCGCGCAGCTGCCGAACGTCCTTTTCGACCTGGTCGCGCACCTCCTCGATGCCGGATGGTGGGCGCGAGGGTTCTGCCTGCACGACGCGATAGAGATACGCGTTGCCGCGGCCATCGCGTAACGTCTTCTCCATTGTCTGGTACAGCGCCAGGTACAACGAGCGATCGACTCGGTCTCCCGTCGGAATGGTCGCGATGCCCTGGACGCGAAAGACCAGGTCTGCGAAGTCCAATCGCTCATCCGGCAGCTTGAGAAACGCTTCGCCGATGTCGGGCTCGTTTTGCGCTTGCGTCTTATCCATCAGCCTGGTTCGATGCCGTACGAGGGCGAACGCCAGGCGGGGCCTGTCACGCTGATAGTTGTCGATCACCTGCTGGTAATAGTCTTCTGCGGTTGCGTCGGGGGGGGCCAGCTTGTAGCCGTCGTCGCCGGTCTCGGCCTCGAACCATTGCCGCGCGAGTCGGTCTGCGAGCTCGCGGATCATGTCGGCGGCGGCCTCTTGTGCTTGCTGCTTCTGAAGGCGTTCGATAACGGCATCGCGCGCCTCAGCGAATGTTTCGTACGGGGCCGGTCTGTCCGGGGGCTCGGGTTGGGTGGCGGCAGCAGTCGTCGCCGTTGTTGCTGCTGTGGTCGTGGGCCCACTGGTCGTGGTGGTAGGCTGGCTCGAAGGTCCCGTCGTCGGTTGCAGGAACTCCTTTTGGTGCGCCGCCCAGTATTCCCGAGCTTCCGTCTCGGTCGTCTGCACGTGCGGCTCAATGCGCGACGCGTCCGCCATGATGTACTCGACTTGCACGCGAGCCGGCTGCCTGTACCCGTACCCCAGGCCTTCGCCACCCGGTGCCACGTTCTTGTAACGCTCGAACTGAGCCTTCAGGTCGTCCTCACCGAGCTCCTCCGCCTCATCGATGAAGCGATCAGCCTGGAAGGTAACGAACCGGACGCGGACGCGCTCAAAACGGTCGCGAACGAAGTGTCGTAGTTCAGGCTCGGTGACCTTAACGGACCACAGAGCGGCCGAGGCAACCTTTTCAATCCTCGAATAGTCGGCGATGACCGAGTCAATGTAATCCATCGCAGCGCGGTATCGTTTGCGGACATACCCGATCCGCTGCATCACCCTCTCTTGCTGCTTGATCCGGTTGATCTCCTCGGGCGTCACAAAGATGCCGCTGCGGCGCGCCTCCTCACCGAGAAGTAGCCAGTCCTCGGGCGTGATCCACGGCGAGACCACCATGTTCAAGGCACCAAGAATCTCGAGCCGGTGGGCCGCAGCGCGCAGCTCTTGCTGACGAATCTTACGACCGAAGGCAGTACCGATGACCGTCTTGCCGGGCTTCGGCGCGAAGGCCTCACGCAGCGCGTACCCGCCCAACCACACCACCAGCAATGCGGAGGCGAACACCGCCAGCAACTGCTTGTTATACTTGCGGAAGAACTTCATCATGATTGGAGGACTCCTGGTGCTGCCGATGCTTCCGGCGCGATAGTCCGTGCGGCACCAATATAGCGCCACATCGCCAAAAGCAAGTCGAAAGCTGCCGAGGGTCCTGCGCAGCATGTCGAGCGCGGTGGGTACCGAGGCGGAGTGGCCAATACGTCCTGTCATAGCGGAGCGCGGGAAGGCTTTTCCTTTCACGCCGCAGGCGCTTATCATCGAAACCCATGGGGAGTGTTCCGACGGGGAGTCGGCGCCGAACGTGGTCGGAGCCGCTGATTCAGGCCAAGGACACTGAGACGTGCGGCGAACCGGATGGGTATTCGACAAGCGCTACCTTCGGCACGAGACCGGGCCGGGGCACCCCGAGTGTGCCGAGCGGCTTCGAGCGATAGAGGCCAGAATGCGCAGCGAGGGACTGCTCGAACAGCTGATTGGGATCGAGCCGGAGCCGGCCGACCCAGCGTACATCGAGCTGAACCACTCGCCTCAGTACATTGCCCAGGTCCGTGCGGCTTGCGAACACGGCGATCGCTTCGTCAGCGAAGCGGACACGACGATGTCGGCTGAGACGTTCGAGATTGCCAGGCTGGCCGTCGGAGGCGTGCTGGCGGCGGTCAAAGCAGTCATGGCGGGGACGGTGCACAACGTGTTCTGCGCGGTCCGTCCTCCCGGCCATCACGCCGAGCACGCAGCGGCAAGGGGATTCTGCTTCTTCAACAACGTAGCCATTGCAGCACGGTACGTGCGAAAGCAGCACGCGGTGGAGCGAGTCTTGATCGTCGATTGGGACGTGCATCACGGCAACGGAACCCAGCACGCCTTCGAGGACGACCCTTCGGTGCTGTTCTGCAGCCTGCATGAAGCCCCCGAGTATCTCTATCCGGGCAGCGGCTATGCATCCGAGCAGGGGCGCGGAGCTGGAAAAGGCGCAACGATTAATCTGCCGATGGCGCCTGGAGCGACGGATGATGTGTACGAGCAGGCGTTCGTCCACCGAGTGCTGCCGGCGGCTCGGAGCTTCCGGCCGGACTTCGTGTTGGTATCTGCCGGGTTCGATGCACACGAAGACGATCCGCTCAGCCACCTTCGCTTGACGGACGGAGTGTACGCGTGGATGACACAACAGCTCGTGCGATTGGCCGAGGATTGCTGCAGCGGGCGGCTGGTCAGCGTCCTGGAAGGTGGCTATCATCTCGAAGTCATGCCGAGATGCGTGGCCGCTCATGTGAACGAGCTGATGGGCGGCGCTTGAAGGCGTTCATACGGAAGGACCTGGGATCGCGGCGTTCCCGTCGTTGGCGCCTGCTGCTAGTACAAGCGGACAGGGTAGGCAATGAAACGCATGGCACGTAAGGGACGATTGGCTCTGCTTCTCCCGTTGGTAACACTGATCGGGGTTGGTACGGCGATGGCTGGACCGAAAGAGACGTTCGACTCGGTGGCTCAGGTCAAGCATTGGTCATTCTCGAACGGGCCGGAGTTCCCCGGCGCGACGGGCGAGCTGATCTGGAACGCTTCCCAGGGCCGATCGAAGCCCGGCGCAGCGGAGATGAGGTTCGACTTCTCCGGCGGCGGCGCGTACGTACAAGCGGCTGTGCAAATACCCAAAGAGCCACCGATTCATACTGTCCGCCTATGGCTGAACAAGCCCGGCACAAACCGCATCACCTTCCGGTCAACCGACAGCCAGGGACAAACGTTCCAAAAGAGTATCGACTATCACTACCCAGGCTGGCAGCAGATCGAGGTCGATCTGTCGTGTTGGGCTGGCCACTGGGGCGGCGCGAACGACGGCGTGATCCGTGGGCCGATGGTCCGCTTCGGCGTGCTCATCGAAAAACACGGCAATGTCGTCAAAGGATCGGCCCTGCTAGACGACGTCGAGTTCCTGGCTGCTCCGGGCGCACGCACGGCGGCGCTCAAGACGGCCGGCTACGTAGCAGCTGATCTATCGCCTGAGGAGCCGTGGCGCATCGAGGGTGGCGCGGGCAACCGACGCGACGGACAGCAATGGCACTACACGTTTACGAGCGGACAGGACCAGGTCGCGCTCGTGCGAAGCTTCTCGCTTTTCGCTAAGCCGGTCCGGCTAAGGCTTGCAATCGAAGGTGACGGCTCTGGTCACGAACTGCGCGTGCGGCTGGCTTCTCACTTCCAAATGTTCGAGCGAGCTCTCGGGACGATTGACCGGAAGGGGCCGCAGAAGTTCGAGGCGACGCTGGCCCCGATGACAGGCTGGCAGCACTTCGGCGGCGAGAACGACGGGCTAGCCCGGCTGCCGTTGCGCTTTTCCCGCTTGATCCTGGTCCGCAAGACAGACAGACCCAAAGGCACGATCGGAATCAAGAAGCTCGAGATCGAAACCGGGTTCCCGGCCGACGGCGGGATCGTCGTGCTCCCGGTCGGCGAGCGAGCCGGAGACAAAGCCGTCTTCCACGCGACAATCCGGAATCTGCATGAGACAACTGTCAGCGGCGAGTTGCTGTGGGAAGTTCGCGACCTGCAAACGGTCGTGTTGAGAGGCGCGCGCGCGCTATCGCTGCAGCCTGGGGCAGTTCCCCAAAGCGTCACGATCGAGTCGCCGCTGGGCACGAGGCCTTTCGTGGAAGGCACGTTCACTTGGCGCGGGCCCGCTCATCGCAGTGCGCCGATCTCCGCGACAGTGACACAGCTGCCTGCTTTCGAAGGCAGCGGCGAGCTTGACCCGGCTAGTCCGATGGGCGCCGGCTTGTACCTGTACCGTTGGTACGGGAATCCAGCTGCCCACGAGCGGATGACCGCTGTTGCCACGCTCGCGCGGCGTGCCGGCGTGAAGTGGACCCGAGAGGAATTTCAATGGGCGCGCATCGAGCCGAAGCGCGGAGAGTTCGACTGGAAGTTCTACGATGACTTGGTCGAGGTAGCCGCCCGCCAGGGCATCAGCGTCTATGGGTTGCTTTCGTATTGGTCTGGCTGGACGAAGCCTTACACCGTCGAAGGCGTCGAATACTACTGTCGGTGGGCCGCCCAGGTCGTCCGACGGTACAGGAAGCGCATCAAGCACTGGGAGGTGTGGAACGAGCCTAACATCTTCTTCTGGAGCGGGCCAAAGGACCTGTATGCCACGCTGCTCAGGCGGGCCTATAAGGTGATCAAGCGCGAGGATCCCGAAGCGCAGGTGCTCGGGTGCTCCACGTCGGGAATCGACACACGCTTCATCAAAAGGATGATGGAACTCGGCGCGCCGTTCGACGTTCTGACGATCCATCCTTACCGAGGCGACCTGGATGAGCGGCAGTTCATTCAGGAGCTTCGCCAAGTCCGCCAACTCGTCGGTGGGCGGCCGGTCTGGATCACGGAGATGGGCTGGTCGAGCCATATCGGTGGCATCAGCGAGCGCCGCCAAGCCGGCTTGGTGGCACGGACTTACCTCAGCGCGATCGCATCGGGCGCGGTAGGCAACGTCTCCTGGTACGACTTCCGCAACGACGGCGATGACCCGTTCTATAACGAAATGAACTTCGGACTCGTCCGATCCGATTTGACGCCCAAGCTTGGCTACCGCGCTCTGGCGACGGTGGGGCATCTGCTCGAAGGCGCCAGCCCCGACCGGGAGCTTGAGTTGGGCGACGGTGTTGTCGGCTTCAAGTTCACCGGCCGTAGGTGCGTCATCGCCATCTGGTGCAAGCATGAGGATCGACTGCTGTCGGCAAAGGTCGGCGGCGACCACGCCCGTCTGCAGCTCCTTGATACGGCAGGTCAAGAGATCCGGACGCCGCGTGTGGACAACGTGGTCTGCTGCGCGCTGGAAGCGGGCCTTCCGGTTTACCTGGTTGCTCCGGATGATCTTGACGTCTCCGTCGCCCCAAGCCCTGTGCAGTTCACAGCAGCGAAGCGGGCCCTCCACGCGGGCGATCGGGTAGTCGTGAAGGTCCGATCACGACGGCCGATCAAGAACATCGCGTGGGAGGTGCCCCTCGGTTGGGCTGACCCGGAGCCGCGAGGAAGGAACGGATTCGAGGTCACAGTTCCCCCCGGCGCTATCACCGGCCGTCAGCGTCTGAGCGCCTTCGTGAGCGTCGCCGAACAAACGCTTCGCCTTCCCTTAACGATCTGGGTGCAACCAAGCATCTTGAGCTTGTGAGCCGCCGAACGGACCGATCCGGTGCGGCCCTCGCCCTAATCCTCACGCCAGAAGCGCGGCATGAACAGCACGAGCACCGAATAGACTTCCAGTCGCCCCAGGACCATGAGAATGCTCATGAGGATCTTGCTGGGATGGCTGAACCAAGCGTAGTTTTCTGTCGGGCCGACCTTGGCAAGTCCCGGGCCGATGTTGTTAAGCGTGGCTGCACTGGCTGAAATGGCCGTGACGAAATCGATCTCCCCAGGCGGCTCGAAGGCCATCAGCAGCGCTGCGCCGGCGAGAAACAGCACCAGC
>CAYGAN010000149.1:0-4355 GCA_964347585.1 uncultured Planctomycetales bacterium | reverse complement strand
GTACGTCGTGATCAATTACGGACCTGCCGAAACGCACCGGCCGAACCACTTGCGGGCGAAACACCCGCTCAAGCTCGGCCAACATGACCTTGAAGAGCATTACGACTCGCACGACCTTGATCCCCCCGCCGGTGGAGCCCGCTGAGGCGCCGACGAACATCAGGACGACCAAGAGCGCCTTGGCGGCGAAGGGCCACTGATTAGAGTCAGCCGTGCAAAAGCCGGTCGTGGTCTGGATGGCGACGGCCTGGAACGCACTGTGGCGAATCGTGTCCGTCAACCGGCCAGCCACCGGCTCGTTGGCCGTTGTGTCGTAGCTCCGGCCGTGGACGGCGAGGCCGATCAGTACGGTGCCGGCTACCAGGATACACAGATACGTCTTCAGCTCCGGGTCGGTCAGCGCCTCTCGCCATTTTCCAAAGATCACGCGGTAGTAAACACCAAAGTTCACGCCGACGAGAACCATGAACAAGATGATCGTCACCTCGACGGTCACCGAGCCGAACCCGGCGATACTTTCGTTTCTCGTGCCGAAACCTCCCGTGGCCAAGGTCGCGAACGTGTGGCAGAACGCTTCGTACCAAGAGACTCCTTGCACGCGCAGGGCGATCACCTCGGCGACGGTCAACCCCAGATAGATCAGCCACAGGGCCTGGGCCGCCTCTCGGATGCGCGGGCGAACGCCCTCGGGACTCGGACCGGGAGTCTCGAGGCGCAACGCGCGCTTCCCACCCACTCCCAACGTGGGCAGGATGGCCACAAACAGCACCACGATTCCAAGCCCACCCAGCCACTGCGTGAATGCCCGCCAGAACAAGATGCTCTTAGGCACATCCTGGATGTTCTGAAGGACGGTCGCTCCCGTGGTGGTCAGCCCGCTCATCGCCTCGAAATAGCAGTTGACGAGCGAAGTGAAGGCGCGGTCCTGGCCCGGCTCAAACTCGTGTAGTGCTGCCCAGATTCGAAACGGTGCTGCCGCCAATACCGCACCGAGCAACCAACTGGCCGCCACCAGCAAGAGGGCCTCGCGCCGGCCTAGTTGAGCCATCCGTCCCGTACCGATGGCAACCATGGCGCCCCCGCAGACAATTGCTCCAAGCATGCTCAAGGCGAAGGCCCATATTGCATCCCATTCGAAAGGGTGACCCCGCGTGTGAAGGTGCACCGCCCACGCGGCGGCAAGAGTCATCGAACCACCCAGGAGGATCAGCACGAAGCCGAGTTGCCGAAGAACAGATCGGGTGTCCACGGTCGATTAGCTTTCGCAAAAGAGCTCGTCGAGCGTCTTGCCCTGGCCGTGTGGGGCGATTGCAACCACCGTGTCGCCCGCCTTGATGTGATCCTCCGCTCGCGGCACGCGGACGGCTTCGCCGCGCTGGACTGCGGCAATCATACAACCGCTCGGAAGCTGGATTTCGCTCAGCGGACGCCCCAACGCAGAGCTGGATGGCGTCGGGTGGATCTCGAAAACATCGGCGACGCCCTCGGCGAGGCAGGCCATCAGCTGCACCGGTCCCGCATTCACGATCCGCAGAATCTCCCTGCCGGCAACCACACGTGGGCTGAACGCGCGGTCAATACCGATCCGTTCGATCAGATTCAGGTACGTCGGACGGGCCAGAACGGCGATGGTGCGTGCGACCCCTTTCGATTTGGCCTGGACCGCTGCGATGATGTTGTGCTCGTCGTCGTACGTCAGCGCCACGAATGCGTCAGCCGAACCGATCCGTTCTTCAGCGAATACGGACGGATCACTTGGGTCGGCTTCGATGATCGTAACGTGTTCGAGCTTGTTTGACAGCTCTTCCGCGCGCTCTCGATTCGTTTCGAAGAGGCGAACGGAGAAGTGCCTGCTGCGCAACGCCCGGGCCAACCAGACGCCCATGGCTGAGCCGCCCATGATCACCACGTGGTGGGCCTCCGGGTGACGTGTCTGGAACATCTTACGGGCCTTTTCGAACGTGCGCGCCTCGCCGATGAGCGTTACGATGTCACCTTCACGCAAGACCGTATCCGCGCCGGCGATGAAGGCCTCTCCGCCCCGCTCAACTGTCGCGACTCGCGCTCCCCGCAGGCCGAGACTGCGCAAAGCCACGCCGATTACATCGGCCTGAGCATCCACCGCGAGTCGTTGCATCTCAACCTTGCCGCGGGCCAGATGCTCAATCCAGATCGCTCCGGGGTTTCGCAGGACTCCGGCAATCTCCAGGGCCGTCAGATGTTCCGGGCAAATCAACTGATCTATACCGAAATGCTCGGCGTAGTTGAGTCCCCTGCCGTCATAATACGCGCTGTGGTGCACGCGGGCGACGCACTTGCCCGCGCCGAGCGCCTTGCCGATGGAAGCGCACAGCAGATTGATCTCGTCGGAATCCGTCGCGGCCACGAGCAGATCGCACTCGTCCGCGCCGGCCCGCTGCAATTCCTCAGCGTCCGTTGCCGAAGCGCGAAGAACCCGCGCATCGAGACTGTCTTCGATGGCTTCCAGAGCCCTGGCAGCCTTGTCCAGCAGGGTAACATTGTGAGCGCCCTGTGATAGGAGCTCTGCTGCCTGCCGACCAACCTCACCTGCCCCGACGATGACGATATTCATGGCCGGTCCCCATCCCGTATCCGACGTCCAAGAGTATAGTTGCATTCTGCCTTCGTACAAACGGGAAACGATGTGGGCGGGCCCTACTTCCCTGATCGCCTACTTCTCTCCCCCGATGCCTGAGCCCTGACCGCCGAGTTCGCCACTGGCCAGGCATCGCGCACGTGGGTCCGGGCGGATCGCCGCCTCGACACAGGTCCAACTGGCCGGTTAAGCTGCCGCCAGCACAGGACCCACCCAATCGTCCGCGTTGTCAGCCAAGGGCGGCACACCCGACGACTGTGCCATTGGCCTCGGCCCGCATTCCCGCCATAATCCTGCTCAGAGGACGTAGGGATGATCGATCTGCCTTGGCTACCCGAGCCGTCTCCTGACTTTGAACGACTTCGACGCGTTTTCCTGCGCGACTCGGTCCCTGATCGTGTTCCTTTCTTCGAAATCGGGGTGGACACAGCCGTCATTCGCGCCTTCACCGGCTGCACGGCCCCAGGCTCCTGGGCGGGGCCGGCCCCCGACGAGTGGTTCAACGCCTGCATCGAGTTCTACTACCGGCTCGGGTACGATTGCATTCCCGCGTGGCACGATCCGAAGTACACCTTCCCGAGCCGACCAGCAGCTAACACCGCTAAGATGGCCGAGGGTGACCGTCATTGGCGAGAAGAGCACGTCGGCCTGGTCAATTCCTGGGAGGCGTTCGAGCGATACCCCTGGCCGAAGCCCGCCGACGTGGACTTCACCAACACGGACTACATCTGCTCGCATCTGCCGGAAGGCATGAAGGCCGTCGCCATTGTCGTCGGACCAATGGAGTACAACAGTGGCATCATGGGCACCGAGACGTTTCTGACCGGCATGATCGAGAAGCCCGAGCTGGTCGAGGCCATCAGCCAGCGGGTCGGTGAGATCATGCTGGCCGTGACCGAGAACCTCGTTCAGCGCGAGCAGATCGGAGCCATCTGTTTCGCCGACGACTGCGGGTTTAAAACGGCATGTTTAGCCTCGCCCGCCCAACTGATTCGCTTCGTGCTGCGATTCCACAAGGTGGCCGCTGCCCTCTGCCACGAACGTAACATCCCCGTGCTGTTCCATTCCTGCGGCAACGTCGCTTCCGTCATGGACTATCTGATTGACGAGGTCGGCATCGTCGCCAAACACTCGTTCGAGGACGCGATCCTTCCGACGGCTGAGGCGAAACGATTATACGGCCATCGCATCGGCATATTGGGCGGCGCCGACGTGAACTTCCTCGCCAGCCGACCCGAGCCGCAGGTGCGGCAATATGTGCGAACGCTTCTGGCCAGCTGCGCTCCGGGCGGCGGCTATGCGTTCGGCAGCGGGAACAGTCTGACCAATTACACGCCTTTGGAGAACATCCTCGCCTTCTACGAGGAGGGCCATCGATACAACGCCGCCGGGGGGATGCAAGAGTAGGGGTCGAGGACAGAAGCAATCGAAACGTCGCCGTACTTACAGCGTGCGGCAGACCAACCTGTCAAGAGGGGCCCGACAAACTCGCTTCCGTCCTAGTCAAGTCAGCAGTTCGGACGAGGTATTCCTCAGAGACAGCCACCTACTCCGAAACCTTGGTTCCCCGGGTTGGGCGGCAAGCTGAGGCGTCCTCTTTACCGCCTATCTTCTCGACTCGTTCCTCGGGACGGTTACCCGATTCCGACGGGTTGCGCTAAGGACTACCGCCTCAGGCTGTCACGCTTTGATATCCCCGCCAACGCTCCTCCAGCGCCGGATGGCCGAGCGTTTCCAT
>CAYGAN010000148.1:2882-11797 GCA_964347585.1 uncultured Planctomycetales bacterium | reverse complement strand
CGGACGGTTCGATCAACGCGCTGGACCTGTCCGAATGTCGGATCATGTTCACGCATGTGGCACCGTGAGGCATGAGCTTGAGTGGATCCGCCTTATTGACGACGTAGTCGAGAAGCGGGGTGCGCAGATCCGATTCGCGCTGCGGACAGTGAAACACGCCTGTACTCTCCACGGGCACCTCGTTCTGGTCCGGATGGGGGGTCTTGATCCCCAGGCTTGGTAGGACGAGCTGGATCCATGTGACATCTCCCAAGGCCCCGCCGCGACGTATCCAGATGACCCAAATGGGACATCCGAACCATGGTACGTGGCACGCCCGAGAAGCGGACCGTGCCGGATGGATGCGTGGAGGAGCTTCGAATCGCTCCCATGCCCGGCTTGACACCGGCTCGCTCATAGGTCGCCCCAAGATAGTGTGGCGCCTGATTGAAACCGGACCTCGCGCTGGAGCTACGCCGATGGCGAGAGTACGGAAGGCGAGCTCGGCACGTTCAGGGGGCCATCGCCCCTGGGTGGGACACCCACCTTGCCACCTTGTGGCACGGGCCGCGGAGGTAGTTGCCTGCCACCCGGCGACACAGTAGAATGATTGCAGGAAGCTGCTTATGGAAGTGGGGAGGGCCATTCTGCCGTGCTCCCCTTTCCATGTATTGAGCCGTGTGAGTTGGAGGGCGAACCTATTAAGCGGACCGGCGGCGAAAGAGGCACGGTGCCAGTTCCCAAGAGTGCGAGCCGTGTGCCCACGGCGGCGATCTTCGCCGCTCTGGCTTTCCTGCTAATGGGGGCTCAATCGGCACACGCGATTCCAGCCAACCCACTTCCGTTTGACGCTCAACAGCCCGACGGCACGAGGATCAGACTGCTCGTCCGCGGCGATGAGTACTTCCACTGGCTCGAGGACCTCGACGGATACACGGTCGTAGTTGACGGGGGCCAATACGCGTATGCGAAGCTCGACGCCCAAGGCAAGCTGGCACCGACGCAGTGGCTTGTGGGCAAAGCGGACCCGCGTGCGGTCGGCTTGGCCCGGCGAGTGCTTCCGCCGCCCCGGGTTCGAGACGAAACGCGGGCGTCCGCGCTGGCCATGCCTGCGCAGCTCGGCCGGGCGCCTGTGGGCGTTCCGCCCGTCGGCACGGTCAAGAACCTAGTGGTCCTGTGCAAGTTCAGCGACCACATCTTCGGCACGCACACACGCCCGCAACCAGACTACGATACGCTTTTCAACGCCGTCGGCGGAGACCCCACACTGGCTCCAACGGGTAGTGTAAGAGACTGTTTCACTGAGAATTCTTACGGGACGATGACGCTCGAGAGCACCGTCGCAGCTTGGGTTGACCTGCCTCATAGCGAAGACTGGTATACAAACGGGGCATCTGGATTGGGTCTCTACCCGCGGAACGCCCAGAGTATGGTCGAGGACGCGCTCGACGCCGTCGATCCTCTGGTTGACTTCAGCCAGTTCGACAACGACGCCGACGACTTCGTAGATGCGATCGACTTTATCCACTCCGGGTACGGTGCAGAGTTCGACGGCAGTCCCGACCGAATCTGGTCCCACAGTTGGAGCATCAGCACCTGGACCAGCGACGAGGGGATCAAGGTCGCCGACTACCACACCGAGCCGGCGCTGTGGGGGACGAGCGGGACCGAGATCGGGCGTATCGGCGTCATCGCGCACGAGACGGGTCACTTTTTCGGTTTGCCTGACCTCTACGACACGGATGGAGGTGGGGAAGGGGTCGGATCGTACGGCATGATGGCCAACAGTTGGGGATTTGACAACACCCAGCTTCATCCCCCGCACTTCTGCGCGTGGAGCAAGATATTTCTTGGATGGATAGCGCCAACGGTAATCACTGCTCCCGACACATACGTCGCTCCGCAAGTGGAGACGAATCCCACCGCGTTCCGGATCGACACCGGATACCCGAGCGGCGAGTACCTGCTAATCGAGAACCGCCAACCGGTCGGATTCGAAAGCGTGATGCCGCAGGGCGGGCTCGCGATCTGGCACATCGACGAAAGCAAGGGCTCGCTAATACTTAACGATGTGAACACAGATGAGGGCTATCCCGGCCAGCCGGGCTGGCCGGAGAACAACAACCACTACCGGGTCGCTCTTCTTCAAGCGGACGGCAGTTACGATCTCGAACGGGGAAACAACCGCGGCGACGGCGCAGACGTGTACCACGCGGGTGGCGTCTCGGCCATCAATAGCGAGACAATCCCCAACACAAACGCGTATCAGGACGGGATCGTCATCGTCACCAACAACTCGATCTCAGCGATCAGTGCTTCCGGGCCGAGCATGACATTCACCTTCGATACGGTCGTCCCGCCCCCCTGCATCCCTGTTTACAGCGAGGATTTCGAATTGGGCCTCGGCGACTTCACCATCGACAACACGTTCGGCGATGGCAGCGGGCTGTGGCATCTCACGACCGCGTGCGAGTCGCCGAGCTCAGGTCACAGCACCCCCACGTCCCTCTACTACGGGGTCGATGCGCAGTGCGACTATGACGCCGGGCAGTCCGAGGGCGTAGCTACGTCGCCGGTGGTCGATTTGGCCGGCGTGTCAGCGCCCGTCAAACTCTCGTTCAACTATTTCCTCGAGACCGAGGGGATGCCAAGTTCGTACGACATGGCCTCTGTCGAGGTCTCCGAGAACGGAGGCCCGTTCGCCGTCGTGGCCCATAACGACGACTCGTTGCCCGGCGTAGTTCTGCTCGTCGATCCGAGCGGCGCGTGGCTATCGGCGACGGTGGATCTGTCGGCGATGGCTGGCTCGAACGTTCAAGTCCGTTTCCGATTCCGCACGGTCGATCAGCTTGCCAACGCGTATGAAGGCTTCTACGTTGACGACGTGGAGGTCTGTGGCGCGTGTACCGCGCCGCCGGCCGACTTCGACGGCGACTGCGACGTGGACGTAGACGATCTCGACACCCTCGAGGCGTGTTACAACGGCCCGAACGCGGCAATTCCGGACCTGCTGCCCGATTACGATTGCCCCCTATGTGACCTCGACGGCGACCAGGATGTCGATCTGATCGACTTCGGCACATTCCAAGTCAGCTATACCGGTTCGCTCTAACGGTCCCGGGGGCGGCGGCTTGTCGCCAGCCTGAACCTCGTTGTCCATCGCTGACGCGGCCTGGTCTCGACCATCGCGGCGCCGGCTGGACCGGCTGTCGGCTCAGGTGGTAGAGGCGGCGGGGAGCGGATGGTTTCTGCGTCGCGCTCGCCACATCTCGAATTGCTTGGCCACCAGGAAGATCACCGGGTAGATCAGCAACTCCATGACGAAGCTGGTCAGCAATCCCCCGAACATGGGTGCGGCCATGCGCTTCATCACGTCTGAGCCTGTCGCCGTGCCAACCATGATCGGCACAAGAGCCATCATCGTCGTCATGACGGTCATGGTCTTGGGCCGGATGCGAAGCACTGCCCCCTCATGGATAGCCGCCTTGAGGTCGTCGAGTGTCTTCATCCGCCCTTCGGCCTTGAAACGGTCGTAGCTGTTGTGAAGGTAGAGCAGCATGACCATGCCGGTCTCGGCGTCCAGGCCGGCCAAGGCGATCAGCCCGACCCAGACGGCCAGCGACATGTTGTAACCGGCCAGATGGAGGAACCAGACCGCACCGATCAAACTGAACGGCACGGCCAGCAAGACCACGCAGGTGTCGAGCCAGCTCTTGTGCGAGAGGTACAGCAGCAGGACGATGATAACGAGCACGACGGGCACCGCGATGGTGAGCCGGCGGTTGGCGGCCTGGATGTACTCGTACTGGCCGGACCAGACGATACTGTACCCGGTGGGCAGGGACACGTTCTCGGCCACCACCTCCCGAGCGTGCTCGACCCATCCGCCGACATCCTTGGTGGTCAGGTCCACGTAAACCCAGGCGGTCTTGCGGGCGTTCTCGCTCTTGATGGACGGCGGGCCCTTATGGATTTCGACCTCAGCAAGTTGTGCCAAAGGCACCTGCGCTCCCGATGGTGTGGACACGAGCGCCCGCTTGAGTGCAGGCAGGTTGTCACGAAGCTCACGCTTGTAACGAAGGTTGACCGGGTAGCGCTCCAGTCCTTCCACGGTCCAAGTAATATTCATCCCGCCCATCGCCGAGAGGATTACGTCCTGAACGTCCCCAACATGCAGCCCATACCGTGCCACCTCGTCGCGATTGATATTGAAGTCCACATAGTTCCCGCCCACGGTCTTCTCCGGATAGGCGCTCAGCGTGCCCGGCAGGATGCGAACCTGTGACGCGATTCGCTCGGCAAGATCGCCGAGAACCGCCAGATCGTCGCCCATGATCTTAATACCCACCGGCGTCTTGATACCCGTGCTGAGCATGTCGATGCGTGTCTTGATCGGCATGGTCCACGCGTTGGTCAAACCCGGGAAGGCCACGACTTCATTGAGCCCGGGTACGTGCTTGCCCCGGTCTTCGTACCCGTAGCTCAGCTCCTCGATCGTGATCGGGCGCTGTTCAGGCCAGAAGTAGTGCAGACCTGAGTATCGCTTCAGCCATTCCGGAAGGAACGCAAACCACCGATCCAAGTGGCGCTTCCGCCACCTGCTTCGGTCCGGATCGAGCATGATGGTCGTCTCGATCATGCTCAGCGGCGCCGGGTCGGTGGCGGTCTCGCCGCGGCCGATCTTGCCGAAGACGTGGTGCACCTCCGGGAAAGCGGCGATCAGCGCGTCGGTCTGTTGGAGCAGCTCGCGAGCCTTAGTGATGCTGATGCCCGGGTCGGTCGTGGGCATGTAGAGCAGGTCGCCTTCGTCGAGCGGCGGCATGAACTCGCTGCCGATCTGGCGCTCCATCTTCAGCCACGAGACGGCCTCGCCGATCACCTGTCGGCCGAAGATGTACTCCTGCAACGGCAAGATGGCGCTGGCGATCAGCAGAGCCGCGATCAGCAAGGTTACGTACTTGCCTTTCATGGCGGCCCAGAAGAACGGCTCATAGACCCGCTGGAGTAGGCGGCTGATCGGATTGGTCCGCTCGTCGAGAATGCGCCCGCGTACAAAATAGATCATGAGGACGGGCACGATCGTGATCGCCAGGAACGCCGCAGCGGCCATGGCGAAAGTCTTCGTATAAGCCAGCGGCTTGAAGAGCCGGCCGCTCTGCTCGCCCAACACGAAGATCGGAATGAAGCTGACGGTGATGATTAACAGCGAGAAAAAGAGCGTCGGGCCCACCTCCTTGGCGGCGCCGATGATGATGTCGGCGTGAGGCTTCCTGCCCCCGTCGCGCTCGTAGTGCTTGTGGGCGTTTTCCACCATCACGATGGAGCTATCGACCATCGCGCCGATGGCGATCGCGATGCCGCCCAAGCTCATGATGTTGGCGTTAATGCCCATCACGTGCATGATGATCAGGCTCGCCAGAACCGCCGTCGGGAGCACGAAGATTGCCACCAGGCTGCTCCTCAGGTGCAGCAGGAAGATCGCGCAGACGACCGCCACGACGATGATCTCTTCGACGAGCTTCTCTTTGAGCGTGTCAACTGCGCGTTCGATCAAGGCTGAGCGGTCGTATTCGGTGACGACGTCCACGCCCGGCGGGAGCCCTTGCTTGAGCTTCTCGAGCTTGTCCTTGGTATTGCGGATGATCTCCAGCGCGTTTCCCCCGAAACGCATGACGACGATGCCGCCGACCACTTCTGCCTCACCATCGGCCTCGGCCAGGCCGCGGCGAAGCTCTGGACCGAGATGAACGTCCGCGACGTCGGCCAGATACACCGGCGTGCCCCCGGCGGTCGCTCGAACGGCGATCCTGCCGAGGTCTTCGAGCCCCTGCCGGGCCCGCACGCGGCTCAGGGGGACCCCGGATGCATGAGCCTTGCGGATCTGCTCCGGCGAAAGCGACGCCACATACCCCCGTCCGCGGACCATGTACTCCGTCTCGGACATCTCCAAGACCCGCCCGCCCACGTCGCTGTTCGATCGCTGGACGGCCTGTTTGACTTCGCCGAGCGGGATGCCGTAAGCGAGCAGTCGATCCGGATCAACCACCACCTGATACTGGCGGACGAACCCCCCGACAGAGGCGACCTCCGCCACGCCTTCCACCGACGTGATCTCGTAGCGCAGGTACCAGTCCTGGATGCTTCGCAGCTCGGACAGGTCATACTCGGCCAGCTTCAGTTCCGTCTTGCCGTCCCACGGGCAGATGCCTGCGTGCTCGAACATCCGGACGCGCTCGAGTTCGTCGCGGATCTCCTCAGGGGCCTCCGCCAACGTCGCGTACCACTTGTCCGGCTCGTTGGGATGGCGGTACATGCCCCCCGGGTGCTTGGGGCAGTAGTACCCGTTGCGCAGGGAGTACTCGTAAACCCAACCCACACCGGTCGCGTCCGGGCCGAGCTGCGGCGTGACCCCCTTCGGCAGGCGCCCGGAGACGTAGTTTAGGTATTCAAGAACTCGCGACCGGGCCCAATACAGGTCCGTGCCGTCCTCAAAGATGATGTACACGAACGAGAAACCGAAGAACGAATACCCCCGAACCACTTTGGCGTAAGGAACCGCCAGCATGGCCGTGGTCAGCGGGTAGGTGACTTGATCCTCGACGACCTGTGGGGCTTGGCCCGGATACTCGGTAAAGACGATAACTTGCACGTCCGACAGGTCGGGAATGGCATCCAGACGGATGTTGTAGATCGTCCAGATTCCCCCCGCCACCACGAAGGCGGTCAACAACAGCACGAGCAACCGGTTCCGGCCGCAGTACTCGATGATCCTGGCGATCATTCGTGTTCCTCTTCGGCGCAGATGACCGGAGTGTACAGGCAGACCGGCGGCCGGCGCGCGAGCTACTTGGTTTGCTTCACCCGGCCACAGTCGAGCATCTTAAAACCGTAGTAAGGATTCGCTGTCTCCTCGCTCGCCTGGATCCAATCCGCCTTGGTCATCGGGCAGTGAAAGATGATCAGCTTGGGCCAACGCTGTTCGTTCGGCCGAAGGTAATCCAGCAGCGACACCATTGCCGCGCTGAGCTGGACAAACGGGACCCGATCGTGCTCGATCTGCCGGCCGGTGATCTTGAGCGCTGCCGCGTGCAGTTGTCCGGCGGCGTCCGCGATGCTGTCTCGATTCGGCGTGTCCCACTCCGCCAGGTGCTTGAGCATCTCGCTGCTGGCGGCCGCGACGCCGAGCGCGTGGCGTGCGACGTCCTTTGTACTGTCAGACGCCAACAGACGGTGCAAGGCCAGGTAGTGTTCCGTAACGTAGTCGAGCTCCTGGCGGACGCGCGCCGGAGCGGTGGTTGGTCTCTTGAACTGCTTGGCCGGTACGAGTTGCATCGCGCAGATCGCGCAGATGCCCGGCGTGTCGCTGCGAGCCTGTTCGGGATGCATCGGGCAGACAAACCCCGTGTCTGGGCGGGGCGGCGCCGGTGCCATCCCCTTGGCCTTACGGGCCCATTCGACCTGCTCGATAGGTTTCAGCCCCATCCCGCACGTCGGACACTGTCCGGGCTCGGCAGCGAATGCCTGGCATTCTTGCATCGGACAGACGAACCGGGCATCGGCCGGCAGGCGGGTCAGCCGCTTGCCGGTCGGTTCCGTCATCGTCGGCTGCGTTGTAGCCGCTGCCAGAGGCGCAGCACAGATCGTGCACGCGCCCCGCACGTCACTGTGGACCAGCGGGTGCACCGGGCAACGATATGCAGCAGCAGCAGCCGGCTGCGTTGTCGGCGGGACGTTCGCCTCAGCCATCTCCTCGCCGAGCCAGACCCCGCGGAATCGCGCGAGCTCCTTGCTGCAGTGCGGACAGCGGCCTCGCAAAGTGCTCACGACACCGGCGTGCTGGGGATCCGGGCAGGTGTACATGACCTTGAACGGCTCAAGGTTCTTACTGCATCGTGGGCACTTGCCGGAGGCCCTTGAGAAAACGTGCTGATGATCGGGACAGGTGTATGCGACATCGCCGCCCTTCGCCGCCTGACGCGCTAGGGCCCACGCCAGCTCACCGACCGGCTTAAGGGTCATGCCGCAACGAGGGCACCGGCCTGGCTCTGACGCGAAGTAGGGCCCGCGGTTCGCTGGGTCCGCTTCGTCGGGGTGCCGTTCCATCGGGCAGGCGAACTCGGCACCGCGTGGCACCGTCGTCGCCGGTTGGGTTGTCGGCGTCTGATGGCCCGCATGCGGATCGTGACGTGCATGTTCACTGGCGGTGCCGCCGCCTTGCGGCTTCTTCTCAGAGGGTGTGCGACTGGCCTCCATCATCTTGGCGACGGCTTCCTTGAGCTTGCTCTCGGCGTCGAGCATGAACTGGCCGCTCGTGACCACGACGTCGCCCTCGTCGAGCCCGTACAACACCTCGACCATCCCGTCCTCGCCCTCGACGCCAACCTGTATCTCGCGGGGCTGGAACCTGCCGCCTCCCAAATCCACAAAGGCCAGCTTGCGCACACCCGAATCGACGTACGCTTCGCGGGGGATGAGCAGCGCGTCCCGCCCAAGCTCCGCCGCCAGCATCACGCTGGCATACATCTCCGGTTTCAATTCGAGCGCCTCGTTCTCGAATTCAAGCCGCACCTTGATCACCCGGGTCTGCTGTTCGAGGTAGGGGTAGATATAAACAACCTCGCCTGCGAACCCCTTGCCCGGAATGTAGGGCAACGTCATCGTGGCCGTCTGCCCGATGCGGACCCACGGCAGTTGGTATTCGTAGATATCAACATAGACCCACACGCGTGACAGGTCAGCGATGGTATAGAGCTTCATGCCCGGTTTAACGTACATTCCCTCCAAGGCCATCTTCTCGGTAACGACTCCCTCGGCCGGCGAATGAATCGTAAGCGACTTCTGGATGCCGCCGGTCTTGGCCAGTTCTTCGATCTGCTCGTCCGAGACATCCAGATAGCTGAGTTTGACGCGCGCCGCCTCCACGAGCCGGCGGGCCT
>CAYGAN010000148.1:0-2872 GCA_964347585.1 uncultured Planctomycetales bacterium | reverse complement strand
TGGCGACCTCCTCGCCCCAGATGTCCTCGATGAAGCTCCGGTTCCAGTGGTCGGCGTGGTCGGGGTAGGGGGAGTACACGTCGAACAGCGGTTGGCCTTTGTCAACGTGTTGGCCGGTCTCATCGACATAGAGCTTTTCGATCCATCCTTCGAACTTGGTGTTGATGAAGGTGACGGTCTGTTCGTCGTAGTCGATCCGGCCGACCGTCCGAATGGTCTTGACCAGCGGTCCGCGTTTCAGCGCCGCGGTTCGGATTCCCATGTTCTGGACGGTAACCGGGTCGATTCGTATGGTGTGGCCGGAGGGCGACTCGCCCTCGTCGGCATAGACGGGCACCAAATCCATTCCCATGGGGCTCTTTCCGGGTTTGTCGGACACGTAGTTCGGGTTCATCGGCGCCCGCCAATACAGGACCCTCCGTTCTTTGGGCCCGGGCCGGGCGCGCTGGTCACCCTCGGGCTGCGTCTTGAGCGGCGTGAGTCTCATTTCGCAGATCGGGCAATTCCCAGGCCCCTTCTGAATGACACTCGGGTGCATGCCGCACGTGTACCACTGATCGGCCCCAACGGCCTCGCCGGCGCCGCGTCTGGCCAGCCACACCCCGCCCGCAACTCCGACCGCCAGCGCGGCCGCGCCGACCAACACCACGAGCCGGATGGTCAATTGCCGCTTTTTCTCCGATGGATTCATGGGGACGCTCCCGCCTCAGACAGGCTCAGACCGATAGCCTGCTCCAGATCGGCGACGCTGCGCTCCAGCTCACCGATCGCCCGGTGGTACTGGATGGTAAACGTCAGCCACTTCTGCCAGTTGTCGATGACGTACTGGAAGTCCGACGTCCCCGCCACGTACCCCGCCCGCGAGACCTCATAGGCCTGTTGGGCCTGTGGGATGATCGTGGTGTCGAAAAGCTCAGCAAGCTCCTGCTGAGCTCGAACGCGCGTCAAAGCATCCTCAATTCGCAGGTGCACCATGTTCCGGGACGCAGCATACTGCTGCATCGATCCGGCTAGGCGACGTCTTGCCTCCCGAATGCCGCCCTCGATCTTTTCGAACCAGATCGGCACGTTGAAGCCGAACATGATCGCCCAGTTGTCGCTGGCGTCCTCGCTCAATCGGGACACCGCCGGGCGCTGAAACGTCTCCGGGTTGCGGGGCGGTCGAAAGGCGTCGCGAGGCTCCATCAGCATCCACTCGAACCCGACCGTGAAGTCCGGCCAGTAAGCCAAACGGGCCAGCGCGACGGCCTCCCGCTCGCGCTCAATCTGGCGTTCAAATCGCCTCAGCTCAGGATTCACCTGCACCGCCCGAGCGAACAGCGCTCCGAGCTTCAGGTCCGTCTGCCGTACATCGAACGGCTCTGGCGTGGGGGTCGGCGTGGTGGGGTCACGGTTCAAAACAGTGTTGAGCATCGCCTCGGTTGTCAGCCGACGCTGGCGCAGCCCGATGAGTTGACTTTCCAGGTTCGAGAGCTCCACTTGCGCCCGCAGCACGTCCTCTTGAGGGCGCCTACCCGCCGCCACTTGGCCGCGCGCCACGTCGATCAGACCGACCAGCAAGCCTTGGTTCTCCCGCGTGATGGCGATCGTCTTGTCCACGATGTACAGCTGAAAGTACGCCCGCTTGACGTCGGCAATGACGCGGAGGCGGGTCTGCTCCCACTGTGCTATCGCCATCCGCGTCTCTTCGAGGGCGATTCTGCCGGCACGATCCAGCTTTGGTGGAATCGGAATCTTCTGACTGACGCCCAGGATCAAGAAGTTGTCGCCCTCGGCCGTGCGGACCGGCTCGGGAAGTGTCTTCGTGGACAGCAAAGGATCCGGAAGCGCTGTGGCCTGCGGAATCCGGGCTGCCTTGGCATGCGCAACTTCCTCGGCACGTTTGATGTCCGGATTGTTCTGAAGCGCAAGGACAAGATAATCGCGCAGCTTGGCCGCTGCTTCCGGTCGCGGCGCCGGCCGGGTCTCAGCCGGCACCGTAGTGGGTCTTACCCGCGCCGTCGGCACCTGCGCGTAGCTCTCGGACCTCGACGCCAGCTGCCCCTGGTGCTCCTCCCACGCGGCTGAAACCTCCTGTGCCCCCGTCTGACTGAGCGAGCAGCCGCTCAGCAGCGCGATCGCTGCGGCCGTCCCGGCTTGAGTACCAACGAAAACCGCATCATGTACCCAGCGGAGCCATGAGCCAACACCCGACATTGAGATGTCTCCCAGAACAGTGGGCCCGAACCGGAACTCCCTCTCACAAAGTGAGCGTGATGTGCCCTCGAACACAACCACTTGCGCCGGCCCGCGCAAAGCATAGTGGCACCAACGAGGATTATCCTCCGCCGTCATGCCAGACACAACCTTTCGCGCGACAATCAACGCCACCTTCACTGATCCGCCCTGGAAGACACTGCCGCTGATATCCGCAGTTCTTAGATGCTCTGCGCCAGCCGAATCTTCAAGGCGAGAAGGGGGTTTGCGGCCGGTTCAGGACCAGCCCGGCTAGCCTCCGACGTGGACGAGGCCGTCCAACGGTTTTTTGCGCATTACAAAGCCGAGCCGATGGAGGCCGACGCCGCCAGCGCCGCCGCTCCGGCGCTTCATTTTGCTATTCCACCCGAATTGCCGGGCGGATTCCGACGCGAACAGGCCTATCGACTTCAATTCGGCGGGTCGCCGGGCATCGTGGCTCGCTACCGGCGAGGCCATGAGCCGCTCGTTGTCTTCTTGCATCCCCCCCGGTCAACAAGCAACATCTAGGGGTCCACCGCCAGTCGCAGTGCGTCGTCGCAGGCCGTCACGGCCACCGGGTCGAAGTCGGGCCCTGGCAATTGGTACACTTCACCGACCCGACCACGTGTCACTGCTTGCTCAGCAGGCTCGATCG
>CAYGAN010000147.1:5364-11827 GCA_964347585.1 uncultured Planctomycetales bacterium | reverse complement strand
ACGCTCCGTCCTTCCAGGCGATCGGCGCCCTCCCGGGCCGGCTCGCACGTTTTGCCGCGGTGGTGCCGTTGAGTCGTCTTCTTATCTTCGCGACTGCGACTCGCCCACCAGCTCGCGTTCCAGTTTGTAGGGCAACAAGCACCGAGAATGCGACGGCGGACCCCGTTGTACCGTGTGTTGTACCGACTGACGGCTTTTCCGTGCGCCAAGTGGCATCAAATGGCACAAAGGGCGCGGTAGAGACGGGAGTGCAACTGTCCCAGAAGACAAGGCTTGGCCATGATAGACAGCTCATGACACAAGTGTCGGAGATTGGAGGCGGGGGGAATCGAACCCCCGTCCCGTGACATTTCCGGCACGGCTTCTACGTGCGTAGTCGGTGTTTTGATTCTCGCTTGCCGCAACGCCCATCGACAGGCTTTGCGGCTCGCCAGCTCGACGTAGATCTCACCCGCTGCGGGCCGAGCAGCCGCACCGAGCCAGCCTGCTGCTTTCGCCCAAACTAGCTAGCAGGCGTCGCTAGCCGGACGAGCCGCGATTAAGCGGCCATGCGCAACTGTGAGTTGGCATGTAAAGGTTGTGCCAGGTGTTTTACCAGGCCTCCTGACAACCTGGGCACGCGACCTTACCATCAACCTGCCCGGTCGAGCCCTAATCGCCCCCGGATATTCACTTGTTCAGATCATTATAGCATTATCGGCGTTGGCCCGCTAGCAGATGAGCTGCGCGCCAACGCGGACGTTTGCGCTCGGCACGGCCGGATCTGCCGCCCGACGCTGGCCGCGATGACCCGTCCCTCGGCCGGGTTAGGAAGGGCCAGCCGGACGCTGAGTGCGGCGGCGGCCCGCGAACGATACGCCTACGGCTCGATCTTCGAGCCAAGGGCTTGCAGAAACTGTCGCATCCAGGCCGGATGGCCGGGCCAGGCGGCGGCTGTCACCAGCTTGCCGTCGGCATGGGCGTTCGAGAATGTCTCATCGGCCTCGACGTACTTGCCGCCGGCTCGCTCGATCTCCGGCCGGACAGCCGGGTAGGCCATGCACGCTTTGCCCTTCAGCACGTCGGCTGCCGCCAGGAGCTGCTGACCGTGGCAAATGCTGGCGATGGGCTTGTTGTTGTCGGCGAAGTGCCTGACCAACGCAATCACTTTCGGGTTGAGCCGGAGGTACTCCGGCGCCCGGCCGCCCGGGATCACCAGAGCGTCGTACCGCTCGGCTCGCACACTGTTGAAGTCGGCCGTGATCCTGAAGTTGTGTCCGCGCTTTTCGCTGTAGGTCTGCTGTCCCTCGAAGTCGTGCACCGCTGTCGCGACGGCATCACCGGCGCGCTTGTCCGGGCAGACCACGTCCGCGTGGTGACCAACCATGAGCAGCATCTGATACGGAACCATGACCTCATAGTCTTCGACGTAGTCGCCTACGATGATCAGGATTCGCTTGGCAGGCATAGCGGCACCTCCGGTCGTGATGCAAGCCCGGCGGGCATGATACACCCGTCCGCGCCGCGTTGCCACGGGCTGAATGGTGAGGTCACGGTCCGCGGTCTATCGCGGACCGGGCCTCTACGTTGGCAAAAGGATGATGTTCTTTCCCGCGCTGCCGGAGGCGAATAGGACGATCTTGACCATCATCCAGAACGCGGCGGCTACGGCTTCGCCGAACGCCAGGCCGATGAAGAAGGGCCTGACGCGGTTGTGGACCGCCCACCCTCCGATGCGGAGCACGGCGGTCTTGCATAGCCAGGCGAGCATCAACGAGAACCACATCCACCGCACCGGCCAACAGGCCGCGGTCAGGAACCCGACCGGATGCAGAGGCCACCAGACGAACCGCAAGCGCAGGGCGCTAAACACCCCATAGACCCCCGCGCCGGCTCCCACCTCGCTCAGGGTCGGCGAGGCCCGCGCACCCCGCAGCTCCAGATCGGTGCAGCGAGTCATGTGTTCGCTGAGTGCTGCGATCCTGGCCCAGCCGTAGAAGGTACTCATCGCACCGAAGCGATAGTGCAGCTTCAGATGGGCGTAGCCGCCGGCGAACATGGCCAGGACCAGGGCCGCTGCGAGGGCGATGAGAAACCGACGCCGGCGCAGCCGACTATTCGCATCGCCCAGGCGCATGGCATTCGCCACGTAAGGCATCGTCGTCGTTCGGACGTCGCGTGGCACCAGAGCAGGGATAACGGCCAAGGCCAGATCCCGCGGCGTGCTGAGCGGGTGGCTTAGGCCGCGAAACATGTCCAGCAGGGGAAAGCCCGGCTGAATATAGAAGAGGCCTGTCTCAGCGATGATCCGTGTCATAACGAGGAAGACAACGTAGATGGCCGTGACCAACATGAGGGCCAAGAGCGGCGACATGCCGGCGAATGTCAGCCACACCGTGCACACGGCAAAGCAGGCCAACAGCCCGACCACGGACGCCCGGTAGGACGCGTACTCGCGGCTCTCGGTGTCCCGGTCCAGACCGATGGCGCAGCGGAGAACGTGGAGCAGGTGGCGGCGGGCCACCCAGACAATCACCGTGGCCGCAGCCAGGTAAGCTCCAACGCGCACAGGCCCGAGCGAGACCGCCACGTCGTACCCCACGCGCGTGCAGAACATCTGGACAACCGCCTCCAGGACCACAAACAGCCATAGGCTAAGGACAACCTCCCGGCTGACCAGAAAGCCCAAGCCTATGACTAGGAAATAGACATGGGAGAGCTTGATGTAGTACGGCAGGTAGCGGAACGGCTCCTCCGAGAAAGCGGCGTGGACATTGTAGTAGAGCGGAAGCGCAGGCACGTGGGGAAAGTACACGTGAAGGCCGTTGAGCAAGTGAATCGACAGGACGCCGCCGGCGGCGAGCCACATGGTGCGGTTGCGAAAAAAGCGATTGACTAGATGCCCCGGCTCTGGCTCCTGGACGATCTCGAGATACACTGCCGCCAGCGGAAACGGCAGTTTCTCATGTTCGACCCACTGGCGCCGAAGGATGTTCATCACGAGAAGCGTTCCGCCGAACAAAGGCACCAGGAAGACCGCCCAGATCGCGATCGGTCTCAGCCAGGCGCCCCAAGGCACCCCGGTCCCCGGTGCGCTGCCGTTCCAGTAGGCGTACAGGACGTCTTCGTTGTACGGGTCGGTGGTCGGGAACATCCAGCGCGGCCACAGGTTCACTATCCACCGCCACTGGTCGTGCTCGGGCAGGTGGTAGAAGGGCCCCATCAGGGCCGGGCTCCACAGTCGGTGCAAGCCTGAGCTGGGCATCGAGGCAGCCACGAGCATCATGCCCAGAATCAGGGTCATCTCGGCGGCGGACAGACGGTGCCGGCGCCCGAAAAGATGCAACACAGGGTTCAGAACCACAACGAATACGAGCAGGACACAGAGCACGCCCACCGGGAAGTGATTGCCGACGAAGTACGTGTTGTGTAGGTACCAATCGTTGATCGGTGCGACGACGGCCACGAATAGCACGCCGATCGTGCCGATCACGATGGCGCGAAGGGACACGCCGCCCAGACGGGCGTCGTTGCTGGCTCCCAATTGCCCGTTTCTTCCGCCGCTGTGCATCTCGATGCGACGCATGAGTAGTATCTTAGCGGCTTTGGGCGGACGGTCACCCATCGTGCATGTGCCGGGACGAGTTGCCTGCCGGGAGCGAATACGTATGCTGATGTTTCGCGAGTGGCCTGACGGATGACATCGGTGGCGACGACGAAAGTGGGCGGCATCGTTCTTTGCGGCGGAGACAGTCGCCGAATGGGCAGACCGAAAGCTTGGCTGCCGTTCGGCGATGAGTTGATGCTGCAGCGAGTGGCGCGTCTTCTCAGCCAGGTGGTGCAACCGGTGGTTGTTGCCGCCGGGCCGACGAACAAGCTTCCGCCGCTGCCGCCTGATGTTTCGATCGCACGTGACGACGTGGCCGGCCGGGGCCCGCTGCAGGGCATTGCGACCGGGCTGACCGCATTGGCGGGCCGAGTCGAACTTGCCTTCGTCTGCTCTTGCGACCTGCCTCTGTTGGCTTCCGAATTCGTCGAACGGATGATCGAATTGCTCGGCGACCATCAAGTGGTTGTGCCCGTCGTCGAAGGCCGGCACCACGTCTTGGCCGCTGTGTACCGCCTCGAAGTCTTGAGCGCCGCCAACGACCTACTCGGTCAGGGCCGGCTGCGTGTTACGGAACTACTGGCAGCGGTCAAGACGCGCGAGGTTGCGCACGAGCAGTTGCGGGACGTCGATCCGGAGTTGCGTTCGCTTCGCAACGTCAACGTCCCAGCAGACTATCGCGCCGCTTTGGCCGAGGCTGGCTTCACCGAGGGCGAGACGGGGCATGCACCGCTTGCCGACGGCGCTTCGCCCTGATGGCGCCAGGGCCGCGCGAGCAACCGTCGCTGACGAGCCCCGCCGCGTTTCGTTCTGGCGGACCGACTGGCTTAGCCGTCGGGCGTGTGCGGCTACACACGTACCCGGCATCGGCGAAGCCCCCGTGTGGCGAAGCCGTTGAATGGCCCCCGCGGTCCGCGTATGATGCTTGCCCGCTCGGCGAGGCGCCGATCGCCGCAGGTTAGAATCTCTCCCGCGATTCGGGAGCTTACGTTATGCGAGGTTTCTGGTGGAATCCGCTTCTTTGGAGGCCGAAGTATGAGACGCAACAGGATAACCGTGATCGGCGCCGGCAATGTCGGCGCAGCATGTGCCCAATGGGCCGCGGAAAAGGAACTGGGCGACGTCGTCCTGGTCGATATCCCTGAGAAGGAGGATCTTGCCAAGGGCAAGGCGCTCGACCTGCTCCAATGCGGGCCCGTCGAACGATTCGACGCCAACATCATCGGGACAGCTACCTATCAAGAGACCGCCGACAGCGATGTGGCCGTCATCACCGCCGGTATCCCTCGAAGGCCCGGCATGAGCCGCGATGAGCTGCTCGAGACAAACACAAGAATTGTCACTGAAGTCACCAAGAACGTTGTGGCCGACAGCCCGAACTGCGTCTTGGTCGTTGTCTCTAACCCGCTCGACGCGATGGTGTACGCCGCCTACAAGGCGAGCCGGTTCCCCACCAACCGCGTCGTCGGTCAAGCCGGCATGCTCGACATCGCACGTTTCCGCACGTTCATCGCCATGGAGCTGGATTGCAGCGTCGAAGACATCGACGCCCTGCTCATGGGCGGACACGGGGACGATATGGTGCCTCTGCCGCGTTACACCTCCGTGGCCGGAATCCCCGTGACCCAACTGATTCCCGAGGATCGCCTGGACGCTATCGTGCAGCGCACGCGCATGGGCGGCGGTGAGATCGTCAAGCTCATGGGCACCAGCGCGTACTACGCCCCTGCCGCTGGCACCGTTCGCATGGCCGAAGCCATCCTCAAGGACAAGCGACGGATCATGCCCTGCGCCGCCTACTGCGACAAAGAGTACGGCATAGGCGGCTACTTCGTCGGCGTGCCGTGCATGCTTGGAGGGAATGGCATCGAGAAGGTCATCGAGGTCGAGCTGAACGCTGAAGAACGCAAGATGCTCGACGCCAGCGTCAACCACGTCAAGGAGCTCTGCGCCCAGGTGGACGGGCTGATCAAGTAAGCGGCACAAGCCGCCAAGTATCTTTGTCCGAAGAGCGCCGGCCAGTAAGGTACTCCAGACGGGCGCTCGTCTTGTGCGCCGGTGTGCCAGGCTCCCGCTTGACGCTTCGGGAGGCGTTGGCGCAGTCTCAAGTTGGCCGGCTCGATCCCTGCCCGAATGGATCCGGCACGTTCTGAGAGGTGTTCTGGCGGCTGGAGGTGCGCTTTCGGCGTGATTCGTAAGACCTAGGAGGTCTGGCTCATGAGGACGCGGTGGCTGATCGCGATTGTTGCGGGCGTCCTGGCGGTCGGTGCAGCGGCCTTCGTTGTGGCGCTGCTTGTCGTAAAGGTTCTGTGGGCTTGGGTGATACCCGACATCTTCCCAGGAGCCGTCGAGCAAGGGCTGGTAGCAGCCAGGATTTCGTGGTTTACCGCGCTCAAGGTGGCGATCCTCCTGGCTGTACTGGCCGGGCCGTGCGGCATGTCAGCTTCATGGCGGCACAAGAATCGCTAGGGTGCCGCCGCCGCGGTCCCTCGCCCGTGCTGACCAGCGCTCGCGCCGAGGTACTGCGCGCCCACGGCAACCGCGGCGGCTGCCAATTCCCTTGCGATCACAACCAAGACCGCGTCTGGTGTTCAACTCCTCCCGGTCGCCGGCACCGACAGACCAGCGGCTGGCTCGCCGGTTCTTGACGCTTACCCCAGGCCGATCTAGCATTGTTCTGTGCACTTGCGGTGGGTGGAATGGGCAAGGCTGAGCTTGCCCGCGGCACTGCATGGGCGGGATTAGGCATGGGCGGACGAGTTCGCCGATGCCATCCATTGTTCGGGAGCGGCACTCGCTCCTGCAAGCTTGCCAGGCAAGCCGGGCTCGTAGCTCAGCGGTTAGAGCAACCGACTCATAATCGGTTGGTCGTAGGTT